>JBBRDN010000171.1:0-10252 GCA_038203875.1 Verrucomicrobiota bacterium
GTGCTGAAGGAAGTGTCCGCCAGCAGCAATGACGGCGCGCTCGGCGTGGTCCAGCTGCGTTGGGATGCCGTATGGAACAAGAAGATCACCTCCAGCGTCGGCGTGGCTGGCCTCGTCATCGTGGGTGACCAGCAGCTCGGAAACGCCGCGGTCCCAAATGTGAATTTCGGCAACACCCGCAAGGCCGACACGACGCTGCTCTACAACATGAATCCCTACGTGGCCGACGCCTCCGTCACCTACACGCTGGAGAGTTTCCCGTTCTATCCTGGCGCGTTCCCGATCAAGTTCGCCGGCGACTTCATGCAGAATCCCGGCGCGGCCAGTGACCGGAACACCGCCTATTCCGTCGGGCTGACCTTCGGCAAGTCCGGCAAGAAGGACCTGTGGGAAATCGGCTACCGTTACCGGAGTCTCGAGGCCGACGCGTGGTATGAGGAGCTGGTCGATTCCGACATCGGCGCGTTCTACGGTGGGGCCGGCATCCCCAACAGCGGCGCGGGCGCGGGCTATCGTGCGGGCACGAACACCCGCGGCCACATCGTCAAGGCTTCCTACTCCCCCTACGACTCCCTCACGTTCGGCGTGAGCTGGTATAGCTTCCAGGCGATCAACGAGATCCCTTCGGGATCCAACAGCCAGGTCGACCGCATCCAGATCGACGCCGCTGTGAAGTTCTAACCGGCTTTCCAAACCAAGACTTCCAAGACTATGAAATTGACCAATCGCATCCTCGCCACCGCCGTGGCCGGCCTCATGGCCGCTTCCTCTGCCTTCGCCGGCAACATCACCGTCAAGGGTTCCGACACCCTCGTCGTCGTCGCCCAGAAGTGGGCCGAGACCTACATGGGCAAGAACGCCGCGGCCAAGATCTCCGTCACCGGTGGCGGCACCGGCACCGGCTTCGCCGCGCTCCAGAACAACACCACCGACCTCTGCAACGCCTCGCGCAAGATCAAGGCCAAGGAAATCGAGGCCTGCGTCAAGGCCTTCAACAAACGCCCCACCGAATACAAGGTCGCACTCGACGGGCTCTCGGTCTTCGTCCATGAGTCCAACAAGATCCAGTCCCTGAGCCTTGAAGAGCTCGCAGCGGTCTTTACCGGCCAGATCAAGAACTGGAAGGATCTTGGAGGCGAAGACGCCCCCATCGTGGTCTACAGCCGCGAAAACAGCTCCGGCACCTACGAGTTCTTCAAGGAAGCGGTTTTGAAGGGCAAGGATTTCGTCGCCAGCGCCCAGACCATGCCGGGCACGGCGGCCGTTCTCCAGGGCATCGCCAAGGACAAGAATGCCATCGGCTACGGCGGCGCGGCCTACGGCGCGGGCGCCAAGCACATCAAGGTCTCCGTCTCCAAAGGCGGGGAAGCCATCGAGCCCTCCGAGGAAAACGTCGTCTCCGGCAAGTATCCCATCTGGCGCCATCTGTTCATCTACGTGAACCCGGCCATCGACAAGGGCGAGATCGGCGCCTACCTGAAGTGGATCCGGAGCGACGACGGACAGAAGGTCGTCAAGGATGTCGGCTACTTCCCGCTGCCGACCAACTTGCGTTCCAAGTAATCGTAACCGCTTTCAGTCACGGTTCCTCCTGCGACTGATTACCATGGGCGGATGCGCCGTTGCACAAATGTCGTTTGGCAACGGTCATCCGCCCTCCTTATCCTGATTTTGTGACGAACAACCAGCCCGACAACGCGCGCCGTTCCGCCGGCTGGATGGGCATCCATCGTGGCCACAAGGCGCGCCCGTTGGAATGGATCGCCGAGAAGTTCATCTTCCTCGTCGCGTCGTCCACCATCGGCCTGATTTTCCTGATTTTCGTCTTTGTAGGCCGTGAGGCGTGGCCGGTCTTCACCGGCGATGTAAACGCTGCCGGGATCGAAGACGCGTTGCCCGTGTCCGACTTGGAGAAGCGCACGGCCGTTGAACTCTTCGCCTACCTCCGGATCACCAAGGGCGATCTTGAGGACAAGCTGGCGCGGTTCGGCCGCGAGTTGACCAAGGAACTCAAGGGGCTTTCACCCGCCGAACTGGCGGAGAAACTGAAGATCGAGCCGGAGGAGGTTCGCACCAAGCTAGCCAATCATTGCCCGGCCGACATCGAGAAGGCCGCCGCCAAGGTGATGAAGAACGTCCCGGGATTGAAGCCGGTCGACCTTCCCGCCGTCCGGGGTTTGCTGGCGCTTCAGCTTAAGGACACCATGCAATTGCTGATGGAGATCCGTGAGGAGAGCTTCAAGGAGAAGAACAAGGATTTCGGCCAGGACAAGGACGCCAAGCTCAATTCCGCCGAGTGGCGTTATCTCGTCGGTCCCTATCAATGGACCGGTTACAGCGAGCCGGAATACATCTGGCAGCCGGTCGGGAACATCCACAAATACAACATCGTCCCCCTCTTCATCGGCAGCCTGAAGACTACGCTCATCGGATTGCTGTTCGCGGTTCCGCTCGCGCTTGGCGCCGCCATCTATGTCTCCCAGCTCGCGTCGCCACGGGTGCGTGAACTGGTCAAGCCAGGCATCGAACTCATGTCGGGTATTCCGAGCGTGGTCATCGGCACCTTCGCGCTGATCGTGATGGCCAGCTTCCTGCAGGGGCTTCTGGGATATGAGACCCGCTTGAATTCCTTCGTGGCCGGGATCGCCCTCAGCTTCGCGGTGATCCCGCTGATCTTCTCGATCGCCGAGGATGCGCTGACAAGTGTGCCGCGCAGCTACGTGCAGGCCGCGCTGGCGTTGGGGGTTTCGAAGTGGAAGACGGCTTGGGACATCGTGCTGCCGGCCGCGATGCCCGGCGTCTTCGCGGCGGTGGTCCTCGGATTCGGCCGCGCCATCGGCGAGACGATGATCGTCCTCATGGTCTGCTCGGCGCCGGTCATGGGCTTCAACATCTTCGATTCGGCCCGCAGCATCACGACGACGATCGCGGCCGAGATGGCGGAGGCGGTCTCGGGTGGGCACCACTACCGGATCCTGTTCATGCTCGGCACGCTGCTCTTCGCCGTGACCTTCGTGACCAATCTCATCGGCGACGTCGTCATCAATCGCCTCAAGAACCGCGTGGAAGGAAAGAAGTGAGCACGAATTCCGCAACACCCACAGGTCGCCGGTTTGTCAGGACGACGACCGACTACGCGTCGGGCATTTGGTCCGGCGTCACCCTGCTCGCCACCGCGCTGATACTGGTGATCCTGGTGATCATCGTCGGGAACGTCGCGATCAACGGCTTCGGGAACCTTTCATGGCGGTTCGTCTCCACCATTCCGGAGAAGGACTTCTTCGACGTCAAATCCGCAGCCGTCCTGCCCATGATCATCGGAACCACGATCCGCGTGCTGGTGATGACCGTCTTCGTCATTCCCATCGGCGTGATCACGGCGGTCTACTTGACGGAATACGCCAGGAGCGGATCCGTCTATTCCCGGGTCATCCGCGCCGCGATCAACAACCTCGCGGGCGTCCCCAGCATCGTCTTCGGCCTCTTCGGCGTGGGCTTCTTCATCAACTTCTTCGGAAAAAACATCGACGTCCTGTCCGGTGCGTCGTCGCCGGAGTTCGGCAAACCGACAGTCCTCTGGGCCTCCCTCACGCTGGCGGTCATGACGCTCCCCGTCGTGATCGTGGCCACGGAGGAAGCGCTGAAGGCCATCGCTCCCGGCCTGCGTGAAGCGAGCCTTGCGATGGGTGCGACCAAGCTTCAGACCATCATCAAGATCGTCGTGCCGAACGCGCTGCCGGGCATCCTGACCGGCGCCATCCTCGCGATCAGCCGCGCCGCCGGCGAAGTGGCCCCGATTCTCTTCACGGGGGCCGCCTACTTCATGGCCGACCTGCCGACCCACTTGAGCGACCAGTTCATGGACTTGGGCTACCACGTCTTCGTCCTGTCCACCCAGTCGCCCGACATCGAGAAGACCCGCCCGATCCTTTACGCCACCGTGCTCGTGCTCCTGCTCCTGACCTTTTCCCTGAACGCCTTCGCCATCATCGCCCGCGCCCGGATGCGCCGCGCGATGCGGGCCGGGCACTGAACGATTCATCCATGGCCGCCATCACCCTCAAAACCAACTCCACTTCGACGCCGGCCACCGCCGAACAGGAATCGGCGGTGCCGCTCATCGAGACGAAGGGTTTGGAGCTGTTCTACGGAACGTCCAAGGCCCTCAAGGGCATCGATATCACGATCAAGGAAAAGCTGGTCACCGCCTTCATCGGGCCTTCCGGCTGCGGCAAGTCGACGTTCCTCCGGTGCTTCAACCGGATGAACGACCTCATCGACAGCGTCCGCATCACGGGCGAGTGCCGGATCGGCGGCGAGGACATCTACGCCAAGGACATCGACGTCATCGAACTCCGCAAGCGCGTCGGCATGGTCTTCCAGAAATCGAACCCGTTCCCCAAGTCGATCTACGAGAACATCGCCTACGCGCTTCGCCTGCACGGAACGAAGGAAAAGGCCAAGCTCGACGAAGTCGTCGAGAAGAGCCTCCGCGGCGCCGCGCTTTGGGACGAGGTGAAAGACCGGTTGCACTCGAGCGCGCTCGGCCTTTCCGGCGGCCAGCAGCAGCGTCTTTGCATCGCCCGGACCATCGCCATCCGGCCGGAGATCATCCTCATGGACGAGCCCGCCAGCGCACTCGACCCCATCGCCACGGCCAAGGTCGAGGAGTTGATCCTCGAGTTGAAGAAGGACTTCACCATCGTGATCGTGACCCACAACATGCAGCAGGCGACGCGCATCTCCGACTACACGGCGTTCTTCTACATCGGCGAGCTCGTCGAATATGATCTGACCACGAAGATCTTCACCAACCCGGCAAACAAACGGACCGAAGACTATGTCACCGGTCGCTTCGGCTGATCTTTCTGACCTTCGACATTCACCCATCCCATGACTCACTTCGAACAGGACCTCGCAAGCCTCAAGGAAACGCTCCTCACCATGGCCAGCCGGGCGGACAGCTCCGTCGCGCGCAGCATCCGGGCGCTGGTCGACCGCGATGACGACCTTGCCCGCGCCGTGATCGAGGACGATTCGATCCTCGACGAATTGGAGAAGGATATCGACGGGATGGCCATAACGCTCCTGTCGAAGGCGCCGCTGGCGAAGGATCTCCGTCTGATCACCGTCGCGATGAAGATCTCCCAGAACCTCGAGCGCGTGGGCGACGAGGCCACGACGGTCTGCCGCCGGGCGTTGGAGCTAAGCCAGGAACCCCAGCTGAAGCCCTACGTCGACATTCCCCGGATGGCCCAGACCGGCCTCGAAATGCTGCGCGACGCGCTCGACGCGTTCGTCACCGGCGACGCCGAGAAGGCCCGGGCCATTGTCCCGCGCGACAAGGACGTGGATGCGATCAACAAGCAGCTCCATCGCGAGCTCGCGAGCTACATGATCGAGAAGCCCACGACCATCACGCGCGCGCTGAATTTAATGGTTGTGTCCAAGAGCCTCGAGCGGATCGCGGACCACGCGACCAACATCGCCGAGGAGGTCGTCTACCTCTTCAAGGCCCAGGACATCCGCCATCTTGGAAAAGGGCAAAATGGTTCCAGCAATTCCTGAACGCACGGATCGCCGCCGCGTTTTGGTAGTCGATGACGAGGAAGACATCGCCGAGCTGATCTCCTTCAACCTGCGCGGGGCCGGCTTCGATGTCGTGACCGCCGGCGACGGGGCGCAGGCTTTGCTCCGCGCCGCCGAGACTCATCCCGACATCATCCTCCTCGACGTCATGCTGCCGGAGATGGACGGATTCGCCGTCTGCGAGATGCTCCGGCGCTCCCCTGAAAATGCCCGCACCCCGGTGATCTTCGTCACGAGCTGGAGCTCCGAGGACGCCCGTGTGCTCGGCCTCGAATTTGGCGGGGCCGACTATGTCGTGAAGCCCTTCAGTCCGAAGGAACTCGTCCTTCGTGTCCGCGCCGTGCTCAACCGCACGATGCCGCAGGACCCGGTGAAGAATTGATTCTATGAAACCCAAGATCCTTGTCGTCGACGACGAGCCCGATGCCGTCGAGCTGGTTTCCTTCAACCTGAAGGCCGCCGGATTCGACGTCGTGACCGCCGCCGACGGAGCCGAAGCCCTCAAGCGCGCCAAGGAACACCAGCCCGACCTGCTCGTGCTCGACGTGATGCTTCCCGAAGTCGACGGCCTGGAAGTCTGCAAGATCATCCGCCGCGATCCCTCGGTGGCCCACATCCCGATCATCATGCTCACGGCCAAGGCCGCCGAGATCGACCGCGTGCTCGGCCTTGAGCTGGGTGCCGACGATTATGTCACCAAGCCCTTCAGCCCGCGCGAACTCGTCCTCCGCATCCGCAAGATCCTCGACCGCGGCAAGGTGCCCGAGGAGAAGTCCGACCGGATCGAGATCGGCGACCTGACGATCGACGTTCCGCGGCACCTGGTCAGCAGCTCCGGAAAACGCGTCGAACTGACCGCCACCGAGTTCAAGCTCCTCACGACGCTCGCACAGCGGAAGGGCCGGGTGCAGTCCCGCGAGCAGCTGCTTCAGGACGTCTGGGAATACGACAACCTCATCGATACCCGGACGGTCGACACCCACATGCGCCGTCTCCGCGAGAAGCTCGGCAAGTCGGCCAAATACCTCGATACCGTCCGTGGCGTCGGCTACCGTTTCGTCGAGGCCTGAACAGCGGGCCGCAAGTCGCCGTCCCTGAATGAACCTCGGCTGGATTATTGCCGGTTTCTCCGCCGCCCTGGCCGTTTGGCTGTGGCGGGATCGTCGCCGTCTCCGGAGATTCATCTCGGAGGAACACTCCAAGCTCCAGTCCGACGTCTCCAAGGCCCGGAAGGAGACCGAGGACGACCGATCCGAGCTTGTCCGCCGACAGGACGCCGTCTTCAACAGCATGATCGAGGCGGTCATCGTCGTGGATCTCGACGGCCGCATCGTTTCCCTGAACCGGGCCGCGCGTTCGATGCTCAACGCCCAGGGCGACGTGCTCGGCCAAAGCGTCATCGAGGCTTTCCGCAGGCATGAGATATCCGACGTCGTCCAACAGGTCGCCAGACAAAAGCAGGTGCTCGACGTTGAAGTGTGCCTCGCAGGGATCGAACCGCGTTATCTCCGGGTCAACGCCGTGGCTCTCAGCGGTGACGACGGGATCTACGACGGCGCGGTTCTCGTCTTCCACGAAGTCACGCGGCTCAAGCAGTTGGAGAGCACCCGCCAGGAATTCGTCGCCAACGTCAGCCATGAACTCCGCACGCCGTTGTCGCTGATCAAGGGCTACGTGGAGACGCTGCTCGACGGCGCGAAGGACAATCCCGAGGTCCAGACCAAGTTCCTCCACGTCATAGAAAAACACGCCGACCGCCTCGCCTACCTCATCGAGGATCTGCTCCTCCTGTCGAAACTGGATTCCGGCCAGGTCGTCCTGAACCTACAGACCACCGAGCTGCGTTCCGAGATCCAGCACGTGCTCGACGATCTCCAGTCGAAGGCCGCCGAACGCCGCGTGACTCTCGTGAACGAGTTTCCCGCCGACATCGAAGCGCCGGCCGATGCGGACCGCCTCCAGCAGGTGCTCTTCAACCTCATCGACAACGCCATCAAGTATGGCCGCACGGAAGGCTCCGTCGTCGTCGGTGGTTCGAGGCGGGCGGACGGCAAGGTCGAAGCCTGGGTGCGCGACGACGGTCCGGGCATCCCGCCCGACGCGCAGGAACGCGTCTTCGAACGGTTCTACCGGGTGGACAAGGCCCGCTCACGTGAGCAGGGCGGCACCGGTCTCGGCCTCAGCATCGTGAAGCACATCATCCAGGCCCACGGCGGCGAGGTGCGCGTCGACAGCGAGCTCGGGAAGGGCACCACGTTCTACTTCACCCTTCCCGCCGCCGCTTGAGTTGATCCGCGAAGAGCGCGAAGTCGAACAACCGCAGAAGACGCGGATCAGGCAGAAGGAAAGCTAAGTTCTCAGGATGGTAGGGCGAAGGCTCCGCCGAGCCGCCGCTGGGGTTACTGAGAACCGATACGCAACGGCGGCAACGCCTGACGGTTGATGGGCGGCTCAAGCGTCCCACGAGAAAACGTCTTGTCGTGAGATCGCCACGAGGCGGCTCGGCGGGAACCATCGCCCTGCCTTGCCCACTTTCCCACCTTCCCACCTGCTCCCTTCAGTGCCCCGGCCCGGCCTGGTGTTCCTGGATGTATTCCTGTTTGAGGCCGAGCTTCTCGGGCGCGTGGAGCACCAGCATCTTCATGCGGATGTCCGCCGGGACTTCACGGCTGGTCAGCTTGGACACGACGACCATCAGCGTGATGGCCAGCGGCACCGTCCAGATGGCGGGCTGTTCGCAGAGGATTCGCAGGAGCGGGTGGCCGGCGAAGAACGCGATGAGCGGCTTGAACATCGAGAGCGACTGCGCCAGCGAATCCGTTCCCGCCGCCAGCGTGGACACGCTCGTCAGCGAGATGGCGATGACCGACAGGAATCCGCCCGTGAGCATGCCCGCAGCTGCGCCCTTCAAAGTCATGCCGCGCCACCAGACGCTCATGAAGAGCAGCGGGAAGTAGCTGGCCGCCGCGATGGCGAAGGCCTGTCCGACCATGAAGTTGATCTCCAGCTTCTCCACGAAGCTGCCCAGCAGCACGGCCACCGCGCCGATGAGCACGGCGCACCATTTGAACATCCTCATGCGCTCCTCGGGCGAGGACTTGGGACGGAGGATGCGGCCGTAGACGTCGTGGGCCAGCGCGCCCGTCATGGAGACAAGCAGGCCGGAGAAGGTGCTCATGAACGCGGCGAACGCGCCCGCACAGGTGATGCCCGAGAGCACCGAGCCGAGGACGCCATACTTTTCGTTCAGCAACCGCGGCAGCTCGAGGACGATCTTGTCCGTGCCCTTGGAGCCGACGCCGTTGTAGAGCTCGGGAAAGAGGTTGCGGCCCATCACGCCGAAGACGGGCGGGAAAACGTAGAAAACGCCGATCAAGATCATGACCCACATGGTGGTCTTCTTCGCGGCGACGCCGTCGGGGTTGGTATAGAAGCGGACGAGGATGTGCGGCAACCCGGCCGTGCCGCAGACGAGCGCGATGATGAGCGAATAGGTGTAGAGCAGGGCGAGTCGCTTTTCATTCACCGGCTTGAATTGAAACTTCGCGAGTTCGACGGTCGGCACGGCCCAGACTTCCCGGTCGCCCGCAGGAATGAGTGTCACGCCCCGCCCGGCGAGCGTCTTTTGGATCAGAGCCGCAGCGTCGGGCGCCAGCAACGCCTGAGGAGCTTGCTCAGGGCTTGCCGAGACGAAGGGCGGCAGATTGGTCGCCAAGAGGACATCTCGGCCCACCACATCTCCGTATCGGTCAGCGAGGAAGCGGGAATCGGCATTCGTTTGCACCCCAAACAACCGACACGGCACCAGCGGGACACTCCCAGGATTGTTGGCGTAGCGGTCCCAATCCGCTACGGCCACGGCTTTGATGACGTTGTTCGACATGTCGAGGCGCACACCGTTGGTGAGCAGCCGTGCCTCCCACTGTTTCAGCAACTCGTCTCGGGAATGAAACGAACCGCCGATGTCGATCCGTCCGCCCGGAAGATTGGTGGCGACCAGCACGGGGCGTTCGGCGAGCAAGCCGAACTCGTGCAGGGTCGCGAGCAGGGGGAATCCGTCGGGGAGGGTGCGGCCAGTGTTTGGCGGCATGTTGGTCCAGTCGGCGAATTGCGATATGCGCGCGGGCACGGCGCGCTGGGTTCGCAACCGGTTGACCATGCTTTCCGCCCGGTCTTCCAGGACCTCAAGAATGCCTGAGGCTGGACGCCCCTGAAAATCCCGCAGCGTCGCTCGGGTTTCGGAACTGAGATTCCAGCGCGGCACGGCGTTGGCTGCCTTTGCGGCCTTGGTGGTCAGCGGGCCGAAGGGGTTGAGCCAGACGGAATCCTTCGGGGCTTGGACCGGCATGGCCACGCGAGGAGTTCCTTCGATGACCGAGTAACCAGGGACAGTTTCGGGGTGAGGCAGCACGGTCTTGTTGAAACTCAGTTGTCCGCCATACCCGCCATAGACCGCCATCAGCACAAACACCGGCACGGAGATGGCGAACATCTTGGCCCAATACTGGAAGGCCTGCACGAGCGTGATGCCCTTCATGCCGCCGAGCGCCACGTTGAGCGTGATGACCGCGCCCACCAGCACCACGCCCGCCCAATACGGCAGACCGGGAAAAATGTAGGCCAGCGTCGTCCCAGCGCCTTTCATTTGCGGCATCGTGTAGAA
>JBBRDN010000172.1:0-10231 GCA_038203875.1 Verrucomicrobiota bacterium
AGCGGATCACCGGTGATGCTTGAAGCCACAGCGCGAGGAGAATTGGGCAAATTCTCGGTATCAGGGACCCGGTTCTCCGTAGTCCGGATTCACAAAGGGAGTTCATGGCATAGATTGTTGTCATCGGAATCGACTCTTCAAGGCGATAGGAGCCGCAGGCGGAAGAACGTGTTCGTGCCCGGGGGGAGGCTGTTCGTGATCGTAATCGTCCCGTCGAGCATGGGGGCGACGGTGGTCATGGTCGCCACGCTGGCAAAGTCGGCACCCTGGGAACCCTCGACTCGGTAGACCACGCCCGTCTCCGCGGAAAAGGTAAGCCGGGCTGCCGAGCCAAACGCAGTGTTGGTCAGCACGGGCTTGCCGGCGATCAGGAGATTTACGGCCGCGCTCGTGATCGATCCGGACCCATTCGTGACGACGACGACGATGCTGCCGGCACTCGTGCCCACGAGATTGGTGAAGGTCAATGTGCTGTTGGTCTGGCCAATCAGCGCCGTTGCGTCTTTTCGCCATTGGTATCGGAGGGGAGCTGTCCCGGTAGCGGTGACCGAGAAGGTAGCGTTGGTTCCCGGTAGTCGGCGTTGGGTGCCCGGCGTGATGGTGATCGCGGGGGCAATCCCATTGGTGAACGCGAACTTGGCTGTGCCGGTCACGGATGGCCCCGATTTGTTTGAAAACTCCCAACCGGTCAAGGTCACCGTGCTCGTGCCGGCACTGGTCGGCGTTCCTTGGACGAAATACTGGCCCGATGAACCGGCGATGACGAGGCCCGGCGGCAGCGTTGACGAGCTCCAGCTTCCAGCCGAGTGGTTTCCGGCCGTTTGCAATCGGTAGTTGAAGGCGGAGTTGACAGGGCCTGCCGGTGGATTCGTGCTGGCAACCCAGGTTGTGGCCCCGGACATCGCTTGGGCGCCGCCGAGGAGCCCGGCTGAAACGCCGCCTATTCGAATGACGATAGCCGAAAGGTTGCCCGCGCTGAACTCTCCTGCCATCCAGCGGATGACGGGCGAAGCCTGGAGCCAAAGCGCGATGAAGATCGAGCAGCAGCGGACCATGAGCGAAGGTATCGCCCGGCAACTTAGCTGACACACCGAGCTCATCAGAGTTAAGGTTCCGGAAGTGGATCAGACCTCAAGGCGACAACAGCCTCAGCCTGAAAAATGAGTTGGTTCCCACTGTCGGTGTGTTCGTGATCGTGATGGGTCCGTCGAATGTCGGCGTCACGTTTGTGATCGCCGTCGCGTTGACGAAGTCGACTATTGGACCGCGTTCGATTCGGTAGGTCACGCCGGTTTCACCCTGAAACTGGAAACGGAGCGCTGCACCCACAATGGAATGGGTAATCGTGGGAATTCCCGCGACCAACAGATTCACTGGGGAACTGGTGATCGATCCGAACGCGTTGGTGACGACCACGGCGATGCTGCCGCCTCCATTGCTGGCAAGGTTTGAAAAGGTGATCGAGGCGTTGGTCTGTCCACTTACCGCCGCGTTGTCCTTTCGCCACTGGTAGGCCAGAGGAGCGGTGCCACCCGCCGTCACTGTGAAAGTCGCATTGGTTCCCGGTAAACGGCGTTGGCTCTTGGGCGATGTCGATAAGGTCGGTGGAGTGCCCGTTGAGGGGACGTTGGTGATGACGAAGGTCGCGAAATCCCATGTGGAGGCGCCGCCTTGACCGAGCAATTCCCACGCGGTCAAAGACGAGTTGAACGTTCCCGCCGTCGTGGGTGTTCCTCTGACGAAGTAGGTGGAATTGATGAGTTGGACTGTCAGGCCGGGAGGAAGGTTGGTCGTGCTCCAACTTTGCGCCACCTCGACGCCCGCCGTCTGGATTCGGTATTGGTAGGCGATCCCGACTCCGCCCGAAGGAGGATTGGTGCTTGAGACCCATGTCGTCGCGCCGGACATCGACTGGGCGCCGCCAAGAAGGGCGGCCGAGATGCCGCCGATCTTGACGACGATGGCGATCAGGCCCCCGGGTTGGGAGACCTGCTGGGCAAGCCAGTGGACTGCGGGAGCGAGTTGGAGCAAAACAGCCAGCAGGATCGGTGGGAGCTGGCAACGACGGAGAGCATTGAGTTTGGCACTCATAAGTCAGATTTGCGATTTTGGGGAAAACTGTTCGGGCTAGTTGCAGCCGCAGCCGCCGCCGCCGACACCTCGGCCGCCGGAAGCGGCTTCGCGGGAGAACCAGAGATGTTCGTTCAGACCTTCGGCCATCGGGTCGCGGTCCGAACGCATCACGTAGTCGGCCATGGCGCCGCGCTGCCAGGGTTTCACGTTGGCGCAGCCGGAGCCGCCAAGGGTGATGGCGGCGAGGCCGGCGGCGAGGAGAAGTCGTTTGGTCTTCATGGCGGGAAATGGGATCACTTCAGGAGGGATTCGATCTGCTTGGCGTAGTCCGCCTTTGTCTTCGCGCCTTCAAAACCCGTATGCACGAAACGGATCTTGCCCGTGCGATCGATGAGAAAGCTTGTGGGCATCGTGGCGACGTCGGCTGCGGCGACGAGCTTCTGGCTGGAATCATGCAGCGTCACGAAGCTGACGGGGTTTTTCTTCAGATACTTTTCCATCTCCGACTTCTTCTCGTCGACGCTGACGGCGACGATCACGAGGCCGTTGGTTCCATACTGTTTCTGGAGTTCATCCATAACGGGGAAGGACGCCTTGCACGGCGTGCACCAGGTGGCCCAGAAGTCGACGAGGACGACCTTGCCCGTGAGGTTTTCCGGAATGCTGCCGGTGAGGCCAAAGTTCTTCAGGTTCGGCAGCGCGGAGTTTTCCTTCCAGCCTTCGGCTTGTAGGAGCGGGGCCGCGGCCAGTCCGATGGAAAGGGCGATGAGAGATCGGCTAAGTGACACAGAATTCATGGAAGTTACGGGTGTGGACGCGGGAGGTGTCTGTAGAAATGACACCCGCAGCTCCGGGTTGAGATTGGATCAACGGCAATCCGTCGCGAGGTCCGAGGACGAAGGCTGTTGTGGAAAGGATGCCTGCCAAGGTGCAGGACGGCGCGATGACGGACACGGCCCGGCAGCCGTTGTCGACCGGGTAACCGGTCCGGGGATCGATGATGTGGCCGATCCTTCGTGTTCCCGACATGCGGCTGCGTTGGTAGTCGCCGGAGGTGGCCACCGCGGCATCCTTGACCGCCACTCCGCACCAGCAACTACCGGGCTTGAGCGGGTCTTCGAGGCCGATATGCCAGAATGGTTTTCCAGGAGGCAGGCCCACGACGCGCACGTCCTGTCCGAAATCGACGATCGCCCCCGGAACTTTCGCCTCTGCGACCATTTGGGCCACGCAGTCGACCGCGTATTCCTTCCCGATGCCACCGAGGTCGATCTCCATGCCGGCAATCGGGAGGCGAACCGCGCCATTCCGCCGTTCGAGTTTGCGCCAGCCGACGAGCGAGCGCGCTTGATTCACCTCTGGGTCGGTCGGCACCCGCAGGTCGAGGGCTTTCCAGTCCCACAAGCGGATCAACGGAAGGGCCGTTGGATCGAATGCCATCCGGGTGAAGAACACGAGTTGGTCGCAGAGCGAGAAAAGGCGTTCGGTCTCCGCGTCGATCTCCGTCCAGGAGATGCCGGCGTTGGCGTTGATCCGCGAGACCAGGCTGTCCGGCTGGTAGCGCGAATAGCGCATCTCGAATCCGGCGGTCCAGACGGCGATGCGTTCGCCAAGGCTTCGGATATCGCGGTCGTCTCCTGAGAATCTGACGGCGCATCGCGTGCCCATCGCCTGGAACGCCAGCGTCGTGATGCCCTCACGGGTTTCCCACGTCGTGGTGCGGCTCACGCGGTCGAGGACTGGATGGGCGTTCAGAACCATACGCGAAGTCCGAGCGTCCAGACGTGGGCATCGGCGTAGGCCTTGTCGCTTGTGGCGCTGTCGAGGCCCTGCTGCATGTAGCGTTTGTAGGCGGCGTCGAGCGAGACGCGGTCCTTGATCTTCCAGGTCAACCCAACGCCGACGGTGTAGGTATTCATCTGCGAGAGCCGGTAGTCGGCGGAGTAGAGTTCGGGATGTGCCGGGGCGGTCCCGACGCCGGGAATTCCGAAATCCGTGTCCCAGTCCACGCCTTTCGGGAACGCCGGATCACCCACGACACGGACCGTGTAGAAGTCCGCTGCGGTCTGGTTGTAGAAGCGGAACATCGGCGAGACCACGATGCTGGAGCCGATCTTCTGGAACCACGCGATCGACGCCGTGTGGGAGAAGATGCCGTAGTCGTTGTGATAGAATCGATAGGTCGCTTCGACGCTCGCGTTGAGAGGCTTGAAGAATCGGGTCATCGATAGGTAAACGATCTGATCGAAGCGCTCATCCGGTCGTTTCTCCGCTTTCAGTCCGAGCGGAGACGGGTCGAACGAGGGGTCGAGGTAGTTGATGTAGAAGTTGACGCCTTTGTAGGGATCCGCGAGGTAGCCGTCGACGTAGCTGAGGGTCAGGTTCGCCGTGAGGATGGTTTCGGGATCCAGTAGTTGGGTGACTCCGATCATCACGTCCTGCTTCGACTTGTCCTGTGATTTGGCAATGTAGGTGCCGCGGTTCGGGATCACCCGGTCGAAGTCCCGGCTCAGACCCACCGACAACGTCGTGTTCTTCTGGTTGAGCTCAATGCTGTAAGTCGCGGCGGCACTGATTGATTCGTAGTCGGATTCCCGGCTGACGGAGAACGACGGGGCGATCCCGTGGATCCCGAACTTCGTCGGGAGTTCAAGGCTGTAGGATCGCCGGATATCGTGGATCACCGCGGTGGGAATCTTGTCGCTGCCCAGCTGCACCGGCGCACCGGTGGGAGTGGCTCCGGAAATCCCGTCGTAGACATATTTTCCCTTTGCGGTCAGCCAGGGAGTGAGCTCGACCTGCGAAGCGATCGTGTGGGTGCGAATGTGGATGCGACCGTTGTCTTCGCGGTAGTCCTCGTAGCGGTAACCGGCATAGTCATCGGCCGCCGCGGCACGGCCCGAGGTGGCGAACCCGCAAAAGGTCAACGCCGTGACCAGAAACGGCGGGCGATCGCGAAGGCGTCGGGCTACTTCCCCGGCTCGGCCGATGAGGGATTTCAGCATAGGAGATCTTTGAGAAACAGAGATCACATCCGGACAGGCTAGCAAGCCCCGTTCCCACTGTGCGTGCAGATGGAACACATTTGTTCTCCGGGTGGGTCTAGGGCGCATAGTGCTTCAAGGAAGGACAAGAATGGTCCGCAGCCCGATGACGGCGCCGCGGATCCATTGGGCCGTCGCGCAGAGTAGCCGTGGCGGAACAAAGCACGCTGGGGGTTTAGGATCCACTTACGGACCGCTTGGTCCGGATTCGATGAGCTTCGATCCGGATCTGTAAATCATCCGACTCGCGGGCGATCGTGACCCTTGGTTAACCTCCATCAGCGTTCACCATGTGTTCCTCGCGTGCCATCATCGGATTCATCGCGCTCCCGCTTCTTTTGGCGGCGACGTGGATCGGACTGGCGGCGGATCCACCGGCAAGCAGTGTGCGCCGCCGGGCGAGCGAGATGGATGGCCATCTGCCCTCGAGCGAGTGTCGAGAATGCCACAAGGAGCAGTTCGATTCATGGCATAGGACGTTTCATCGAACCATGACCCAGGATGCCAGCCCGGAAACAGTGCTTGGAGACTTCGTCCGGTCGAACTCGATTGCCTTTCTCGGGGTCACGGCGGAAATGGTGCGTGAGGGAACGAACTTCGCGATGAAGCTCCGTGACGAACAGGGCAGGACGCAGTCGCTGCCCGTGGTGCGAACCGTTGGTTCCCGTCGTATGCAGCAATACCTCACCGTGGACGGCACGCGGCACGTCCGACTTCCCGTGGCCTACGATCTGGTGAACCGCCGGTGGATGCATCTCAACGGATCCTTCTTCTACCCCGACGGCACCGACTTCCGGCATCACGTCACCGAGTGGAACTCCAACTGCATCTTTTGCCACAACACGAAGGCCGTGCCCGGCTACGATTGGGAAAAGAAGACGTGGGATAGCCAGGTAGCCGAACTGGGGATCGGCTGCGGTTCGTGCCACGGGCCGGCACTCGACCATGTGCGACTTGCGGCCAAGCCCGCGACAAAGCAGCTGTGGCTCGATCACGCCGGCGATGCGCCGCCAAAGCAGATCGTGCATCCGGGAAAGATCGATTCCGATCGGGCAATGCAGATTTGCGGCCATTGCCACGGCCAACGTGTGCCGCAACCGCTCGACCGCATCCGCGAGATCATGACAACGGGCGATCCCTACGACGCCGGCGAGGATCTTCACGCGTTCTTTGCACCTATCCAGAAGGAGACGAAGGTCGGTGCGATGGGCTTTGATACACGGTTCTGGGGCGATGGCTCTCCGCGCCTATCTGCTTTCGAGTATCAAGGGCTTCTTCGTTCGAAGTGCCATTCGTCCGGACAACCCGGCAACCGTATCACCTGCATCTCCTGCCATTCCATGCACGGCGGCGATCCCAAGGGCATGATCAAGGAGCGCAACCGGAGCAACGCCGCCTGCACCACATGCCATCCGAAACTTTCGTCAACGCCGAACCTTATTGCCCACACAAGGCACTCGAGTGGATCGGCGGGCAGTTCTTGCTACGAATGCCACATGCCGAAAGTCACGTTCGGGGTCATGGATGCTCACCGAACCCATGACATTTCGATTCCCCGACCCGGCGATACTTTCGTCCTTGGAAAACCGAATGCCTGCAATCAATGCCACCTCGATAAGTCGGTGAACTGGGCGATCCGTGAATCGTCGAGATTGTGGCCCAAGTCGTCGGCCATCGGAATGGTGGGGCCGGGCCAGTTCAATGAACCCGAAGCCGCCCGGGCAATCGCCGCGGGCGATGCGTTGGTTCGTGGGCTTACTGCCCGGGCGCTTGGAGGCATGAACACCAACGAGGCGTCTATTGATTTCGCCGGTCCACTGCTCATGCAGGCGATGCGGGATCGGTATCCGATCGTCCGTTACTTCGCCGCGAATGGATTGGCTGCCGTTGATCCGAAGCTGCCCAAGCCTGACTACCTCGCCGCGCCGGCCGCGCGTGAGGCATCAGTCAATGCCTGGACCAATCGTTTCGACGCCGGAACTTTGCTTCGCGTCAAGGAACTATACGATCGCCTTTCTTCGGGCCGGGTTGAAACGGACATCCAGGTCGGCGAATAGCGTTTAGTTCGCGAGCTGCGAAGGTTTCGTTTGCGAGCCGTTCGAGACTGCTCCTTCGGCATGATGGCCGTCCGAGCTACGCGAGGTCGAAGCGGTCGAGGTTCATCACTTTGCTCCACGCAGCGACGAAGTCGTGGACGAACTTCTTCTCCGAGTCGGCGCAGCCATAAACCTCGGCGAAGGCGCGGAGCTGGGAATTGGAACCGAACACAAGATCCACCCTCGTGCCCGTCCATTTCACGGCCCCTGTCTTGCGGTCGCGTCCTTCAAATACGTCGGCGTCCGGCGAGACCGGCTTCCACTCCGTTCCCATGTCGAGCAGGTTGACGAAGAAGTCATTGGTCAGCGCCTCGGGACGTTTTGTGAAGACGCCGTGGGACGTGCCGCCCGCGTTGGTTTTCAGCACGCGTAGGCCGCCGACGAGCACCGTTAGTTCGGGAGCGGTCAGGGTCAGTAATTGGGCTTTATCGATCAGGAGCGCCTCCGACGGAACAGTATATTTGCCTTTGAGGTAATTGCGGAAGCCGTCGGCGATGGGTTCGAGGACCGAGAAAGAGTCCACATCAGTCTGCTCCTGCGATGCGTCCATGCGTCCCGGGGTGAAGGGAACCGTGACGTTGTGGCCGGCGTTCTTCGCCGCCTGTTCGATGCCTGCGCAGCCGCCGAGCACGATCAGGTCGGCGAGCGAGACTTGCTTGCCGCCAGCCGAGGCTTTGTTGAACGCGCTCTGGATGCCTTCCAGGGCCGTGAGCACCTTGGCGAGTTGCGGCGGGTTGTTAGCCTGCCAGAACTTTTGCGGAGCCAGACGAAGGCGCGCGCCGTTCGCACCGCCGCGTTTGTCGGAACCCCGGAAGGTGGAAGCCGACACCCACGCGGTGGAAACAAGTTCGGAGACGGACAAACCTGCGCCGAGAATCTTCGCCTTTAACGCCGCGATGTCCTGCGCCTCGATCAGCGGGTGATTCACCGCAGGAATGGGATCCTGCCAGATGAGGATTTCCGAAGGAACGTCCGCGCCGAGATAGAGCGCTCGTGGCCCCATGTCGCGGTGCGTGAGCTTGAACCACGCGCGGGCGAACGCATCGGCGAACTGAGCGGGATTCGCGAGGAAGCGTCGGGAGATCTTTTCGTAAGCAGGGTCGAAGCGCAGGGCGAGGTCCGTGGTCAGCATGGACGGCGCGATTTTCTTCGATTTGTCATGCGCATGCGGCACGGTGCCGGCTCCGGCGTCGCCCTTCGGCTTCCATTGCTGCGCACCGGCCGGACTCTTCGTCAGTTCCCATTCGTAGCCGAACAGGCTCTCAAAGTAATTGTTGCTCCACTTCGTGGGCGTCGTGGTCCACGTGACTTCAAGGCCACTGGTGATCGCGTCGCCGCCTTTGCCGGTGCCGAAGCTGTTTTTCCAGCCGAAGCCCTGCTCTTCGAGGCCGGCTGCTTCCGGCTCAGGCCCGACGTTGGACGCCGGACCGGCGCCGTGGGTCTTGCCGAAGGTGTGGCCGCCCGCGATGAGCGCCACCGTCTCCTCGTCGTTCATGGCCATGCGGGCGAAGGTCTCGCGGATGTCGCGCGCCGCCGCCACGGGATCGGGATTGCCGTTCGGGCCTTCCGGGTTCACGTAGATCAAACCCATCTGCACGGCCGCGAGCGGGTTTTCGAGATTACGGTCGCCGGTGTAACGAGTGTCGCCGCCTAGCCAGGTCTTTTCGGTGCCCCAATAGACATCATGATCCGGCTCCCAAGTGTCCGCGCGTCCGCCCGCGAAGCCGAAGGTTTTGAAGCCCATCGTTTCGAGCGCGACGTTGCCGGTGAGAATCATCAGGTCAGCCCAGGAAATTTTACGGCCATACTTCTGTTTGATCGGCCAGAGGAGCCGGCGCGCCTTGTCGAGGCTCACGTTGTCCGGCCAACTGTTGAGCGGGGCGAAGCGTTGCTGGCCACGACCGCCGCCGCCGCGACCGTCACCGGTGCGGTAGGTGCCGGCGCTGTGCCAGGTCATGCGGATGAACAAACCGCCGTAGTGCCCGAAGTCCGCCGGCCACCAGTCCTGCGAGTCGGTCATCAACGCGGCGAGGTCTTTCTTCAACGCCGCAAGGTCGAGACTCTTGAACTCTTTCGCGTAATCGAAGTCCCCGCTCATCGGGTCGGACTTGGTGGAATGCTGGTGCAGGAGTTCGACCTTCAGTTGATTCGGCCACCAGTCCTGGTTGGTGGTGGGGAGGCTGGCCCCGTGGTTAAAAGGGCATTTGGCTTCGGTTGACATGGGTATCTTGTGGTTGATTTTCGAAACGATTTGGCCCGGCGAATCCTACGCGCGTCTTAGCTATCAACATCAGTGCACCGGGGTCGCCGCGATTGAAATACTTGTTTCCTAGGTTCTCCATAAGTGTCGCCTATGTCTAGCGACTGGCTCCTCGAAATCCTGCTCGAGTCGAGAGGCGGCAACATTTGGTCGGCTGCCATCCAAGAACTCATTGCCCGCATCCTGAAATCGTCAGGCACCGTCCCCTAGCTGCCGGATGCAATGTGTTGATCGGCGCAGAATCCGACTCCGTCTATGCATGAGACTTGTCGGCAGAGCCACCCCGGGGCTTGCCGTCAATGCGAGCCTTCGTCTAGAACGGGCGTGGTTCGGTTCGTCGAGGCAGTGTCGCGAACGACGCCGGGACTTGGTGGCGGTTACTTGTGCATCCGTAGCTCAGTTGGATAGAGCATCCGCCTTCTAAGCGGATGGTCGTGCGTTCGAATCGCACCGGATGCACCACTTCCTTTCTTCATTCCTCCGACGGGTTGCTTTTTCTGCGGCCACTTGCTTCGCGGACACTGGCTGGCAGTTTCTTTTCCATGTTGTCCTTGGAAATGTTGGGTTCATTGGTGGCTGCACACGGTCAAGACCTGGTGGCGAGGGTTGCGGAGTTCACGATCGGCGGGGTCGAGTTCGCCTCCAACAGTCGGCCGTCGATCATGGGAGTGATCAATTTGTCTGCCGATTCGTGGTATCGGGAAAGCGTCTGTCTCAGTGCGGATGCTGCCATCGCACGCGGCCGGGTGCTCGTGGCC
>JBBRDN010000173.1:0-10226 GCA_038203875.1 Verrucomicrobiota bacterium
TCTGTCAGCAAAGCGTCACAATGTTTGGGTGGGGGGGGGGGGGGATGAAACCGGAGCGACCCGCACCAACGCCGACCGGTCAGGGGTCACAAAAATTTGGCAAATTCAATGCCACAGGCTCCCACCCAGGCACTAATTCGGAGCAAAGCTGAAGAACCGAGAAACGTCCCGGAAATCATCAAACCGCGATGCGCTCATCCGGCATCTCGAAAACGTGCTCGAAGAGGGCGGAGCACTTTTGTTCGTAGAGCGGTTTACCGTAGGCGCGGGGCAGGCCGCCGTCGAGCACGTCCTCGATGGCGAGCTTGAGTTGCGAGCGGGCCGAAGACTTCTGCCGCCAGTTGAGCACGAGCAATTGTTTGAGCCGGGCCAACAGGTCGCGGGCGACCTTCTTCACCTCGGCGCGCTCGTCGGTGCTCAACTCTGGTGCGGGGCGTGTGAGGATGTCGAAGATGACGAGTTCTTCCTCGGTCTTGCTCAGGCGGATCAGCTTTTCCAACTGGGCGCGGATGGCGGCGGCGATGGGGGCCAGACCAGCGACGGGCCCGGCGAACGCCAGCGCCGTTGGGTCGGGCTTCACCGCGCCGTAAAGCGGGTTCACGATCCGATCATTTCAAAACGTAACGGCCCGTCTTTATCGTGCCGACCCGCTTGACCAAGCCGGCCTTTACCAGCGGACGCAGCAAATCCATCGCGCCCTGCTTGGACACCTTCAGTGCGGCCCAGAGTTCCGCTGGCGTCAGGCCGCCGCTCTTGCCGAGCAGTTTCAGCAACTGCTCTTGCCGCGGACGCAACACCACCCGCTCGCGCGCCGTGGATACCGAGAGCTGCCCCATCCGCTCCCACACCCGCTCCAGCGTCTGTTGCAAACCCTCGGCGCAATACTCCAGCCACGAGGTCAGGTCATCGCCCTCGCGCCGGACTGCGTCCAGCGCGGCGTAGTAGCGCGGGCGGTCCTCCCAGTAGAACTCGTCCACCGCGAAGAGGTGGTGCGAGTCAAAGCCGCGCCGGTAAAGCTCCCACAACGCCAGCGCGCGGCCCGCGCGCCCGTTTCCGTCGGCGAACGGATGAATCGTCTCGAAGCGATGATGCACGATGGCCGAACTCAGGACCGGCGAGAATCCTGGCGCGTCCTTGTTCCACCATTCGAGCAATTCGAACATCAGGGCCGACACATCCTCCGGCGGTGGCGGCACGAATTGGCCCACCCGCACCCGCATCGTGCGGTAGCGACCTGCCTCGCCCTGGTCCATCACCTCGCCGGCGATGATGGCGTGCAGGCGAAAGAGGTCTTCGTGCGTCACCCGCTTCTTGGCCGCCTGCTTCTCCACATGCCGGAGTGCGGCGAAGTAGTTGAGCACCTCTCGCCGCGCCCGCACGGGTGCGGCGACGGTTGTCCCTTCCTCCAGCGCGCGCACTTCCTCCAGCGTGAGCGGATTGCCCTCGATGGCCGTCGAACTGTGCGTATTGCGCGCCCGCGTGTCCTTTTGCAGCGCGGGAATCCACGGCACCTGCACCGTGGCGTTTTGGATGCGCTCCCGCAGCGCGGCGATGCTCTCCACCCGCGTCAGCAGCGCCGCCGTGATGGTGAATTGCGGCTCGTAGCTCATGTTTAACAGCCTGCCAATGGGCCAATCCTGGGTCAAGTATCGGTCAAGTGTGGGTCAAGTTTGGGTCAAGTTAGCCTTCGAGCCGCACGGCCCGTGAAGCCTCACCTCCAGCGACCAGGGAAATGCGAAATCCGCGGTGTGAATTCCGAAGCGCAGTCCGTTCGACTATCGAAAGGCGTCATTCGTCTTTCCTGGGGCGCGTTGAATACGAACAGCGTCGGGATGCCGTTCTGCGGATGTTTGTAGCTCGTCGGGTTTTCGTCGAACGCCGCGCGTGCGGGCACGCCGGGCTTCTTCAACTCGATGACCACCAGGGGCAGGCCGTTGACGAAGCCCACCGAATCCGGGCGTCAGGGGTCCAGAATGCCGTGGAAGCTGAAGCAGCCCACGCAAATGGCATGCGGGCCGCTGGCCGTGCCTTCCAGTTCGGAGATCAGTTGCCTGGCGCGAATCTTCGGCGCACCGCGCCTGCCTGGAAATGCGTCCACGTCGGCAGCAAACACAACGACCACGCCCGGATATGCCAGTTTCCGACGGCAAATAAACGTTCCGCAACCGGTGGACTTGTGGTATAGAGTTATTCTCCTAAGCACCCGGAAATTATCATGAAAACCTTGCTGCTGGTAACGATTAGATGCGGCTTGGGTCTGGCGCTCGGAGCCGCGCTCGCCACCTCCGCCCACGCCACGGTGACCAATGTGGCCTGGTATCGGCTCGGGGAAAATGATCCGGGCGCGGCCAACGGCTTGGCCGTGACGAACACCACCACCGACCTCGTCGGCGTGAATCACCTCAAACAATTCGGCAGCCCGCGCTACACCAATGCCGTTTCGACCGGCGCAGCGAACCAGGTGGGCAGTTCACTCGCCCTCCACTTCAACGGCACGAGCCAGTATTTGAGCAACGCCGTGGTTTCCCCGGCGGTGAACAACTTCGGAATCGAAGCCTGGGTGAAACCAAATACCACGAATGCCGGATTTGGTTTCATCGCCTTCAATGGCTTTGGGGCCGGAGGCTGGGGAATGTATCAGAGCGGTGGTGGCTATGTTGCGTTATTCGGAGGCGTGGGAGAGATCAGCGGCGGAACTGCGTCACCGGAAACGTGGGCGCATCTAGCGTTGGTGCGCGACAACGGCACGGCCACATTCTATGTGAACGGGATTGCGATCGGAACGACTACCCTCACTCCCAATGCAGTCGTTGGCGGATTTGGCCTCGGAGCCTATGTGCAAGGATCGGCCAACACCTTTTTTAACGGTGCGATTGACGAGGTGCGGGTGTTCACCTTTGGATCAAACCAATTCTGCGTCGGGGATTTGCTGATCAACTTGTCGCCACCGGCGGTGCAGACGCTGGCCGCGACGGGTGCTACCTACACCAACGCCACCACGCTCAATGGCAGCGCGAGCTTACTGGCAACCAGTGCCTGGTTCGAGTGGGGCACGACGACCAATTACGGCAATGTCACATCCGCGCAGGTGCTGGGCAGCGGCTCCGGGCAAACCAACTTCAACCAGGCCCTCACCGGATTGAGCGGGGTCGTCACTTATCACTACCGCGCCGTCGCCTCGAACTGCCGGGGGGTCGTTTACGGTGACGATCAGAGTTTCACGGGGGCGAAGACAATTTACTACCCAGGTCTCCCCTGTTCAGAGTGTTGCCCCATTCCCAATGTAACGGCTAGCCCACAGCGTTGCATCAACACACAGTTGGCTGACGGGGACACTCTCGTGTTACAGGCAAACACTTATGTCATCCCAACCCTGCTCATAACAAACGGGGTGACGATTCGAGGCGAAATGTTCGGAGACACCGACACCAGACCACACGTCACAATACGTCCGACCTCGGGCAGGGTGTTTGAAATCAACGCTCCTGGAAAAATAGTGAAACTGGCGAACCTCATTATCGAGCAGGGCAACTCAGGAAGTAGTTCGGGCGGTGGCGTTCGGGTGCAGGCAAACACCAGCCTCATCGTGGACAACTGCATCATTCGTGACAACACGGCATCAGGGAACTCTGGAGGCGGGATCAGAGGCTTCCCCGGCTCGACCATCACCATCATGAATTCAGTCATCTACGGCAACAGCGCCACCAACACATTAAGCGGGTTCGGGGGAGGAGGCATCAGTGCAGGCGGCAAACTGTTCATGACCAATTGCACCATCAGCGGCAACATTGGCTGGCCGGGTGGCGGCGGCATCGCTTGCACTTCCAATGCGATCCTGGACCGGTGCACGATCGTTTCCAATACGGCTGGTTTCGGCGGAGGCTTTCTTGGCACCACCAATGCCGGCGCCGGGTTGCAGCTGGCCAATACGATTCTCGCCGGTAACTCCGACCGCGACTTTGAGGGGCGCTTGGATTCCGGGGGCTACAACCTGATTCAAGACATCAGTCCGACCAACGTCCTCCTCCAACTGACCTCAAGCGATATCTTGGGGCTGCCCGCGAACCTCGGCCCGTTAGGCTATACGTATTCATTCCCCCCCTTTGTCGTAACCGGACATATTCCGCAGTTGGGCAGTCCGGTGATCAATCGGGGTGATCCGCTGATCACGACCGGCACCGATGGATTTGGGCAGCCGCGCCGGCGCGGACCGGCGATGGACATCGGGGCCTTCGAAGTGCAGGATCCGGATGGAGACGTGGACGGCATGCCGGACGAATGGGAAATGCAATTTGGACTCAATCCTTTCAATCCCGCCGACGCGAATGGGGATTTGGATGCTGACGGCCTCAGCAACCTGAATGAATACTTGGCCGGCACCGCGCCAACCAATGCCGCGTCGGTCTTCCGGATTGTCTCGGCGAAAGGGCTGGGCACACCGCAGTTGCCCCGGGAATTTTCCTTCAACTCCGTCACCGGTCGCCTCTACACGCTCCAATTCAAAGATCCGGGAGCTATTCTTCTGAACACCTGGCAGGACGCGCCCTCCCAAGTGGATGTGCCCGGCTCCGGAAGCTTGCAACAACTGCGGCATACGAACACCGCGGCGATGCTTTACCGTCTCCGGCTGCGCAAACCTTGAGCGGCAGGTATGCGTGGCCCTTGCCTGTCTTCTGCTGGATCTGCTTTCCCTGTTGCAGCGGATGCTCCGCGAATCGGGATGCGCGGCTGCTTGCGGAGTTGTTGCAAACGTCTCCGCCAGCGCCACGGCTTTGAGCATGGCTTTGCTCTGGTTCCGTTCACCCAGCCGCCGACGGCTTGCAGGTAGGCTTTGTCGTCCTTGAGCAGCGCCGTGCGGTGGTGATGCAAGATGTCGTCGTAGTAGCTGTTCACCTGGCCGCCGTGGCGGATGTCGCCTTCCAACCCATGCACGGCGAGGTCCTTGCGGACGGCCACCCTGCGGCAGAGGCGGCCGGTTTCGTCGGTCTTCTCGACGCCGTGGACGGAGAGTTCGGACGCGGGATTCTTTTTATGTTCCGAAACGAAGCGGGCAGACGAGACGAACATGCCGCCCGAACCGCACGCGGGGTCGAGGATGCGCCCGTGATATGGCTCAATGACTTCGGTGAGCAGGCGGACAATGGACGAGGGAGTGTAGAACTCGCCCCCTTTCTGCCCCTCGGTCATGGCGAAATTTCCGAGGAAGTATTCGTAGATGCGCCCGAGGGTGTCGCCCTTGATGATGGCGGGAATCTCGGAGACTTTTTTGTGCAGTTCCTTGAGGAGGGTGCTGGTGAAGAGGTTGTAGGTCTTGGGCAGGACACCGGCGAGCTGCGGGTTGTGCTTCTCGATGTCGCGCATGGCGTCGTTGACCTTCGCGCCGATGTCCGCCGCCTCGGGCAGACTGAGCAGGAAGTCGAACCGGGCATTGGGTGCGAGGTAGAGGATGCCCTCGGCGTGATATGCGGCGGGTTCATCCACACGAGAGCCGCGTCTCGACGATGCACTGGCCTTTTCCAGCGTAGCGCGCTGCTTGCTGAATCGGACTTCGGCGAAGCGCAGGAAGATGAGGCCGAGGACGGGCTGGGAGTATTGCGCGGCGCTGAGGCCGCTGTTGGCGCGGAACTGGTCGGCAGCCGCCCAGAGGCGTTTTTCGAGCGTGTCGGTGGCTACGTCTTTTTCGGATGGGGCGATCCAGATCATGTGGGAACCTTGGTGACGGGCAAAACGCTAAGGAGCAACCGCCACCCGGCCAAGGGGAAGTTTTCCAAAAGCTAAAACGAGGACGGCTCAATGACCGCCGGCGAGTCGTTGGCCGGGCTGCCAACCGCCGAACCGAGCGCGGGGCGTTTCAATTGGTCATCGGGGCATGGCACGAGAAGGGACTTGAGGACTCCGAGGTCTCGCTGGCGGCCCATTCGGCGGCGGGCGATGGGTTTGTCGAGGATCACAGGAATCCGGTGGTGGACTGGTTCGGCGACGTGATTGGGCGTCGTGGTGATGATGGCCAAGGTGACGAGCCATTCGGCGGCTTCATCGGGATGCCAACGTTCCCCAAGCCCTTCGGCCCGCTGGCGATGTCGCAAAGCTCCGCGAAGTCCGGAACCCGGGTGAGCGAATATCGGCCCCAAATGGTTCGTTGATGCCGAACTGTGCCCGGACGGCAACCCGCGCCGGTCCAAATACGACCACTAAAAGGAACCCAGCCGGGTGTATCGAAAAGTTGGCACCACGGAAAGGAAACGGAGTTGCCGACCGGTCACGCGACGGGACAACCGCGCCAAAGGGCGGGCGGTTGTCACGGTCGGCACGGTTGGCACAAGGGGGAAAGAACAACTGCTCATTTTCCCATCACCTCAAAAACAGACTATGACCGGGCAGGCCTGTGCCGACCGTGCCAATCGTGACAACCGCCCGGCACGTCATTCGGGACGAAAGGCCAACTGGACGTTGCTGGCTACGACAGCGAAATCGAGCAGCCGCTCGGGTCCGACTTGGTTGTGGGCCTCAAGTTGTCTGATCCAGAAAGCCGCGCTGCGCTTGGCGAGGTCGGCCTCATAGTGCGAGCCGTGGAGAAGTTCCAGGGTGACGAGGCCTTCGCGGTTCCAGGTGCAGAAGCGGGAACGCATGGGAGGCAATGTGATGGCGGGCATGTTCATGGTTTGTTCGGGTCAACCGGGCACGGGGTTTCGTTGGTTTTGTGGTGCCCGGAAATTGCGGGTGGTCTTGCCGCCGTGGGTGGGGCGGATGTCCTCGCCGATGAGCAGGCGTTCGCGCTCCATTTTGGCGAGGAGACCGGCGGCGGCCTCGGAGGTGCCGACGATGCGGGCGCGATGGACGTCGCGGGCCGTGACATGGTCGCGGGCTTTGCGCTCCCGGTTTCGTTCGAGGAGTTCGAGCACCGAGTCTTCCAGCTTCTCGGCAGCGCCGGCCCGGCCCTTGGCCAACATGGCGAGCTGTTGGTCGATGAACCACGAGACCAGCGACGTTGCACGGCTCGCTGTGGCGTGGCTGATCGGGTGCGACGCGGCGGCGGCTCCATGTTCCGCCGCGTGCAGGACCACGGCCAGGCGCCATGCCTGCTCGGCGTAGCGGGCGGCGAATGCGCCGAAGACCGCGCTGGAGCTGGAGGTGCTGGTGCGCGGGGTGTTTGACCGGCAGCGGTTCCTCGACCTGCTCCAGCATTTCATCGTCTTCGAGGAAGACGCAGACACGGGCGCGCAGCACAAGATCATCGTGGGCTACCATCAGTTCCACGCGGTGAATGCGGCGGTCGAGGAAACGGTGCGGGCCAGTGGCATGACCGACGCGGGCGTGCTCCGTGAAGACCCCGGCCGCTACTGGGCGGGCCGGATGCACGGCGGCAAACAGGGCGACCGTCGGGCGGGCGTGGTCTGGCACACGCAGGGCAGCGGCAAGAGCTTCACCATGCTTTTCTTTGCCGCCCGCGTGATCCGCGAGAGCGCGATGCAGAACCCTACGCTGGTGGTGCTGACCGACCGCAACGATCTCGACGACCAGCTCTTCGGCCAGTTCCAGCGCTGCCACGACATTCTTGCGCAGATGCCGTTCCTGTTTCAACCTCACCTAAAAGACCGACGATTTAACGAGAAGCGCCATCTATCTCAGAACACCAATCCCAAAATATCACCATGCAGTCATTGAAGTTAATTCAGAACCACGGCCATCTCTTCGTTGCTTTGGCTGCAGATCAGTTCTTGCTCGATACTGGTGCGCCGAATAGTTTCGGAAAGGTTTCATCAGTCGAGTTAGAGGGAACCCGTTTCAGTCTCCCCCAAAGTTACATGGGTTTGACCGCCGCAGTTCTCTCCACCTATCTCGGGTTCGAGACGGCTGGCATTCTGGGTGGCGACATCTTGAACGAGTTCGATCTTCTTATCGATGTGCCGCAAGGGCAGGTGTCTTTTTCAAAGGCGCCTTTGGAATGTGCTGGCGAAGAATTGAACTTGGAAGACTTCATGGGCATTCCGATCTTGAAGGCGACGATTGGCAGCGAGTCATCGCGGATGTTCTTCGATACCGGAGCGCAGATTTCTTATTTCCAAGGGGAGTCACTCACCAGTTTCCCCGGCGAAGGGGCTGTGACGGATTTCTTTCCGGGAATGGGGCCGTTCTCCACCGACACTTTTCGCGTCCCCATCCAACTGGGCTCCACGCGCCATGACTTGCGTTGTGGTCAGCTTCCGGGGTTGCTCGCAATGACTCTGATGATGGCAAACACAGAGGGCATCATCGGCAACGAAGTTTTGCGTGACCGTATTGTTGGATATTTTCCACGCCGCCAACGCCTCATCTTCTCGTGAAAACGCCGCACTCCAGTTGGGCGCAGCACCACGATGCAGCCTACCATCGTTCTTTTGGCGGGTTCTATGACACTTTGACGGAAGTCACCATTGAGTGCGTCAAGAATATCCAGCCGCCGCCTGCCCGCATTGTGGATTTTGGCGCGGGCACGGGGCGCTTGGCACTGCCACTGACACGGGCTGGATACAGTGTGGTGGCACTTGATCCGTGCGCGGAGATGTTGGCGGTCCTGAAATCCAAAGCCGCCAAGGAGAATCTTGTCATTCAGACGGCGTGCTGCCGGATGCAGGATGTGACGCCATCGCCGCCATTCGACCTCGCGCTCTGCGTCTTCACGGTCCTGCTGTATCTCCTAGACGAGGATGCCGTAAACGCTTCGTTCCAACGGGCGGCGGCGGCGCTTCGACCCGGCGGAAAGCTGTTGCTCGACATTCCAACGCGGCAGGTTTTTCAATCTTACCGTCGGGCCGAGTCTGATTTTTTTCGCGATGTTCAGGTTATTCCTGTCGCCGAAGCACCAGCGATGTTCCGCTATGAAGAATCCACCCGATTCATGGATGGCGATGTCTGGGTGGATTACACGGATTCGTTTCTCATCCGGCATTGGGAGAATTCGCAAATCTTCAAAGCGTTGGAGCAGGCGGGCTTGGTTGTGGAGGCGGATTTATCTCCGGGGTTCGCCGGTTCGGGTTCAGAATACTTCCTCGTGGCCCTGAGAAGCGGTGCATAACCCGCGGCAGGCTAGAAATTAGTTGAGCCGCGATCCGGCAGCTCGTTTCCAGGGCGATCACCACCGAGGGCGAGATCATCGACGTCTTCACCGCTGCCGGTTTGAAGAAACGCGACATCGGCATTCTCAGCCCGCAGTTCCCCGCCGAAGTGCGCGGCCTCAAGCACAAGAACGCCCTCGCGTCGGCATGGGAAGTCCAGGTGGAGAAGTGCACGATCTTGTTCGCGTCCTGATCGTCTTTCAAAACCTGATGGGTGCGCTCGCCCGCTTCCTTGCGGATGCCGGCGGCGTTGTCGAAGACCTTCTTCCAGGCCGGATAAGCGGCGACTTCATGAATGATGGGAACGTGGGGCATGGGATGGGTGCGGTTCGTGCCGATGCGGCCGGTGGGCCGTGGATTCGCGCCTCACTCTTTTGGCGGCCACTCCACGCCATCGAGTTCCTTGGGCAGTTGCGTGGGGTCCACGGGATAAATGAGGGAGAGGTCCATCTGCGACTTGGAGCCTTTCAGGAACTCCAGTTCTTCCGGGGCGCCGATGATCAGCCAGAGCACTTCTTCATCGGTGTCATTGAAGACCTGACGGAGCAGCTCTGGACCCACCAACACGCCGCCATATTTCGGCACGGTCAGGGTTTCCCCGCCCACCCGCAGGCGGCCGGTGCCTTCGAGAACAAAATAGAATTCCTCGGCGCGGAGGTGCCTGTGCAGCGTGTTGGCGCTCTTCGGCGGCATGCGCCAGAGGCGTGCGCCCATGTTCTCGCTGCCGGTGCGCTCCAGAAAATCCGCGTTGGGAACCTTCATGAGGTTCGACTTTCGCCAGGCGAGGGCTTCCGGCGGTATGAAATGGTAACCTTGGATCGGGTTCATGCTGTGCTCCGACTATCTTCCGGACATTTCCTTCTTCCAAGCCCTGCAAGCCGCGCTCAACAAGAAGTCCGGAGAGAATCGCAAATCCCCCGGGCAGATCGAACACCGCGACCGCACGCCGTATTGGGCGAAGCGTCTGGAGGACCGGCGATACGATGTCGTCCACTTCCGCAACGGCTACGCGACCAAGGCCCCGGAGATGATCGTGGAATTCCGGGGACTTCGCCGAACGGGCACCGCCCACAAGGGCGGATACCAGATTCTGCTCGGACGAATCCTCGGCCTCAAACGCTGGAAACCCCG
>JBBRDN010000174.1:0-10143 GCA_038203875.1 Verrucomicrobiota bacterium
CATCAAGGCGATGCGACTTAGGTCTTCCATCGCGATCTCGATCGATACGATGAAACCCTCTGTCGCCCGCGCCGCGTTGGAGGCGGGTGCGGACATCGTCAACGATGTGGCCGCCATCGCGGCCGATCCCGCGATGACGCGCCTCATCGCCGAGACCCGCGCCGGCTATGTCGCGATGCACATGCGGGGCGACCCGCGGACGATGCAGGCGAATCCAGCCTACAAGGATGTTGTCGGTGAAGTTGGCGCGTTTTTCGGGAGCTGCCTCGAACGCCTACAAAAGGCCGGCGTTGCGATGGAACAGGTTGTTTTCGATCCGGGAATCGGCTTCGGAAAACGGCTCGAACACAATTTGGCGTTGCTGTCGCGCATGGAGGCACTTAGGAACTGGAAGCGTCCTTTGCTTGTCGGCGTCTCGCGCAAATCATTTCTCGGGCAGATCACGGGAGCGGAAGCGGCGGACCGGCTTGCGGCAGGGTTGGCGGCGACTTGCATGGCAGTCGAACGCGGGGCGGTGATCGTGAGGACGCACGACGTGGCGGCGACGCGTCACGCATTGCAGGTGACGGAAGCGATTCTAAGGGCTCAAAAAAGCTGATGGGAATTTCATGGACCAGCGTGGTTCGCGCCGGCGTGGAGGTAACGATCCTCGCCGTGGCGATCTACTATGCCCTGAACCTCATTCGTCGGACCCGTGGCGCCCCTGTGGTCTACGGCCTTGCCGCGGTGCTTTTGGGCATGACGGTTTTGGCCGCCGTATTGCGGCTCGAAGTCCTCTGGTGGCTGCTCAAGACGTTCTTCGCCTTCGGCGCGATCGCGATTCTCGTCCTCTTCCAACCGGAGCTTCGGCGAATACTCGCCCGGCTTGGAACTTCCACTCTGTTCAATCCTGTCCAGGAACAGCGGGAGAACATCGAAGTGGTCATCCAGACGGTGGAGCGTTTGGCCGACGTGAAGATCGGTGCGCTCATCGCGATCGAGCAGACGGAGAACCTGGAAGACGTCGTGGGTTCGGGAATCCCGGTCAACTGCGAGGCGACGTCGGAGATGCTGGAAACGATCTTCTTTCCGAACAACGCCATCCACGATGGCGGCGTTCTCCTGCGCGGTGACCGCATTGCGAAGGCGGCGTGCATTTTCCCGCTGACCCAGCGGTCGGATCTCAATCCATCCCTGGGCACGCGCCATCGTGCGGCCATCGGCTTGAGCGAGGAGACGGATGCGATCGTAGTGGTCGTGTCGGAGGAAACGGGATCGATCTCCTACGCGTATGACGGCCAGCTGACCCGTGGAGTGACCGTCGAACAGCTGCGGGCTTTCCTGACTTCGGTCGTGCTTCGCAAGGCTCCAGAACGGGCGGGAAGCGGCTTTCTGAAGGGGCTCTTCAGCCCGGCGGCGAAACGCGAAATGAAAGGGGGCCGGAATGTCTGAGTCCAATTCGCTGTTCCACAATTCGTCGCTCAAGCTGTTCTCCATCCTGTCGGCGATCCTGATATGGGTGGCAATCCAGAGCGACATCACCGGAGGCCGGCTGACGGGGGTTTTCCTCGATACGGGCGAACAGGAATCGTCCATGCTTGTGGAGCTGCACGTTCTGCGGTCTTCCGCCAATGTTGAGCCTGTCCTGATAGCCACTAACCGCGTGGCAGTCCGGATCCACGGCGAGTTGCGCCGGATGAGCGGCTTTCGCAACGACGCGGTGCGAGCCTACATCGACCTCACTGGCGGGATCGCCGGAACCGCCACGAATTGTCCCGTCCGCGTCGACATCCCCGACGGAGTTGCCCTTCGCAGTGTCGTTCCCGAAACTATTGGGGTAACTCGTCTCGTCCGTTGAACTTTTCTCCATGAGCCAGCCCAAACGCATCTTCGGCACCGATGGTGTCCGCGGCACCGCCAACATCGAACCCGTCACGGCGGAAACCGCCCTCAAGCTCGGCAAGGCGGCGGCCCACGTTTTCAAGACAATGCAGACCGAGTCGCGTGGTCGCGGAAAACACAAGATCGTCATCGGCAAGGACACCCGCCTTTCCGGCTACATGCTCGAGAACGCCATCTCCGCGGGAGTGCTTTCCATGGGTGTCGACGTTCTCTTCATCGGGCCGCTTCCCACGCCCGGAGTGGCCTATGTGACGCGTAGCCTCCGGGCCGACGCGGGCATCGTCATCACGGCGTCCCACAACCCGTATGACGACAATGGCATCAAGTTCTTCCGCGCCGACGGCTACAAGCTGGACGACACGGTCGAGGGCCAGATCGAGGAGCTCGTCTTCTCCGGCACCGTCGATTCGCTCCGGCCCAGCGCCAGCGAGATCGGCAAGGCCGTCCGCATCGACGATGCGCTTGGTCGCTACATCGAGTATGCCAAGACGTCGTTTCCGCGTGGCCTGACGCTCGAAGGCCTGCGAATCGTGGTCGATTGCGGCAACGGTGCGGCCTACAAGGCGACTCCCTGCGTCCTGCGCGAGCTGGGCGCCGACGTGTTCGTCTACGGCAACACCCCCGACGGCCGGAACATCAACCGGGAGTGCGGGTCCATGCATCCCGAGATGATGTGCGCGAAAGTCCGCGAACACGGGGCGCACCTGGGCATCGCGCATGACGGCGACGCCGACCGGGTCATTCTCTGCGACGAGCTTGGCCAACTGACGGACGGCGACGACATCATGACCATCACCGCGCTCGGCATGATCGCGGCCGGGACTTTGAAGGACAAAACGCTCGTCTCCACCGTCATGAGCAACGCGGGTGTCGACGTGGCCATCAATAAGGCCGGTGGCCGCGTTCTCCGCACGCCCGTTGGTGACAAGAACGTCATCGACGAGATGCTGAAGGGTGGCTTCAACTTCGGTGGAGAACAGAGCGGCCACATTATCTTCGGTGACTACGCCACGACCGGTGATGGCCTGGTTGCGGCGATGCAGATCCTCGGCCAGATGGTTCAAAGCCAGAAGAAGCTCTCGGAGCTTTCCCGCTGTTGGACGCGGTATCCCCAGCTGGTCACCAACGTCCGTGTCCGTGAGAAGCGGCCTTTCGAGGAACTCGACAACGTCTTGGCTCTTGTGAAGAAGGCGGAGGACGCCGTGAAACCTGCCGGTGGCCGCGTGCTTTTGCGCTACTCCGGCACCGAGCCCAAGGCCCGACTCCTGATCGAAGGTCCGGACCAGCGCGTCCTCGAAAGCTGGAGCGCCCAGATCATTGGCGCCATCAAGGCGCAGGTCGGGGCATGAGCCCGTGGGCTATTTCACTGTTGCTGCTTGGCTTCGCGGTTCTGGTTTGGAGAATTGTTGGAAACATGGCCCCGACCGGGGCCGTAGTTGAGATCAGGATACGAGCGGGAAAATGCCGCCTGTCACGGGGAACCCTTCGTCCAGGAATGATCACCGATGTCGGTGAGATTATCACGGAAGGCCGCGTGTTAGCCGGCGCGGTTTGGGTGACCAAGGACGGGCGGCTTCACTTCAGCCCATCCATCCCGGCGGAATTTCACCAACGCCTCCGGAATGTTCTGCTGAACAGCTAGGCTACTTGCGGCCGGCGGATCGGGCGTCCCGCGGACTGGTCTTGAACCTCTTCAAGAACCACCGCGAGAAATGCGCCGCGGAACTGAAGCCCAGTTCCACGCTGATGGCTTTAAGAGGCTTTTCCGAGTCGGTCACCAGGGAATGTGCGGCCTTGGCCCGGCGTTCCTCGAATCGTTCCTTGGGCGATTTGCCGAGCTGAGTGATGAAGAGCCTCCGGAGGTGCGGCACACTCATGGCGGCGTGGCCGGCGATCGCACTTTCCCGGAATGGCTGGCTGAAAGGATGGCGTTCCACCTTCTGCACCGCGTCGGCGAAACGGCCTTTGGGCAGTTCCGGCCAGGTTGGTTCATGATCCGATGCCTGCATGGCTTCCGCATAGGCCTTGAGCCAGTCCATGAACGCCGCCTGAAGCTCCCAGTGCTGGGGCAGGGTGGCCATGCGGAGGAATAGCTGGTTGCCCGCGTCGGCAAACTCCCGCTCGATGATCGCTACGACCCGGTTGGCGTTCTTCTCCAGCGCTGGCTCCAGCCGGGCCGCGATGACCAGTCCTGGTCCGTGGTCAAACAGACTTCTTCCACCCGGGCCCTGGAGAAGGAAAGAGACGGATATGATTCGCGCGTCCGGTGAGAACTTTTGGTGGCGCGGCCCAAACGGAGGGAACATCCATTGGCCGGCCTTGGCAGTGATCTCACTGTGGTCGGTTCGGCAACTGCAAGTTCCCTTCAGGAGCAGCCAGCCGAAAAGGAATTGGCTGACCGTGTGCTTGTCCACACCGTTCGGATGGACGGGGCCGCGATAGCTCCATAGGAGCTCGGCGTGGGTGCTCGACCACTGCTGGATGCGGGCGGTAACGGTCCTCAATGGCATGAGCAATAAGTGCAACTATCCAGACAAGGCGATCAAGGATTACTTGTTGTCTCTTCGTGCTTCGGGACGCCTAATATCAGGGAATGAAAGCCCGCTTGATCCTCGCGTTGGCTGCGCTCTTGTCTGTTGCCGTCCAGGCGGCGGAACCGACGCCGCAGCAGGCCGAGCATTTTGAGAAAAAGGTGCGCCCGCTGCTTTCGGAAAAGTGCTTCAAGTGCCACAGCCACGACGGCGGCAAGATTAAGGGAGCGCTTGTCTTGGATTCCATCTCGGGCTTCTTGCAGGGAGGAGATTCCGGGAATCCTGCCATTGTCCCCGGCAAGCCGGACCACGGCGAGATGATGGCCCGGATCCTTTCGACTGATGAGGAGGAACAGATGCCGCCCAAGGGCGAGCGCCTGACGAAGGACCAGATCGCCGTCCTGGTGGAATGGATCAAACAGGGAGCGCCTTGGCCTGGCGCGACGGGCAGTGGCTTGGCTAAACGGGCTAAAGGAAAGCTCACCGACGAGGATCGGCAATGGTGGTCGTTCCAACCGCTAAAGCATGTGGTGCCGCGCAAAGTCTCGGATGGAGGCTGGGCACGGACCGATGTCGACCGGTTCATCTTCCAGAAGCTCGCCGACAACAAACTTCAGCCAAACCGCGAGGCGACCCGCAGCGTCCAGATCCGCCGGCTGTATTTCGACCTCTGGGGAATGCCGCCGTCGCCGAAGGAAGTGGACGAGTTCGTCGCCGACAAATCCACCGATGCTTACGACAAACTTGTCGACCGGCTCCTGGCCAGTCCCCGCTACGGCGAACGATGGGCGCGACACTGGCTTGATCTCGTCCGCTATGCCGATTCCGACGGCTACCGCGTCGATGATTTCCGGCCGCACTCCTGGCGATACCGTGACTACGTCGTCCGGTCGCTAAATGCCGACAAGCCCTACGACCGCTTCATCAAAGAACAGCTCGCGGGTGACGAACTGTTCCCCGGTGAGCCCGACGCCCTCGTCGCCACGGGTTACCTCAGGCATTGGATCTACGAATACAACAACCGGGATGCGGTTGGGCAGTGGTCCACGATCCTGAACGACATCACGGACACCACAGGCGATGTCTTCTTCGGGCTCGGGCTCCAGTGTGCCCGCTGCCACGACCACAAGTTCGATCCTATTCTGCAAAAGGATTACTACCGCCTGCAGGCCTTCTTCTCGGGCATCATCCCGCGTGAGGATATGCCCGCTGCCACGGCTAACGAGCGCGCCGACTACGCTGTCAAGTTTGCGGCATGGGAGACGCTGACGGCTGACATACGGGACGAGATCGAGAAGATCGAAGGGCCCTACAAGGTCAAAGCCGCCGCAGCGGCGATCAAAATTTTCCCGGAGGACATCCAGGCCCTGATCCACAAACCGAAAGCGGATCGGACAACCTACGAGCATCAGGTCGCCGAGCTGGCCTACCGGCAGGTCGACTACGAATACAACCGGCTCGCGACCAAGATGAAGTCCGAGGACAAGGAGAAGGTCGCCGCGTTGCGCAAGAAGCTGATCGCTTTCGACAAATCCAAGCCGGCGCCGCTTCCGGTGGTATACAGCGTCAGCGATGTCGGTCCCAAGGCCGCGCCCGTGACGATCCCTCGCAAGGGCGACGAAGTGATTGAACCCGGCTATCTCACCCTGCTCTTCGAAGGACCGGCGAACATCAAGCCCGTTCCGACCGCTCCCCAATCCTCAGGCCGCCGCTCCGAGTTGGCCCGGTGGTTGACCGAGCCGGAGAATCCCTTGAGCGCGCGCGTCATGGTGAACCGCGTCTGGCAATACCACTTCGGCAAAGGTCTCGTCGCGACCAGCAGCGATTTTGGCCGGCTTGGAGAAAAGCCGACTCATCCCGAACTGCTCGACTGGATGGCTCGGCGTTTCGTTGCCGACGGCTGGAGCTTCAAGAAGCTCCACCGCGTCATCCTGACCTCGGCAGTTTACCGGCAGTCATCGTCGGCTACTGAGGATCCACGGGAACCGGCAAACTCAAAGGAAGCGATCGCCGCCTCGGAGAACTGGAAGCGTGCCATCCTTGCCGATCCGGAAAACCGCCTCCTGTGGCGCTCCAACGTCCGCCGCCTGGATGCCGAACAGATCCGGGACGCGCTCTTGTCCGCAACCGGTGAACTGAAACTCGATGCCGTCGGTGCCGCCGTGGACGGATCGCGGTTCAACCGTTCAATCTACACCAAGGTCCTCCGCAACACGCGCGATCCGCTGCTCGATGTCTTCGATGCCCCGCAGAACTTCTCCAGCACATCGTCGCGTGACACCACAACGACCCCGGTGCAATCGCTTCTGCTCATCAACAGCCAGTTCATGCTGCTCCGGTCGAAAGCGATGGCCGACCGGATCGACAAGGAATCGAACGGCGACGAGAACCGCGCCATCGAACAGGCCTATTGGTTGGTCTACGGCCGAAAGCCAAACGATGAAGAACGCAAAGGGTCGGCGGAGTTCCTGTTCACGCAGCGCAAACAGGTGAATCCGGAACTCGCGAACTCGGCCAGCGCGGAGTTTCTCACCGAGAAGATCCCGTATCGCGACGGCAAGGCGGCCGTGATGATGCCGAAATCCTCCCAGCAGATGTTGGCGGTCGATCTGAAGAGCGCCGCCCCCGAAGGAGATTTCACTGTCGAGGCATTCGTCTACCTGCGTTCCATCCCCGACGACGCGACGCTCAGAACCATTGCCGGACGTTGGTCCGGCGACCACATGGAACCCGGCTGGGCATTCGGCGTTACCGGCAAACAATCCCAGCGCAAGCCGCAGACATTGGCCATGCTGTTGTGCGGTAAAAATCCGAAGGATCGAACGACCTACGAACCGGTTTTCTCCGAGGTGACCATCCGCATGGACAAACCCTACTACGTCGCAGCGGCCGTCCATTTCAAAGATCCGGCTGGTCCCAGCGTGACATTCTACACCAAAGACCTTTCGAACGACGACGAACCGATGCTCACGACCCGGGTTGGGCACTGGGTCGTCGGTGGTGTGGAAGGGACGGGCGCGCTGACCATCGGCGGGCGTGGCGGTAAGGCCCATCTGTGGGACGGCATGATCGACGATGTCCGGTTCTCGAAAACGGCGCTGCCGCCGGAGCAGTTGCTCCTCATCTCCGAAGCCTTGACCGAACGAACCGTGGGTTTCTGGCAATTCGAGGCCAAACCCAGCTATTTCCGCGACTCCACCGGGCACGGCAACGACATCCGTTCGCTTGCCTCGGCCGGGGACAAGGATTCCGATCCGCGCACGTTGGCCCTGGGCGACCTCTGCCATGTGCTGCTCAACTCGAACGAATTCCTCTACGTCGAATGAAACTATCCCGCCATTGGAAGATAGTCGCCGGGCTCGTCGCAGGCGCAGTCTTGCAGGGGGCTCTGCTGCTGCCTGCTTTGGCGAGGACGAACTGCGGTCGAAACTCCGCAAGCTTGAACCGGTGCTCCTCTTTGGGCGCGTCTCTTCGTCTTTGGTTCGCCGACCATCCCGACGGTTTCGATGCAACGAAGCACGGGTGGGCGGAGTTGGAGATTGAACCAAGTCGGTTTACCGGCTGGGGATCGGCCCCTGAAAACTATCTGCTGAAGAAAAAAATCGCTTCGTTTCCCGGCGGGTCAGGGATTGTCGCCGTCTGCAACCTTGAGTTCGCCAACGTCCCTCAGCCGACGATCTGGAACGGTTACCGCCGGACTCCCGGCCATGCTGCGCTTTTCGCCGATGGAACGACCAAGGTCATCTCGGCCGCCGAGTTTGCCGCCTTGGATTTTAAACAGTTTGTCCTGCTCACTTCTTTGAAGGGCTTCGAAACGAAGACAGCCCAAGCCCAACCACCACGCGAATAGGTGCCACCCATGAACCCATTTCTTCCCCACAAGTTCGGCTGCCAGAACGTGGACCCTGTCTTCAACCGCCGCCAGTTCCTCAACCAGGCCGGCATGGGTTTCGGTTCGCTGGCATTGAGCTACTTGCTCGGCGGCGGCACCGCAGCCGCGGCCGAGGGCAGCAAGTTTGTTTCGCCGTTGCTGCCGAAGAAGCCGCACATCGCGCCCAAGGCCAAGAGCGTCATCTTCCTTTTCATGGAAGGCGGTCCGAGCCATCTCGACACCTTCGATCCCAAGCCGCTGCTCAACCAACTCGCCGGCAAACCCATTCCGCCCAGTTTTGGCAAGGTCATCACCGCGATGGGCGAGTTCCATTCGCCCATTCTCGAATCCAAGCGTGCATGGAAGCAGCACGGCAAAAGCGGTCTGTGGGTTTCGGACTGGCTGCCCGAGACCGCGACGATGGCCGACGACCTCGCCGTCATCCGTTCCTGCTGGGCCGAAGGCATCAACCACTCCTCCGGCGTCTGCCAGATGAACACCGGTTCCATCCTGGCTGGACGTCCCTCGCTCGGAAGTTGGGTCAGTTACGGCCTCGGGACCGTGAACCAGAACCTTCCGGCGTTTGTCGTCATGCAGGACAACGCCACATCTGTCGTCAACGGCCCGCGCAACTGGGGAGCCGGCTTCATGCCGGCCGTCTACCAGGGCGTGCGCATGCAAGGCGGGTCCGAGCCGATCCCAAACCTCAACACGCCCGAAGGCATCACTGATTCGCAGCAGCGGAGCAAACTCGACTTTCTGGGAAGGATGAATCGTCGCTACGCCGACCAACATCCCGAGCAGACTGAACTCGAGGCGCGCATCGCCAGTTACGAACTCGCCTTCCGCATGCAGGCCGAAGCGCCCGAGGCCGTCGATCTGACGAAGGAAACCGAAGCCACCAAGAAGCTCTACGGCATGGATGACAAGGAGACCGCGACGTTCGGTCGCATGTGCCTGCTCTCGCGTCGCATGGTCGAGCGCGGGGTTCGGTTCGTGCAGCTCTACCATGGCGCCGGCAGCAAGTGGGACTCGCACGACAACATCGAGAAGAACCACGGCAGCCTCTGCCGCTCGATGGACCTGCCCGTGGCGGGATTGCTGAAGGATCTCAAGTCACGCGGCCTGCTTGATGAGACGCTGGTCGTCTGGGGTGGCGAGTTCGGCCGCACGCCGATGTCCGAGAAGGGCAACGGCCGCGACCACAACCCGACGGGCTTCACCATGTGGATGGCGGGCGGCGGAGTGAAGGGCGGGCAGGCGATCGGCGAGACCGATGATCTCGGTCTGCGCGCGGTGAAGGACCGGCTCCATGTCCATGACCTCCACGCGACCATGCTGTGGCTGATGGGCCTGGACAACATGGAGCTCGTCTACAAATACAAGGGGCGTCCAGAGAGGCCTACGCTCAACGAGGGCGAGGCGTTCAAGGCGGTTTCAAGAACGGCATAGGACGCGTTTTCCACGAAGGACGAAAAGAGCACTGCCTCGTCAGCGGGAGTCTTGGCCATTGTCTCTGCTCCGCTTCGTGCTCTTGGTGCGCTTCGCGGATGAACATCATTGGCAGCCGCCAACGACACGAAGAAGTGCGGACGGATCCGCAAAAGAAACTCCCCAAGCCTTCGGTCGAAGACTTGGGGAGCGTTGACGAACGGAGTGGCTTAGGCCGGGATTTCCCAACCCTTGCGATAATTGCGCTTCACGAGGTGCGCAACGTCGATGTTCTTGGCCTTCATCTTCGGGCCATCCCATTCGAGCTTCTTGCCGGCGCGCATCGAGACGCAACCAAGCAGGATGATCTCGGTGAGGTAGGCCGCGATCTCGAAGTTCGAGTAGGCGGGGCTGCCGCCCTTGCAGGCT
>JBBRDN010000175.1:0-10084 GCA_038203875.1 Verrucomicrobiota bacterium
TAGTCGGCGTAGATCGACGGCGGGATGCCGAAGATGCGAAGAAGGAGTTCGCTGACGGCATCCTCGGCTTCCGCGTGGATGTCGATGGCGATATGGAGGAGGGATTTCATCGGGGAGAGAAAAGCGGCCGGTCGCGACGCATCAGTCGATGTCGCGCCAAGGCGTGAGGTTCATTAGATGGACTTCGGTCTTGCTCGGGCTGATCTGGACTTCCGTGACGCTGGCGTAGTCGACCTCGAAATGCGCGAAGGTCTTCAGCGGGAGCTGGAGAAGGATCGACAGCGCCATGCGGATGACGCCGCCGTGGCAGACGATCACGGCGGATTTGCCCCGATGGTTCTCGAGGATCTCCCACAGGCATGGCGCGACGCGGTGATGGAAGGTCGTGGCCGAGTCTCCATTGGGAAAGCCACTCGTCTCCATCTGTTCGAGCCATTGGAAGGCGGACACCTGGAACCGCTCCACTACCTGATTCCACGCCAGGCCCGTCCAATCGCCGAAATCGACTTCGCGCAGACCCATCATGACGGTGGGCTGCTGGCCGATGAGGTCGGCGATGGGCTTAGCGGTGTCGCGGGCGCGGACCATCGGACTGGCGTAGAAGCCGTCGAAGGTGTGGCGCTTGAGGTAGGCGGCCAGCGCGGCGGCGTGTGCATGGCCCCGCTTGGAGAGATCCATGTCGATGCGTCCGCCAAAGACGCGGTGGTAACGCTCCTCAACTTCGCCGTGGCGGCAGAGGAATAAACGGGTGACGGGTTCGGTCATGGGGAGAGAAGAAGCAAGTCCGACGCCTGTCGCTCAGGCGAGAGCCTGTTGCTGAATGTTCAGCAGCTGGCGGATGCCCTGCTTGCCGAGGCCCAGCATGGAATCGAGCTGTTCCTGGCTGAAGGTGGACTCCTCGCCGCTGCCCTGGAGCTCGATGAAGTCGCCGTCGTCGTTCATGACGAGGTTCATGTCCACTTCGGCGGCCGCGTCCTCGACATAACAGAGGTCGAGCATCGGATGGCCACCGACAATGCCGACGCTGACGGCGGCAATGCCGTGGAGGATCGGCGACTCCTTGAGTTTGCCGTCCACAAGCAGCTTCCGGATCGCGAGGGACAACGCCACGAAGGAACCGGTGATCGCGGCCGTGCGGGTGCCGCCATCGGCTTGGAGGACGTCGCAATCGATCCAGATCGTCCGCTGGCCGAGTTTCTCGAGATCCACGGCGGCGCGTATCGAACGGCCGATGAGTCGTTGGATCTCCTGGGAACGCCCGTCGAGTTTGCCCTTGGAAATGTCGCGGGCCTTCCGGGTCAGCGTCGAGTAAGGGAGCATGGAATACTCCGCCGTCAGCCAGCCGCCCTTGACGTTCTGCTCCTTCATCCAACGCGGCACACCTTCGTCGATGCTGACGCCGCAGATGACCCGGGTATTCCCCCATTCGATGAGCGTGGAGCCGGTCGCATAGGGCGCGATGTGGTTCTGGAACCGGATCGACCGGAGCCGCGAGAGTTCGCGTCCATCCGCGCGGATCGGGGTGCTCTGGCTGGCGCTATCGTCCATAGATGACATTGGACCGGAGGGTAGAACGGCGAGGAGGCGTTCGGAAAGGGCGAAGGCGAACGCCTCCAAACCCGGGGACCGCACGAATCCACGCACCCCACGCTTGACCGAGGGAGTCAAAGGTTTACAACCGAACTCGACCCCAAAAAATTGCAGGCGCAAATGCCGTGTAGGGAGAGCTGTCCAAATTCCCTTCTTTTTGCCCGCAGCTCCAACCCATCAACCCTCAGGAGGCATTCGTATGGCCACCGGCAAAGTGAAGTGGTTCGACAACCGAAAAGGATTCGGTTTCATACTGTCAGACCCATCGGGCACAGACGTCTTCGTCCACCACACCTCGATCGACGGAGAAGGCTACAAGACCCTCAAGGAAGGGGAAACAGTCGCCTTCGAACTGATCGAGAGCGACAAGGGCCTCAAGGCCCAGCACGTCCATAGGACCGCCTAGGTCCGGATCGATTCCACCGGGCTCAAGCCCGCCCGGCGGATTTCGTTCGCGCCATGGCGCCACGGGGCTAGCTTCCCGGTCGCGTCATGCAGGAATCTGTTCGCAGTCTCTACGTCCACGTCCCGTTCTGTGCCCACAAGTGCGAGTATTGCGCCTTCTACTCCGGGCCGGCCAAGGGCGACCTCATCCAGCGCTACGTCGGCGCCGTCTGCCGTGAGCTGGAACTCGTCTCCTCCGACCTCAGGCCACAGACCATCTTCTTCGGCGGCGGCACTCCATCTCTCCTGACGCTCAAGCAGTGGGAGCAGGTTCTGGAAACCATGCGCCGGAGCGGGCTCATGGGAGCAACCGAGTGGACCGTCGAATGCAACCCCGCCACGGTTTCCGCCGACAAGGCCGCCCTGCTCCGATCCGCCGGCGTCAACCGCATCTCCATGGGTGTCCAATCGCTCGATGAAGGACTCCTCGATCGGCTCGGACGCGTCCACAGCCGCGACATGGTTTTCCGCAGCTTCGACATTCTCCGGCAGGCGGGCTTCGACAATGTGAACATCGACCTGATGTTCGCCATTCCCGGCCAGACCATGGACATCTGGAAGCAGACCTTGGCCGAAGCCACCGCGCTCGGAAGCGAGCACCTCTCCTGCTACGAGGTGATCTACGAGGACGATACTCCGCTCTATGAACAGTTGAAGGCCGGCAAGTTCGACGTCGATGCCGACCTGGCCGCCGCGATGTATGAAGAACTGATCGACTACGCGGGTTCGCAGGGATTCCACCAATACGAGGTGGCCAACTTCGCCCGAAATCTCCCGGAGCGGGCCGTCGCACCGACGGCGTTCCCACCTGACGAGATGTTTGCCGACGTTCCCACTCAGTCCTGCCGCCAAAATGTCACCTATTGGCGCAACGGTGACAGCTATGGCCTTGGGCCCAGCGCGACGGGATATGTTCGGGGCGTCCGCACCAAGAACTGGTCCAACACCCAGCTTTATTGCGAGGAACTGGAGAAAGGAAAACGCGCCATCGAATCCACCGAAGCCCTGCGCCAACTCGCACGAGCGGGCGAGGCCGCCGCCTTCGGATTGCGCATGAACGCAGGTTGGCCCCTGGCACTCTTTCGGCAACGCACGTCCTTCGACCTGACCGAAGAATGGCGGGAGGACATCGCCAAGCTCGTCGGCCTCGGATACGCGGAACTGACGGCCGATCGGTTCAAGCTGACTCGCCAAGGATTGCGCTACGCCGACTGGGCGGCGGAACTATTCCTTCGTCCCTGACGCCGCCATGCCTCCCGGCGAACTCGCCACCCGAATCTCCGTCTGGCTGGCGCTGCTTCTTTGGCTGGCGTCCGAGTGGCTCGCGCTGAATCCCCGGAGACTCCGCCTCCGCCAATGGCTCTTCGGCCTGTCGGCCGCGGTGTTTCTCGCCCATGTCTGCCTCGCGTTCCACGTTTTCTACAGCTGGTCGCAGACGACTGCACTGGCCGACGTGCGCCGACAAACCCGCGAGGTGACCGGCCTCGAATGGAGCATCGGACTCTGGATCAACTACGGCTTCGCTGCCCTCTGGATCTTGGAGGCCTTCTGGTTGTGCCTCTGGGCGGTTCACCATGCGCCACGTCCGCGCTGGGTCACCTGGCTGGTGCGGGGAGTCTTCTGGTTCATGGCGTTCAACGGCGCCGTTGTCTTTGTGAAGGGCCCACAGAAGTGGTTGGGCTTAGTGATCTGTTTATTCGTCATCGCCACTTGGTGGGCCGAATGGAAACTGGCTCGCGCGAAATCACTTGTTCAGCTAAGTTCCTCCAGATGAAACGACTGATAGGAATCCTGCCTCTGCTCAGCGCCCTTTTTTTCCTGTCGGCGGCCTACGGAAGCGCCGGGACCCTGGCCCAATTCCGAACCACTGTAGGCGACATCGACGTCGAGCTTTTTGATCAGGACAAGCCGGTCACGGTCCAGAATTTCATCCGGTATGTGAACTCCCCAGCCTACACAAACTTCCAGTTGATCCACCGGTGGAGTCCCGATTTCGTCATCCAAGGTGGTGGTTTTTTCGTTCTCAACCGATACGCTACCAACCAGGGAATCTCCTTCCTGCCGACCTTCGGAGCCATCACCAACGAATACTCAGTTGGTCCCACTTACAGCAACGTATACGGCACTATTGCCATGGCCCGCAACGCAGGCCAGCCCAACTCTGCCACGTCCCAGTGGTTCATCAACCTTTCGACCAACACGTTTCTGGACTCGCGTGACGGGGGCTTCACGGTCTTTGGAAGAGTCGTTCAGGGAACAAACACGCTGGAGAAGTTCCGCCCCCCTTATACCAACTCCCTCAACCAAGCGAACATCGGCGGGCCATTGACGGAACTCCCCTACCTCGGAACCAACCTGATACACGACGCGCTCATCTATGTTGATATCACGCTTCTCAAGGTCGCAGTCTCCACGTCTGAGGGCGGCTCGCGCAGCATATCGTGGAACAGCGTCAGCAACCGCCTCAACCGCGTCGAATACACCACCAATTTGCCCCCGTCGTGGATCACTCTCGCCACGACCAACGGCACCGGCGGCCGGTTCACGCTTACCGACACCAACTCGGCGAACTCCCGCGCCTTCTACCGTGTCCGGATAGACTACTGAGTCATGGGCCGACCTTGCCGATCCTACGAACGCCGGGCCAATAATCCTGTAACCCAAGCCAGTCGGTTTGCCTCTTCCCAAAAACCTATGCGCGTTCTCACATCGCTCCTCACCGCCGGCCTTTTACTGGTGGGAGCCTTCCACTCCCCCGCAGCCGACACCCCAAGAAAAATCCTGTTCTTCTCCAAGTCGTCCGGCTTCGAGCACTCCGTCATCAAAAGGAACGCCGGCCAGCCGGCCTACGCCGAGCAGATCCTCAAGGAAGTCGGAGCCAAGCACGGCTTCGACTTCACCTTCAGCAAGGACGGCAGCCTTTTCAGCCCGATCTACCTCGCGCAGTTCGACGCCTACTTCTTTTATACCACGGGCGACCTGACCGAAGCGGGCACGGACAAACAGCCGCCCATGTCGCCCGAGGGCAAGCAGGCCTTCCTCGACGCGATCAAAGGCGGCAAAGGGTTCATCGGCACCCATAGCGCGACGGACACGTTCCATTCACCCGGCAACAAGGCGAACGGCGAAGCCCGCTTCAAGAACGATCCCACCGTGGATTCCTACATCGCCATGATAGGCGGTGAATTCGTCAAGCACGGCGCCCAGCAGACGACCAGGCTGGCCCTCATCGACGGCGCGTTCCCCGGCGCCAAAGGCGTGCCCGCCGGATTCGGGCCGCAGGAGGAATGGTATTCGCTGAAGAACTTCTCGCCCGACCTGCACGTAATTCTCACCCAGGACACTACCGGGATGAAGGGCAACGAGTATGCCCGGCCACCCTACCCTTCCACTTGGGCGCGGATGCACGGCAAGGGCCGTGTCTTCTACACAAACATGGGACATCGCGAAGATGTCTGGACCAGCCCTGTCTTCCAGGACGTGCTTCTTGGCGGCCTCGCCTGGGCCACGCGCCGAATCGACGCGGACATCACCCCCAACCTGGCGAAGGCCGCCCCCAATGCGGCGACCCTGCCCGCCTTCCAGAAGCCCGAACCCAAGCAGACGAAGAAAAAGGACGCCAAGGGCGATCCTTCGGCCAAGAAGTAGTCGCCGTCTCGACCCGGGTTCCCCGCGCATTTAGCCCTGCGGCGAAGGGTTTCTTACTCAGTTTTACAGGATGAACTTTGATCGCACCGCTGTATGGTGCGGTCGGATATGCGCCTTAAGTCCATGTCCAAACCAATCCTGATGAACTCATTCGCCCCCCGGCTCCGGGTCCCACTGATCGCGGTCACTGTTCTGCTCGTCGCGTCGGTCATCCTGCGCTGCGCTTTGGCCATCGCATTCCCGGCGACGTCTTCCGTGCCTTGGACAGACTACGCCCGCGCCTTCCTTGTGGGAATGCGCATGGATCTGACGGCCATCCTCGTCCTGACCGCTCCTCTGGCGCTTTGGTGCCTCCTTGTCTCGGAGAAGAAATGGAAGTCCCGCTTTTGGCGGGCATTGTTCCTGACCGGGCTGTTCCTCGCCTCGACAGTGCTCACGTTCCTGTTCCTGGCCGAGGCGTTTTTCTTCGAGGAGTTCCGCTCCCGCTACAACACGGTCGCCATCGACTACCTGATCTATCCGCACGAAGTCTTCGTCAACATCTGGCAGAGCTACCCGGTTGTTTGGATCGTGCTCCTGTGCTGCATCGTCGCCGCAGTGGTCACGTTCCTGCTCAAGCGCGGATTCCGAGCAGTTGATCCCGCGGCCGCTCAACTGAGGAAGCCCTTCGTCGCCCTGGCGTGGATCGCCGTGGCGGCGCTGCTGGGCTTCACGGTGAACCTGGAGTCGGTGCGCTTCTCCAATGAACGCACGGTCAACGAACTTGCGAACAACACCTTCGTCTCAGTCGCCACCGCCGCCCTGACGCGCAACCTCGACTACACGGCCTTCTATCCGACGATGCCGGTCGACGAAGCCTATGCACGGACCCGGAAGATGCTGGAGTCGACCAATGCGGTCTTCTCCAAGGACCCGCGCTCCGTCCGCCGTGCCATCGCCGGCGACGCCACCAAGCCGAAGATGAACATGGTCCTCCTGCTGGAGGAGAGCCTCGGCTCCGAGTTCTGGGGCGTGCTCGGGCGGCCCGATTCGCTCACGCCGCGCATGGACGAGATCTGCCGGAAGGAGGCGATGCTCTTCGACAACATCTACGCCGACGGCAACCGCACGATCCGGGGATACGAAGGCGTCTTCTGCTCTTTCCCTCCGCTGCCCGGCGATTCGATCGTGGCCCGCGACCGCACGGAAAACGTCGAGACCATCGCCCGCGTCCTGCGCCGCGACGGCTACGACACCACCTTCCTCTACGCGGGTCGCGGCGTCTTCGACGGCACAGGATTCTTTGCCAAACGCAACGGCTGGGACCGCTTCATCGAACTCACCGACTTCAAGAACCCCTCCTTCCTCACCATCTGGGGCGTCTGCAACGAGGACCTCTACGACCGGGCGATCGAGGAGATGCGCGACCGAAACAAGCGCGGACTGCCGTTCTTCGTCACCACGATGTCGGTCTCCAACCACAAGCCCTACACCTATCCGGCGGGCCGCATTCCCGAAGACCCGAACGAGAAGCGACGCGAGAACGTCGTCAAATACACCGACCACGCCCTCGGACGATTCTTCGACATGGTCCGCAAGGAACCCTTCTGGACGAACACTCTCTTCGTCGTCCTCGCCGACCACGGCGCGCGAGTCTACGGCAGCCAGTCGATTCCGATCCGATCCTACGAGATCCCCTTCCTCGTCGTCAGCCCGACGATGGTTCCCCAGCCGAAACGCATTTCCACCCTCGGTTGCCAGCTCGACGTCGCCCCGACCTTGCTCGGCATGATCGGCCGCCCCTACGAATCGATGTTCTTCGGCCACGACCTGCAGGGCGATCTCGACGTCTCCCGGCGTGTCCTGCTCAACCACAACCGCTCCATCGGCATCTACGCCGAGGAACGCCTCGTGACCTTCAGCCTCAACCGCCGTGTCGATTACTACCGGGGCAATCCGAAGATCGGGCAGATGGTCGTCGACGAGGCCCCTGACGCGAAGTCCCACGAACTGGAACGCGACGCCATCGCCTTCTTCCAAACTGCGGACGACCTCTACATGAACCGGAGATTCCGCATCGATTCCGACGCGCTTCCCGAGACCGCTAAAGCGTCTCCCTAAATGCGTTCCGCCTGGCTTCACGCGAAAGAAACCTCTTTCGCCAGAACCCGGCTGAATTACTCTCGGGCAATCCCAGTCATCAACATGGTGTTCGCCCGAAAAGCCATCCTGTTCGCCGCCCTTCTCGGCTTGGCCTCGCTGCCTTGGCCCGGAGTCGGCGCGACGCTTGACGCGGCTTCGACGAACAAGCCCGTCTCTTTTCGCAACGACGTCATGGCAGTTGTTTCCCGCGCGGGCTGCAACGCCGGGGCCTGCCACGGCAACGCCAGCGGCAAAGGCGGCTTCAAAATCTCCCTCCGCGGCGAAGATCCGGCCGGTGATTTTCTCGTCTTCACGCGCGAACTCTTCGGCCGTCGGGTCAATCCCCAGTTGCCCGACGAAAGCCTCCTGCTCCTCAAGGCCACGGCCAAGCTGGCCCACGAAGGCGGCAAACGCTTCGGCCCCGACTCGGACGAGTTCCGAATCCTCCGACGCTGGATCGCCGATGGCGCCGGGGATGATGGCGACAGCGCTCCCAGGCTTGTCCGTCTCGACGTCACGCCCCGCGAACAGTTCCTCGGCGAACCCGCTTGGCAGACGCAGATCGCGGCCACCGCCCACTACTCGGACGGCAGCTCACGCGATGTCACCCGGTTGGCCGTTTACGAATCCGCCAACCCGCTCGTCAACCCCGCGCTCGATGGCAGCGTCCGCGCCGACAAGCCGACCGAGACCACGGTCCTCGTCCGTTATCTCGACCAGCAGCAGCCCGTCCGCCTCGCCTTCGTCGCTGCGCGCCCGGACTACAAGTGGAACGGGGCCAAGCCCGCGAACTTCGTCGACGAACAGATCTTCGCGAAGCTCCGCTGGCTGAAGCTGAACCCCTCGTCCTTGGTCGCAGACGAAACCTTCGTCCGTCGCCTTTACCTTGATCTTTCCGGAGCACCTCCGACCTCTGAGGAGGCCAAGGCCTTCATCGCCGACAAGCGCCGCGACAAGCGCACCCGCCTCGCCGACGAACTGATGGAGCGGCCCGAGTTCGCCACCTTCTGGGCGCTCAAGTGGGCCGACCTGCTCCGTATCGACGAACGCCCACTCGACAAGAAAGGCGTCCAAACCTTCCATCATTGGCTGCAACGCGCCTTCGCCGAGAACATGCCGATGGACCGGTTCGCCCGTGAGATTGTCGCCGGCCGCGGCAGCACCTACGACAGCCCGGCGGCGAACTTCTACCGGGCCAACCGCGATCCGGCGATGCGCTCCGAGGCCATCGCCCAGCTCTTCCTCGGCACAAGGCTCCAGTGCGCGCAGTGCCACAACCATCCCTTCGACCGCTGGACGCAGAACGACTACTACGGCTGGGCCGGCGTCTTCTCGCAGATCGACTACAAGGTCATCGAGAACAAGCGCCGCGATGACAATGACAGCCACGAGTTCGCGGGCAAACAGGTCGTCGTCTCCGGCCGCACCGGCGACATGAAACATCCGAAGACCGGCAAGGTCGTCCCCGCCCGGATGCTCGGCGACACGACGACGACCGACGACGGCTCGGACCGCCTCGAACGCCTTGCCGAATGGATCACCAGTCCGAAGAATCCTTTCTTCGCCAAGTCCCAGGTCAACCGCATCTGGTTCCACATGATGGGCCGGGGAATCGTCGATCCCATCGACGACTTCCGCGCGACCAATCCGCCCAGCCACCCCGAGCTGCTCGACCAGCTCACGGGCGAATTCGTCAAGAGCGGCTACAACCTCCGCCACATCGTCCGGCTCGTCGTGGCCTCGAAGGCCTACCAGCTTTCCTCCGTGCCCAACGACACCAACGCGGATGACGAGACCAACTTCTCCCGCAACCTCATCCGCCGCCTCTCCGCCGAGCAGATCCTCGACGCGCAGACCCTCGTCACAGGGGCGCCGGTCAACTTCACCGGCTATCCGCTCGGCACCCGCGCGGCCGAGGTCGGCGGCGTCCAGTCCATGCGCGCCCGCCGCAACATGACCGAGGGCGACCGCTACATGGACCTCTTCGGCCGGCCTCCGCGCCTGTTGACCTGCGAATGCGAACGCTCTAACGAAACGTCGATGGGCCAAGCGTTCCAGTTCATCAGTGGCCCGCTCATCAACGGCCAGCTTTCCAACAAGGAGAACCGCCTGTCCTCGCTTTTGAAATCCGGACGCACCGACGCACAGATCGTCGAAGAACTCTACTGGACGACACTGACCCGCCCGCCAAACGCCAAGGAGATCGCCACGACATCCAGCCTCTTGGCCAAAGCTTCCGACAAACGCGCTGTCATCGAAGACGTGACCTGGGCGCTCCTCA
>JBBRDN010000176.1:0-10013 GCA_038203875.1 Verrucomicrobiota bacterium
ATCCTCGGCCGATGGGTCGGCTCCACATCACCGTCGTCAGCGACATCCACTACGCCAGCGCGCCGGAGCAGGAGCGTCGCAACCACGAGACGCGCTGGATCAAATCCCGCCTCGGCAAGGCCGCGCTCGCCGCCTACCGCGACCACATCTGGCTGCGTGAACCGCTCCTGAAGAACTACCTGCTCGACCGCTTTCTGGAGCGCACCGGCGCGCCCGAGCTGGTCGTGGCCAACGGCGACTTTTCCTGCGACACCGCCTTCATCGGCCACACCGATCCGGCGTCACGGCAAAGCGCCGAGGAATGCCTCGGCAAACTTCGCAGGGCCTTTCCGGAGAAGCTGCTGACCACGATGGGCGACCACGAACTCGGAAAGGTGAGCATGGCCGGAAAGCAGGGCGGCCTGCGTTTCGACAGCTATAACGTCTCGGAGAAACACCTCGGCATTCCCGGCTATTGGGAACGCGACTTCGGAGCCTACAAGGTCATCGGGATTGCTTCGTCAGTGATCGCGTTTCCCGTGCTCGAAGCAGAGGCGCTTCCCGCCGAACGCCATCTATGGCAATCGCAGCGTGAGCGGATGCTGGAGGCGTTCCGCAGCTCGCTCGGCTCCTTGAAGCCGGGCCAACGCGTGCTGCTATTTTGCCACGATCCCACCGCACTGCCCTTCCTCGTCGAAGACCCGGAGATCGGAAAATTCGCCGACCAGATCGAGGCAACGGTCATCGGTCATCTCCATTCGCCGCTCGTATTTTGGAAAGCCAGGATGCTCGCGGGCCTGCCGCCGATTCCATGGTTCGGCACGACCGTCCTGCGGATCACGAAAGCGCTCCGTCGTGCGCGGCTCTGGAAGCCGCTCAAGCCCCGGTTGTGTCCGGCCCTCGCCGGGGTGGAACTGCTCAAGGACGGTGGCTGGCTGACTTTAGACCTCGATCTCACGGGCCACGAAGCGCTGAAGGTCACGCGGCATCGGTTACCGCGGTAAGAGGTGAGGCCGGAACGAGGCGGTTGAAGGGCCACCGCAATCAAATTCAGGAAGGCAGGGCGGCTTTCCAGCCTGCCCAACGAAGTCTCACTGCCAAAACCACGCCGTTTGGGCGGTGGCAAGCCTGACCCAGACGAATACCATTAGTGGTCGGGACAGGCAAGATGACTGCCCTAACTTGGATCACATCGCTTCATTGTGGCCGCCGTCCTGCTGGGGCGGATTGCCCGTTCGGACCTGATCCGGTGGCTGGCGCCACAGCCCAATCTCCTGAGGTTACTCCGGCGTAACTCTTCCATTTCCCGTTCAACTTCCAAACGCCTCGCGCAGGAGCTTCACGCTCTTCGGCACGGCGGTGTCAGGGTCTTCCTTGCCTTCCATCTCCAGCGAGACGTAGCCGGTGTAACCGGCCTCGGTGAGGATCTTGGCGATGCGTTTGTAGTCGAGGTTCAGCGTATACCACTCGCCGCCGCCGTAGTAGGTCTTGGCCTGCACGAACACCGTCTTGGCGGCGATCTGCTTGAGGCGGTCGTAGGGATTCTCGAGGAAGTTGCCCGTGTCCATCAAGATGCCCATCCACGGCGTCGGCAGCGCGTTGATGATGCGCAGGAGGCCTTCCGGCGTGCGTGTGAGGCCCCAGTGATTCTCGAGCGCGAGCATCACGCCGTATTCCTCGGCCTTCGGGATGACCTCGGCGATGGCGTCGATGCACCACTTGAAACCGTCGTCTTCCTTGAAGCCCGGCAAAACAGGTTCATCGCCGCGCGCCTTCATCAGGTCGTCGAAGGAGGCGATCGAATTCCAACGGCCGGAGTTCAGGCGGATGCTGGGCGCGCCGAGCTCGTGCGCGATCTGGAGGCACTTCACCGTGTGGTCGATGGCCGCGCGGCGGACCGTGGGATCGGGATCCACGAAGTCCTGATGGGTGGAAAGCGAGATGAGCGAAAGCCCGTTTCGGAACGCATGGCGCTTGAGCTTCTGGCAATAGGCGCGGCCAGCGGCGTCGAGCGGCGCCTTCTCCTCGAAGTCCATCTGCTGGTGGAGCACATCCACCCCTTCGACTCCCAGGGCACCCGCCTTTTCGATGACAGTCTCAATGGGCACTTTAGCCGTGCGAAAGTGCCAGTAGGAATACGTCGAGATGCCGAGCCGGATGCGGGGCTTCGGTTTCGCGGCGGCGGAAGCATTCGGAGCGCCCGCGGTGACAAGTGCACCCGCTGCCGGCAGCGCGGCCGCGGAAGCGAGGAAGGAGCGACGGGAAAGGTTCATGGTGCGATGGGAGTTGATCGAATTAGGCGCCGGCTAGAGCGACGTTTCAATAGCGCGGTTATTCCTGGGGATAAACGAGGATGCGGTCGTGGACGAAGACGATCAGGTCCGGCTTGCCGTCGCCGGTCACGTCGCCGACGAGGGCTTCGCGGGGTTCCATGCCGCCGCCGCGCTGCTGGCGGAAGGTGCGTTCCTCGAAGACCTGCCAGCGATTGCCGGGCACGAGTTGGTGCGGCTTCTGGTAAAGGACGATGTCGATGTGGTTCTTGGCCGTCTCAAGGAAGACCAGATCCTTTCGGCCGTCGCTGTTGAGATCGCCTGAGACGAGGTCGTTCAGCCGGCCGTCCTTGATCGGCGTCTCGTAGCCGTCGAGTTCGCGGAGCTCGAGGACATCGCCATGGAGACGCAGCCAGGCCGCGAGGTTCTGGCCGAGGAAGGCGATGCTGTTCACCTGTTTGCCTCCAAGAGCCAGCGGCTGGAGTTCGCTGAACTCGGTCACCGGCAGCTGGATGTTCTTCACCACCCGCCAGACGGCGGCGGCGTCCCGTTGGACGAAGCTCAAGACGCGGCGCTCGGCGTCGAGGAGGAACAGCACCGGGGTCGTGTTGGTGCCGACCTTGAGTGGAGCGGCCGCGACGATGCGCGAATTCGCGCCTGAGCCGTTGATCTGCTCCCGGACATCGACGCTCCATTGGTCGCCGGATTTCTTGAGAACGACCCCGCGGACAAAGTTCTTCTGGGCGAGCAGCAACTCGGCCTTGCCGTCGCCATCGACATCGGCTGTCGCGGCCCAGGGCCGTTCGCCATCGGCGCCGGGCAACGTGATCTCGATCTCCTCGAAGTCTTTTCCAGCCACCTGGCGGAGCACGCGGGCTTTCTCATACGCCACCAGGATGACGAGGTCGGTGAGCCCATCCTGGTCGATGTCGTGGGCGATCATCGTCGCGGGAGCACCCTTGAAGGACTCGCCCAGCTTCTGCGATTTCACCAAACCACCCGGGCCGAAGAGCTGGAGCGACCGTTTGCCGTCGTTGTCCGCAACGATCGCAAAAACGTTGGTGCCGCCTGCGAGCGGACCCGACGCCAGGACGAGGGGCTTCCCCGTGACCGCGAGCGGCGTCGGGAACGGCAGTTTGCCGGAATCATCCAGCCGCGTGATGGACACGAGCTTCTCATCCGGGCTGAGCAGCGCGATCTCTGCGCGGCCGTCGCCGTTCCAGTCGAGGCCTGCCAGTTCGGTCACGCCCGCAAGGGTTGGAAACGTCGCGGCGGGTCCAAACGTGCCGTCGGCTTTCTGCAGCTGGAGCGAGAGTTGGCCGCTCTCAGGATCGGCCACGAGCAGGTCGGTCAGGCCATCGCCGTTCACATCGGAAAAGGCGAGGCCGCGTTTGGACTTCGAGGTGCGCGGGAGAGGTTGGATCTCGAACTGGCCTTCGACCAATCCGGCGGCAAGCGGAGTGGCGGTTCCTTTCATCACGTTGGCGAGCGACGCGCGGCCGGAGTTCAGCGCGATGCTGACGATCTCCGCGCGGCCATCCCCGTCGAGGTCGTCGGCCCAGTAGGACCGGACCGGCGGCGAGCTGAAATGAATCTCGGGACCAAGCTGGCCGGCGGCGTTCTGGAAGCGGACGCGGAACGGCGTGGGTGAATCCCAGTTCACGAGCAGCAGATCCTGACGGCCGTCACCGTTCACATCGAGGATCTGCACGGACTTCACTGCGGCCGAGAGCGGGATCTTCTCGGGCTCGGAAAGCTGGTGGTCCTTGCCCTGGCGAAGAACGTAGAGATGCGTCTCGGCAAGCAGGACCACGTCGGGCAATCCATCGCCGTCGATGTCCCCGGTCGCGAGGGCGTTCGGCGAAAGCATGGCATCCTCAATGGGCCAGCGCTTCAGAGCGGCCCAACCATTCGTTCCGAGATTCGCCTGGAAGATCAGTTCCTTCGGCTCGCCGCCGTAGTAGAGAAAATCCGGCCGGCCGTCGCCGTTGAGATCGGTCACCGCGAGCGCGGCGATGCGTTTTTCCGATGAGACGGAATCGATGCGAAAGCGGGCGTCGGGCGGAAGTTCGTTCACCTCGCGCCGGGTCGAGACGGAGGCGGGGCGGTTCGTCTGGCCCGTCTGGTTCCACAGGATCTGGATGCGCGACTTGGCGTTGTTGACGACGACGAGGTCCAGCTTTCCGTCGCCGTTCAGATCAGCCTTGTGAAGGAGCGAGGCCTGAAAATCGATGGGGTAGATCTCGGGTCCGCGGAAGCTGAAGGCCGGCCCGGATGCGGCCCGATCAGCGGCCGAAATAATTCCAACCGCACAGCCCAAGAACGCGGCCCAACCCGGAACAAATCGGAGGAATGACGAACGCACGCCGCGAAGTTGCCACGCAACAGGCGACGCGCCAGTTCATTCCCAAGTCGCAGCCGCCACCGATCAAGTTCCTCGCGTCGCGCGGCGAGCCGCCCCGTCATTGGATCTTCGAGAGGTCTACGAACTCCTTCATCCGAAGTTGATTCGCGCTAAAGTTCGAGGGAAAGCCCGTGATGATGCTCAGAGTGATTTTTCCGACGTAGGCGCGGCTGGCCATGAACCCAACCACCACGGCCCCCGAACTTGAACGCTTCTCGCCCAAAGCGGCGTAGGCCACCAACAATTTGCCGCCGTCGTCGATCTCCAGTTCGACGTGGTCGTAGGCCTTGAGCTTCCCTTCAGGTTTGAATTCGAGCTGCAGCCAGAGAGCCTCGGGCCCCGCCGCCGAGGCCCGGATTTCGATCCCCATCTCTGTGGCTTCCTTCTTGGTCAACGTTCCAACGGATCTCATCGCGAGGCACTGAAACGAGACGGCGGCAATGAAAACCACAAAAAGCGGGAGCTTGAATTGGGACGTCATACTGAAACGACACCCGAGTCCCGGGTTCCTTAGAAGATTTTTCTCCGCGGGACCGGGCAACAGATAGCTCGGCGCAAGTCGGCCTGAACCTCTATTCCCCGAGCAGATGGACGACCACCAGACGGCTATGCGGAACATGCCGGTGTTCCCAGACGTAGATGCCCTGCCAAGTGCCCAACGCCATCCGGCCGGAGGCGATCGGGATGGACAGGTTGACGGTCATCAACGCGGTGCGGATGTGGGCGGGCATGTCGTCCGGACCTTCGGCAGAATGGATGAACATCGGGTCTCCGTCCGGCACAAGGCGGGCGAAGAACCTGTCGAAATCCACCCGGACGTCCGGGTCGGCGTTCTCCTGGATCAGCAGCGACGCCGAGGTGTGCTGGAGGTGCAGCGTGACCACCCCCGTCTTGAAGCCGGCCTGTCGGACCAAGCCGGCCACGTCTTCGGTTATCTCCGTGAAACCCCGACCGCGCGTGCGCACGGCGATTTCGTGGATGGACTGCCGCAGCCCGGCCATGCGCCGATTACTTGATGGCGTCCAGAGCCTTCTCGAACTCGGGATTCTTGGGATGGCCAAGGCCGGTGGCCTTGCCGTAATGGAAGCGCGCAAGCTCCACGAAAGGCGGCTTCTGCGTCGCGTAGATCACCGCGAGGTTGTAGTGGGCGGCGGGGTTGTCCGCCTGGAGCTGGAGCGATTTGCGGAGCGCGGCCTCGGCGGCGGTGCGCTGGCCCTTTTGGCTGAGGGTGATCCCGAGATAGTTCTGGGCGTCGGCATTGTTCGGGGCCAGCTGGGCGGAGCGGCTGAGGGCGGTGAGCGCGTCGTCCCAACGTTCCTGACGGAAACGCAGGATGCCGAGAAGCGTGAGCGCGGCCGGATCATCGGCGTCGATCTTGAGCGCCTTCGCGACGTTCTTCTCGCAGTCCGCCAACTTGCCGAGCTCGAACTGGGCGGCACCGAGGTTCGAGAGCAGGAAGATGTTGTTGTCGTCCTGGCGCAGGGCCTGGGCGAACTTCTGCTCGGCTTCTTCAAAACGGCGAGACGCGAAGGCGCGTTCCGCTTCGGACACCAGGGCACCGGCCCCGGGCGGGATGATCCGGACCGACTTCTTGTCGGTCGCCGATGAATTGGTGACGGACCCGACGACGATGGCCTTGTTGGGCGACTTGAAGAGGGCCTGCTCTTCCTTGGTGTAGGGAACCGCCTTGGCCTCGATCGCATCGAGTTTGGCCTGGAGCTCCACGGCCCGCTGATCGGCTGCGGGGCCTTTACGTTTGGTGGTGGCGTCGCGGAGTTTGGTTTCGGTGGAGGCCAGCTTCTTCTGCGAATCGGCCAGATCTTCCTGGAGCTGCTTGATGCGCTTCGCCGAATCCTTCATCGCGCGTTCTTCGACCGACTTCAATTCCTTCGACAGGCTCGTGGCCTTGGCCTGCTCCGCTTCCTGGGTTTGGGTGCTGAGCTTGAGCTGGGCTTTCAACGCGATGATCTCGGACTCGGCGGCGGCATTGCGTTCGGGAGCCTTGGGCTTCTGGGCAAGCTCAGTCTTCAGGCGGGAAACTTCCTTCTCCAGATCGGCCTTCTCGCCGGCAAGCGCCCTGGACTTCGCTTCGGCGGACGCGAGCGGAGCGAGACGCGATTCGGCGTCACCAAGGCGTGCCTTGAGATCGTCAGACTGTTTTTGGAGAGCAGTGGCGCGGGCTTCGGCGGCCTTGATCGATTCGGCCGACTTGGAAGCGTCGGCTTTGGCCCCGTCCTGCAAACGGGCAACCTGACGGCCGAGATCCTTCACCGAGTCTTCCAGTTGAGCCTTCGCTTTGGCCGTCTCGCGGAATTTCTTCCCGTCGGCGGCGAGCGATTCGAGATCCTTGGTCTTCGCGACTGCTGCAGCGGCGGTTTCCTTTTCCTTCGCGAGGGAGACCTTCAGGACCTCCTGCTCCTTGGAGAGCCTGGTGACGTCGGCTTCCAACCGGGCGCGCTCGGCGATCGAGAGCGTGCCGGCCTGCATCGACAACGCCTCCTTCAGCTTCGCTTCGAGCGCCGAGTTCTGGGCCTGGAGATACTGGATCTGCTGGCCGAGGGCCGCAGGCGAGGACGCGTCGGGCACGACCGGCTTCATCGGAACGGGATCGGCGGGAGCGGCCGGAAGCTTCGGCTTGAGCGTCTCCAACGCCTCTTCGACCAGCCTGAGCCTCAGTTCGACAACGGGCGCGTTCCAGTTCGGGTAGCCCTTCTGGAGTTCCTTCAGCGAGGTCTGGGCCTGGGAGAACTTCTCATACGCGGACCGGAGCTGGTTCGCCTGGCCCGCTTTTGACGCCTCCTCGATCAGCGCATAGGCGCGCACGTAGACATCGTCGGGTCCGCCTTGGGCGCGGGCGGCGAGGGTTGAGGCGACAAGCAGGGCGCAGAGCGTGCGTTTCATAGACTGGCGGAAACTAAGGCGCGGAAAATCCAGTTGGCAACCCCGCGCACGACGACGCCACCTAAACTTCACCGGTGGTTCATTGACGCTGGAAAAAGTGCCGTGCTAGGTTCCGCCCCCGTAAACACGGCCATGACTTCAATCCTGAATCAGCACGTCTTGGTGCTGAACCGGCTCTGGCAGGCGGTCAATGTCTGCTCGGCAAAGCGCGCGCTCACGCTCCTTTTCGAAGGACGGGCGCAGGTGGTGTTCGACGTCGGCACGGGTCTCCGGACATATGATTTCCCGGAGTGGCGCAACATCTCCGAATCCGGCCCCGACACCGAGAGCGTCCACACCGTCTCCTACCGCATCCGCATTCCCCGCGTGATCGTGCTGCTGGTGTTCGACCGCATGCCGAAGAAGGAAGTGAAGTTCACCCGGCACAACGTCTTCGAGCGCGATCACAACACCTGCCAGTATTGCGGAAAGAAGTTCGAGCGGAAGGACCTCAACCTCGACCACGTCGTTCCCCGAGACCGCGGCGGCCCGACCTCATGGGAGAACATCGTCTGCTCGTGCATACCGTGTAACACCCGCAAGGCGAACCGCACGCCGCAGGAGGCCGGACTCCGCCTCGTCAAGAAACCCAAACGGCCCAAGTGGCGTCCGTTCGTCCAGATCAGCCTCGGCGGCATCCACGACGACAGTTGGAAGCAGTTCATCGACATCGCCTATTGGAACGTTGAGCTGGGTGAGGACATCGGCTGAAGCCGCGCTGCGGCAGAGCCCGAAATCCGAAGGCCAAATCCCGAAGGCCCTGGTTGCCTGTTGGCCTTCGTGCTTCTGGTTTTCCGCTAGGACTTGATGTCGCGAACCTGGAACGCCATCGCCCCGATGATGAATGCGGTGATGTTCGTGGCGACCAGGATGACTTCCGACTGGAAGACCCGCGACCACGGCACGGGATTCTCCAGCACCAGCAGCCAGCAGCGGAAGTGGTGGGTGATGAAGAAGTCGTTGTAGCGCTCGAAGAACGGGATGCTCTCCATGACCACGTTGATGAACATATAGCTCAGCGCCACGATAGTCGCTGCGGCGGGCTTCATGTTGAAGCAGGAGAACATGAACGCGATCGACACCATCGTGCTCGCGTTCACCGCGAGGAACAGATGGGAGAACAGGAAACGCTGGAGCCCTTCGCCCGCCGGCATCGCGCTGAAGGCCTGACCGGGAACCATCACGAACAACCCGCCCCACGGAAACGCGATCCGCGCAAAGCCCAGGGCCGTCCCACCAAGCGCCGCGACCAACACGCCGGCGAAGATGATTCCGGCGATCCATTTCACCCAGAGCAGGCGCACCCGGGAGATCGGCCGGCAGAGGATCATCCGCAGCGTGCCGTCCTCGGATTCCTTGGCCACAAAGTCGCCGCCGACCAGCGTCGCGTAGAGCGGCATCAACAAAATGATCTGCGGGATGAGCATCACGACCGCCACCGTCAGGGCCGAGATGAACTCGGTGGGAACGTAGCCGTTGCCGCCGAGCATGCGCTCGAAGTCGCTCTGCCAGCGGGTGAACTTGAACGCCATCAGCATCGCCACCTGCGCGAGCAGGAACGCGCCGAAGCCGATGTAGGTGCGCTTCTTGCCGAAGAGCTTCCAGAGTTCGTTTCTCAGTTGTCGGACAAACATGGGATCAGCGTTTTAGGAGGGGCTCGAAGTTCGACGAACCCGTCATTTGCCAGGCACCGGCGGCGGGGTCTTCAGGAGGTTGAGGTAAAAATCTTCCAGTGTCTGCTCGTGCTGCCAGACGCCCTCGACGGCGACGTCCGAAGCCACGAGCAGTCTGATGACCTCGGCGGTGGAACGGCCCGGGGCCAGCACGATGAACCGCCCCTCGCTCGCCGCCGTGATCAGCCCGTTGATTTGGAGAAGCGCCGTCGCCGCATCGAAGTCGGCCGTCTTCAGCATGACCCGGCCGCGCGCCGCCTTCACCTCGGAAACCCGGCCCTCGAAGACCTTGTGGCCTTTCTGCATAATCGCGATGCGCGTGCAGAGCTGCTCCACCTCGTTGAGCAGGTGCGACGACAACATGATCGTGAGACCCAGCTCACGGTGCAGCCGCAGGATCGTCTCGCGCATCTCGTGGATGCCCTCGGGATCCAAACCGTCGCTGGGCTCGTCGAGGATCAGCAGTTCCGGTTTGGGCAAGAGCGCCTGCGCCAAAGCGAGCCGCGCCCGCATGCCGTGCGAATAGGTCCGGACTTTGGAATCAATGCGGCCGGTCAACCCGACCCATTCAACCACCTCCGCGATGCGTGCCTTGGTGGTCGCACCCGAATAGGCGCTGAGGATGTCGAGGTTCCTCCAGCCGCTGAGATAGTCGTAGAAGACCGGGCTCTCGAAGATCGCGCCGACCTTCTCCAGGGCCTTCTGCCGGTTGCTGGTCACGTCATGGCCGCAAACGCGGATGCTGCC
>JBBRDN010000177.1:0-9977 GCA_038203875.1 Verrucomicrobiota bacterium
GGACCTTTGCGTGAACTGCTCTCGCTGTGTGAAAAGCAGGGGGCGTCGGTCGCGCAAACTCACGCGTCCGCGCTGGCGAACCTGTCGCTTGTCCTCGGTTCTCAACCGGGTCGACGCGACGAATCGATCCGGCTGCAGGAGCAGAGCAACGAGATGAACCGAAAACTGCCCGACGGCCAGGTGAACCTCGCCACCGGGCTGAGCAATCTGGCCGACAGCCACCTGTTCATGAACCAGCTGGCGGAAGCCGAGAAGGCAGCCAGGGAATCGCTTGCGCTCCGAACGGCGTTGTTCGGGACCAATTCGCCGCCGACCGCGTTCGCCTGGGCCAGGCTTGGCAGCATTCTCGTGGCCCGCACCAACCTTGGCGAAGCGCTGGATGCCGCGACGCGCGGTGTGGGCATCCATCGCGCCACGTTGCCGAAGGAGCATCGGGAGCTTCAGTTCAGCCTGCGGACCCTGGGCCGGGTCTTCGTGGAGCTGAAACAGTTCGACGCCGCCGAAAAGGCATTCCGCGAAGCGCTGGAGATCTCGAAGAACGCCTACGGCCCGGAGAATGCCGCCACTCGAACCCTGGCGGTTACCCTGGGTGAACTCGCCCTACAGCGGGGTGCGACGAATGAAGCGTTCCAGTTGATCAGCGCCGGCATCGACTTCGTCCGGAAAGACGCGGCGATGTATCCGGAGAATCCATTCCTCCAACAGCGCGTCGCGAAGCTGAACCTGGCGTTGGAGACGATGAAGGCGGCCGGTGTCACGCTGCCCAAGGGGATTGATTGAGCGGCCTCAGGCCAGCACAGCCTTCAGCACCTGCCCGTGGACGTCTGTCAGCCGGAAGTCGCGCCCGCCGAAACGGAACGTGAGCCGTTCGTGGTCGAGTCCGAGGAGATGCAGGACCGTGGCCCATAGGTCATAGGTCGTGCACGGGTCCTGCACCGCATAGTAGCCGAGATCATCGGTTGCGCCGTAGACGCTGCCGCCCTTCACGCCGCCGCCGGCCATCCACATGCTGAACCCAAATGGATTGTGGTCCCGTCCGCTCCCGCCCTGGGAGAAGGGAGTGCGACCAAATTCGCCGGTGAAGACCACGAGCGTGTCCTTCAACAGTCCTCGGGCCTTCAGATCCTTCAACAGCCCGGCGATCGGCTGATCGACCTGTCGCGCCATGGCGCCGTGGCCTTCCTTGATCTGTCCGTGCTGGTCCCACGGATTGCCCGCGCCGCCGGCGCCCAGTCCCGCGGTGATGCAGCTGAGCTCGACAAAGCGGACACCGCGTTCGATCAACCTCCGGGCCACGAGGCATTGTTTGGCGTAGGCGACGACGGCTTTGTCCGTGGAATCGAGGCCGTAGAGCTTCTTCGTCGCCTCGGTTTCGCCGGTGATGTCGCAGAGTTCCGGCACCGCGGTCTGCATCCGATAGGCCGTTTCGTAGTTGCTGATCGCCGCTTCGATCTGCGGTTCGCGGGCGGCGGCGGAGAAACGGTTGTCGAGATCGCGGATGAAGCTGAGGCGGCGTTTCTGGAGCCCGTCGCTTTCGCCGGGCTTGATGTTGGCCAAAGCCGGATTGCGGTCCACCTGCAGGATGGAAGCCTGGTGTTCCGCGGGCAGGAATCCGCTGCTGAACATCCCGACACCGCCGTGCGGCACCTGCGCGCCGCCGCTCTGGAGGACGACGAAAGCCGGGAGGTTTTCATTCTCTGAACCGAGTCCGTAGCCGGTCCATGCTCCCGCGCTCGGATGCCCGGCGAACGGAAAGCCCGTATGCATCATGTAGCTGCCCTGGGCGTGCTCGTTCACTTTGGTCGTCATCGAACGGATCACCGCGAGATCGTCGGCCATCTCCGCGATGTTTGGGAACAGGTCGGTCATTTCGATCCCGCTCTGTCCGCGTGGACGGGACTGCCAAGGGCTTGCCATGATGTTGCCGTTGTCATTGAACATCGTCGGCTTGACCGGCACCGGCATCGCCTGGCCATGGCGCTTCTTCAGCTCCGGCTTCGGGTCGAACGAGTCCACGTGCGACACGCCGCCGCTCATGTAGCAAAAGATGATGTGCTTCGCGCGTGGCTTGAAATGGGGTGCCCGTGACAGGCCGCCCGGACTGGCCGCACCGAACGCTTTTTCCGAGAGCAAAGCCGAGAGCGCCAGCGAACCGAACCCCAGCGAAGTGCGCCGCAGCATCTCGCGCCGGGTGAGGGGTGCGAATGGACGGTTGTGGGGAAAGATCGAGAAGCTCATGGGGTATCAGCGGAGGTAGATGAACTCCTTAAGGTTGAACAGCGATTGGGCGAAGTCGCGCCAGACGGGCTTGTCCTTGCCGTCGCCGTGTTCGCGGGCGAGATCGGCCAGATAGGTCCGGCTACCGGCCAGTTCGAAGTCGGTGGGGGTTCGCGCGAAGGCCGCTTCAAACATCCGACGGATCCGATGATCCGGGTCGGTCTCCGCGCCGAGCATCGCATCGGCCCACCGAGCAGCCTGTTCGATCACGAAGGGATCGTTGAGGAGGGCGAGCGACTGGGCGGGCACATTGGTCGCCTCGCGGCGGCCGAGTGTGGAGAAGGGCTTGGGCAGGTCGAAGGTTTCCAGGAACGGGCTGAGAAAATTGCGGCGCACCGTCAGGTAGATGCTTCGGCGGCGTTGTTCCTGGGCCGGGGCCAGGGCGTTGACCCCGACGCCGAACATCGTCGGATCCAGCCTTCCGCTGATGGCGAGGAGGCTGTCTCGGATCGACTCCGCCTCGATGCGACGGACGCGGGCGTGGGAGAGCAGTTCGTCGGAGGGATCCTTCTCGCGGGCCGGCGCCGAGGCGTCGCTGGACATCTGGAATGCGCGGGTCGTGACGAGGAAGCGTATCAGGTCCTTCGCCGACCAGCCTTTCTCGACAAATCGTGCGGCGAGGAAGTCGAGGAGTTCGGGGTGCGTCGATTTTTCACCAAGCCTGCCGAAGTTGTCGACGGTCCCGACAAGCCCGCGCCCGAAAAGATGATGCCAGACACGGTTGACGAGCACCCGGGACGTCAGGGGGTTCGAAGGGTTGACGATGTCGTTCGCGAGCTCCAGGCGTCCGCTCGCCGTCGTCGCATACGGACGGGCCGCGACCAATTGCAGATAGCCGCGGGGCACCGGATCCATCGGTTTCTTGGGATCACCACGCGATAGCAACGGAGCGTCGTAGCCGGCGGCTTCGACGATTCCCGGAACGCGGCGGGGCAGGGGAATCTCCCCTTCAAGCCGGCGGTATTCGGCCACCAAGGCTGCGGCGGTCGGAAGTTCCGCCAGCGTCGATGCGAGCAGTCCGCTCCGGATGAACGAGTCGAGCAGCACCCGCTGCACCTCGGTCATGGAATCACGACGCCATGCGGCGATGGCCTCGGAAAGTGTATCCGTCAGGTGCTTGGCAAGTTCGTCCGGTGACTTCGGCACGGCGCTCGAAAGCAGCCAGTCCTTCGCCGCGAGATCCTCTTTCGGCGGCGCCTTGCCGTCGTGGAAGACCACCCGCTCCACCCCGAAAAACGAACGCCCGCCTACTCCGGGCGCTGAGCGGTCGCGGGACGTCACGTCTTCGGCGGTGGCGAACTCCAGATACGCCATCGATCCTTTGCGATAACCCGTATCGAGGCGAACCCAAGTCGGGGCGTCGCTGTTGAGGGTTGCCTGGGGGAAGATGTTGCCCTGCCCGATGGGGTAGTTGTCGGTGATCAATCGGACGCGCGCGCCTTTGCCGCCAACCACGCGGACGCTGATGCTGTCGTTGGTGAGGTGGAACCGCGGTGAGGCGAACACGCCGTTGTGCTTCTGCGACCGAAGGTGGCTGAACACGCCCGCGGGAAGCAGGCCTACGGTCACGCGGTCGCCCTCAGGTTCGATGGTGAATTCACCCGGCCGCTTCACCGCGTCCGGTGGGTTCACCCCGTAGAGAAACCACCGACTTACGTCGTCGCCTGTCAGTTCCCAGGCGGGATTGAAGCCGTCGGAGTTGAACCTCCTCCGGGTCAGCAGTTCGCCCTCCATTTTCAACGCAAGGGCCTTCCAACCGGAGGACAACTCGGTCCCGGTTTTTTCGCGCAATTGGCCCCAGGCATGGAGCGGATGGGCTTCGTTCTTGGTCGCGGCTTCGAGGGCCGCGTGTCGGCGCCGGCGTGCCGCGTCGCGAGCCGCGAAGTCGGGAAACTGTTTGGCCACTGCATCGCGCTTGGCGGCGATTTCGGCGACGAGTCGCTCGCGTTCGGCGCGTTGCTCCGGCGTCATCGCCTTCGTGATCGCATCGGGCGAGACCAGTCCTGTGCCGATTTTGAACGACCCGGAAATCTCGTCCGGCGTCAGTGCCCGGTCGTAGATCCGCGCCTCGTCGATTTCGCCCGTGAAGAACGGTGTGCCTCCGCCGGTGTGCCGCATGCCGAGAAGCACCCGCGCCGACTTGGATGCGAAGGTCCTCAGGGTGGCTCCATCGCCGGCCGGCGTATATGCGCTGCCGTAGGGCTCGCCATTGCGGAACAGCGCGATGCTATTGTCGTTTCGATAGACGATCGCGATGTGGATCGGCTGGCTTGGCGCCCCTGCTTCGCCGGGGCCGGCCAAGCTTTTGCTTCGGCGAAATGCGTCGCTGCCCGGCGCCCATTTCGTCGGCTCACGCTCGGCGAAGGCGATCGAGTCGAAGACCGCGCCGTCCTTCGACTCGACGGAAATCACACCGCCGCCACGCTGGTCGAGGTTCGAAAGGTAGACCCATGCTTCGAGCGTCTTCTCGGTCAAAGAACGCTCCAAAGGTGCGGTGCGGAGAAAGGCGCCCTTGCCATCCAGCACCAGACGTCCGTTGCGGATGATCGCGCCTCCTTGGAGTTCGCCGTGGAGTCCGCCGACCGAATCCTTCGCATCGGAATCGAAGGTCCACGCCGCAATTGGCCTCAGCGTCGAGGCGGTGGCATTGATCGCTCCGCGGGCCCGGAGAGCTGCGACGCGGGCACGGGCTTCGATTGCGATCACCTGCTCTTTGAGGTTCGCAATGGCGGTTTGGATCTCGTCGCCGGGAATCGCGCGGCGCCGCAAATCTCCCGAGTGGGATTGGGCGAGCAGACCATCACTGAGCTTGCGGGCGGAGGACTCCCACTCATCGGCCAGAGCGGTCTTGATCGCGCTTTTCAGCTGGGTGAGTTCGGCGCGGTGGATGCGGAGGCGCTCGGGCTCGTCGATGGTCAACTGTGTCGGACGGACGCTGGCGAAGATGCCGTAGAGCGCGTAGTAGTCGCGCTCGCCGATGGGATCGAACTTGTGGTTGTGGCAACGGGCGCAGGACGTCGTCAGTCCCTGGAAAGCCTTTGAGACCACATCGATCTGGCTGTCGATCGTCTTGATCTGCTCGTCGAGCGTGTCGACCGGGTTGAACCCGTGTTCGACCAGACGGAAGTGGGCGAGGCCGACGAGCGATTCGTTGATGCCCTCGGAGCTGTTCATGCGGGGTTTCTCGATCAGGTCTCCGGCGAGATGCTCCCGGACAAGCTGGTTCCACGGCACGTCGTTGTTGAACGCCCGGATGAGGTAATCCCGATACCGCCAGGCGTTCGGGATCTCGGGATCGCCTTCGCTGCCGTGGCTCTCGGCGAACCGGACCAGATCCATCCAATGCCGGGCCCAATGCTCTCCAAAACGAGGCGAGGCCAGGAGCCGATCGACGACCTTCGTGTAGGAATCGGACGCGGGGTCATCGACGAACGCGCGGACTTCCTCCGCGGTGGGCGGCAGACCGGTCAGGGCGAACGTCACGCGGCGGATGAGAGTGCGGCGCTCAGTCGGCGACGCCGGCCGAAGTCCGGAAGCCTCCATCTTCGCCAAGAGGAAACGGTCCACGGGATGCGCGGACCATTTCCTGTCTTTCACAGACGGAACCGGCTGTTTGGCGACCGGCTTGAAACTCCACCAGTCCTTGCGCGCATTGAAAGTAGCCTCCCACGAAACGCTGTTGGTGGCGACAATGGTCGGGGCGGTGTCACGCGGATCCGGCGCGCCCTGGTTGATCCATTTCACGAAGTCAGCGATCACGGCATCCGAGAGCTTGGGCCGGTCCTTGGGCATCTCGGAATCGGGATCCTCGTGGCGGATCGACCGGATCAGCAGGCTCTTCTTGGCATTGCCCGGAATCAGTGCCGGACCGGAGTCACCGCCTTTGAGCAACCCATCGCGGAAGTCCACGCGGAGCCCGTTCTTCTGTTTCTTGGCGCCGTGGCACTCGTAGCATTCATTTGCGAGAATCGGCCGGATGCGCTGCTCGAAGAAGTCGAGCTGCGCCGGAGTGGCGGCGCGGGTGGCGGCGCGTGCGGCACTGCAGACAGGCGAACACCAAATCGCGACCAGCGCAGCGATCGAGAGCGTCAGTAGTTTGGCGGTATGGAATCGCATCGGCGCACCCCGAAGTATGGGCGCTCGCCGCATGGGCTGCCGGGGTTATGTTTTAATACCCATTGGCGCTTACCGCTGTCATGCGGAAACGCCAGAACACTTGGCCATGGGCCGGTTTGCCCCTCGTTGAGCGGGCGGCCAAGGCCACAATCCCATCCAGGCGGACTAAGCCAGCACCCGCTCCAAAAGCGCGTTCATCCGCTTGAGCATGGCACGAGGGTCTTCCATCACGCCGGCGGCGACGCGGGTCTGGTCGACACCTCCTCCACTGGTGTCCGCGGCAACGGCTGCGTTTCGGCTGGGCAATACTAGATGCCGAACTCGTTGACTTAGGCGGAGGATTGGGAAAACTGCTCCCACGTATGAACCGGCTTCGTCCTCTTCTCGGACTTGTGGCTTTGGCGCGCGCGTTGTCAGCCGCCCAGACGGAAGTTTCTTTCCAGACGGTGGCCCTTTCCGGTCAACCCGCCCCGGGGCTGAGCGCCAGCATTCATTTTTCCAGCTTCAGCGACGTTTCGGTGGCGGACGACGGGCGGATTGCGTTTACGGCCAACGTCAGCGGGTTGGGAGTAACCTCCACGAACAAGCTGGGTATTTGGGGCGGCCTGCCGGGTGAGTTGCGTTTGGTGTCGCGGACGGGTGACCCTATGCCGGGTTCGACCAACGGCGGAACTATCCGACACTTGTTTAAACCAAACATCGACGAGCACGAATCGGTCGGCTTTGGTGCTTACGACGAAGATGTGGAAGCGCAATACTTTGGCAAACTGGGCGCCGCGCTCATCGGAGGGGTCGTCGACATTGAACCACGGATCTACCGCTATCGCGTTACGCCGATCCCACACTTTAATGAAGTTATTCCGGCGCTGGCTGAATTGCTCGGGTTTGTCGTCAATACCACGGCTGGCCGGGCCATTCTTTCCGGATCGGAAGTCGGACCGACGAACAACATCGCCATCGTGGCAGGCCCCCCCACCAACGGAGTTATCGTGGCTCGGACCGGCTTCTCCGCGCCGGGTGCCACGGGTAATTTCACCTCCATTTCCGATTTGGCCGGAGCGGTCGCGCTGATGCCCAATGGCAAGGTCGCTTTCGTGGCCAGCACCGCGGTTGACTCCGGAATTTGGCTGGGCAACGGCGACGGCGTCCAAGGCGTCGCGCTCTTCGGCAAGCCCGCACCTGTATCGTTGCTCGGAGCCGGCTACACTTTCGGCTTCCAGCGAGGCGAAAACCTGGAGGTAAACGGACGGGGGGAGCTGGCTTTTTCCACCTTTCTAAACGGTCCGGGTTTGAACAGCACCAACTCGGAGTTCGTGGTCGCGGGCGCACCAAATTCACTTCGGATCATCGCGCAAGCCGGCCAGCCGGCACCGGGCATTCCGGGGACGTTCTTCCGGCGCTTTGATGGCGGTTCCTCATCCTTTAGCCACGTTCTGCTCGGCGCCGACGGCGCCGTGGTGTTCGTCGGATGTTACTCGTCCACCGGAAAGGACTTTGGTCTCTGGCTGGCCCCGACCAATGGCTCGACCCCGCTCCTGCTTATGCGGACCGGCCAGCAGGCCCCCGGTGCTCCTTTGGGGGTCGTGTTTGAAGACACCTCCATCTATGTGCCGCCCTTCCGTCAGGCTTTCATGAATTCCCGGAACCAGGTCGTGTTTCGCGCCCGTCTGGGCGGTCCTGGCGTCGGCCCGTTTTCATTCGGCATCTGGCTGGCGGAACCGGAAGGATCCGTGGGTCTCCTCGCGCGCTCCGGGGACATGATTGACGGGGGCGATGGCATCGTGCGGCAAGTGGACAATGTGACCTTCGGGACCGACCCGGTGTTCATGGCCGGACCCGAGGATGGCCGCCGCTCTCCCTTCAATGATCGCGGCGAGGTGGCGTTGTTGGCCTATTTCACGGCTAGCAGTGGCGTGCTCATAGCGCATAGCGGCATCTATCTGGGAGTTGACCGCTCTGGAAACGATGTCCGCGTCACGCTCCCCACCCTGGCGGGCAGGACCTATCGCGTGGAATACAGCACGAACCTTTCGGCGACTTCGTGGTCTGTGCTTCAAAACTCCATCGCCGGCACAGGGAGTGAAGTAACCGTGACGGACACGAACGCTGTCGCGCTCGACCGACGCTTCTATCGCGGGGTTCGGATGGACTGAGAATCCCGGATCACCTTGCCCGGTCCGGGATTCTTTCTTGCCAGTCGCTCTCTTACGCCAGCACCCGTTCCAAAAGCGCGTTCATCCGCTTGAGCATGGCACGAGGGTCTTCCATCACGCCGGCGGCGACGCGGGCCTGATCGAGGATGGTCTCGGCGATCTCGACGGCGAAGGGCGCGTCCTTTTGCCGCATCTGTTCCAGGCGGACGATGATCGGGTTCGCCGGATTGATCTCCATGTCATGGGCTGCGGGAGCCATGGCGTCGTCGTCCTTCTTCATGGCCTTGAGCATGCGACGCATGCTGCTGGTCATGAATTTGTCGGAGTCGACCACGACGGCGGGGCTCTCGACGAGGCGCTGCGAAACGCGGACTTCGCCGACACGGTCGCCGAGCGAGGCCTTGAGCCATTCGGCGAGGGACTTTGCGGTTGCCTCGTCGAGGGCGCCTTCCTTCTTGGGCTCGTTGAGATTCAAGTCGGCCTTCTCGGCGGCCTTGAGCGGCTTGCCGTCGAACTCGCGCAGGTGATCCATGACGAACTCGTCCCAGGCGTCGTAGAGGAAGAGCACCTCGAATTTTCGTTCGCGGAACACTTCGTAATAGGGGCTGCTCTCCGCTGCGGCGCGGTTCGGCGCCATCAGGCAATAAATCTCCTTCTGCTCGGACGGCATGCGCTTCACGTAGTCGGCGAGCGAGGTGGTTTTGCCTGCATCGATCAACGACGACTCGTAGCGGATCAGCTTCCCGAGCGCGTCCTTGTGGGTGAAATCGATGACGATGCCTTCTTTCAGGAAGCGCTGATACTCGGTGTAGAATTTCTCGTAGGCTTCCGGATCCTTTTCCGCCGTTTCGTCGAGGAACTTGAGGAAGCGGCTGGTCAAAACCTTGTTCAACTTCTGCAGCAACGAGGTGTCCTGCATCGTCTCGCGGGAGATGTTCAGCGGCAGGTCCTCGCTGTCCACAACGCCCTTGAGGAAGCGCAGCCATTCGGGGAAGAGCCCCTTGGCCTTGGCCTGGATGAGCACCTTGCGGCAATAGAGGTTCACCTCCGAATCGATCCGGCCCATGCCCATCGTCTCGATATTGCGCTGCGGCACGAACAGCAGGGATTGGATGGCGATCGGGGCGTCGGCGTTGAAGTGCAGGCGGAGCAGGGGCTTGTCGTGGTCGTGCCCGATGAACTGGTAGAATTCGTCGTATTCCTCGGGCTTGATCTCGCTCTTGCTCCGGGTCCAGAGGGCCTGGACGGTGTTCACCTTCTCGCCGTTCAGCTCGATGGGGAACGGGACGAAGCTGGAGTAGCGCTTGATGATCCGCTCGATGGTCGATTGCTCGCCGAACTCCTTGGCCTCGTCCTTCAGTTCCAGCGTGATCTTGGTTCCGCGTGGCAGCTCGCCGGCCGCCGGCAGGATTTCGTAGCCGCCCGTGCCTT
>JBBRDN010000178.1:0-9908 GCA_038203875.1 Verrucomicrobiota bacterium
GGCCTACGGCCAGCGGTTTCGTGAACAGCGCGTCTACTACAGCTTCAGCGAGTGGCTGAATCGTCAGGCGACCGAGCTCAAGCTCGTCGTTCCGCAGTCCTGAGCGGGACACCACTGACGCCGTGGCCGACACCATCAAGCTCTCCTCCCCGGCGACCAAGGAATTCTGGGAGATCCCGATCCTCTACAAGGACGAGCACCTGCTCGCGATCGACAAGCCAGCCAAACTTCTGACCTCGCCCGACCGCTATGATGCGGACAGGCCGAACCTGATGAAGCTTCTGCACGCCGGCATCGAGGCGAAGAAGCCATGGGCGGTGAAGCATGGGATCGACTATCTGGCCAATGCCCATCGGCTCGATTTCGAAACCAGCGGCGTGATCCTGCTGGCCCGGAACAAACCCGTCCTGGTCCAGCTGGCGAACCTGTTCGGCTCCGACAAGCCGTTGAAGACCTACTTCGCCCTGGTCAACGGTTTCCCCGCGGAGACGGCGTTCGAAGTGGACATGCCCTTGTCCCATCACCCGATGCAGCAGGCGCTGATGCGCGTCGATCCGAAGAGCGGCAAGAAATCCCTCACCCGGTGCGAGGTCCTTGAGACGTTCAGGAGACACGCGTGGGTCAGGTGCCATCCGGTCACCGGCCGCACCCACCAGATCCGCGTGCACCTAAAATGGGTCAAGCTGCCGATCTGCGCGGACACGGTTTACGGCGGCAAGCCGCTCTGGCTTTCGTCCATTAAACGGAACTACCGCCTGAAGGAAACCGAGGAGGAGAAGCCGCTCACGCCGCGGCTCGCCCTCCATGCCGCCACTCTGGAGTTCAAGCATCCGGTCACCGGAGAACCGGTCGTGATCGAGGCCCCCATGCCGCGCGATCTGGCCGTGGCGTTGAAGTATCTGAGGAAGTATTCCGTTCCCGGGACCGGCCCCGACGGCGTGGAAGGAAGCGTCCCGATGGATGCCGGTCCGTCTGACGACATGGTGTAGTTGCGGGTTGCGAGGTCGTTTAGGACCGGGCTCCGGCCGGGCGACCTGCTACCACTTTTTGTAGCCGAGGAACTTTCCGTTCATCGTGATCTTCACGCGGTCGCCCGTGGGGTCTTCGACCTTTTCGATGTCCATGGTGAAGTCGATGGCGCTCATGATCCCGGGTCCGAACTTCTCCTCGATCAACGCCTTCATCGTCGATCCGTAGACGTAGATGACCTCCTGGAAGCGGTATTGCAGCGGCTCTTTCGACACGGTCGGCGCGGCTTCGCCCTTGTTGGCGAACTCGGCCAGCGCTTCGGCCACTTCGGCTTTCAGTCCGAGAAACTTGGTGACCTTCTTGGCAGCGTCGGCTTCGAGGGCGTTTTCGCCGAGACAAGCGGAGGTCGTGAAAACCTCGGAAAGCCCGGCGGCCTTGGCAATGGCGGCCCAAGTGGTCTTCTTGCGCTTCTTGGCCGCGAGGATTGATTCGGTGAGCTGGGTTTTGGTCATGGTCTTTAATGTAGGGCGGGCGTCCAACCTGCCCCTTGTTTTGGGGTTGTTGGTCGCAAGATGGGTCCGGCTTGCGTAGCTCCTGACCATTGAGGACAAGCTGGAAGCCTGTCCTGCCTTCAATACACGTCTCGCTGATAGCGCTTCTCGGACTTCAGTTTCTTGACGTAGTCGGCGGCTTGATCGGGCGTCTTGCCACCCGCTTTTTCGACGACTTGGTGCAGGGCCAGGTCCACATCCTTGGCCATGCGGCCGGCGTCGCCGCAGACGTAGAAGCCCGCGCCGTCTTCCAGCCACGCGTAGAGCTCTTTGGCGTTCTCCAGCATCCGTTGCTGGACGTAGACTTTCTCCGCCTGGTCGCGGGACCAGGCGAGGTCCAGACGGTTGAGCAACCCGTCCTTCTGCATCGCCGACATCTCATCCTGATAGAGGAAGTCCGTCGTGGATTTCTGGTCGCCGAAGAAGAGCCAGTTGCGGCCTTTGGCTCCCGTGGCCTTGCGGTCTTCGAGGTAGGCGCGGAAAGGCGCGATGCCCGTTCCCGGTCCGACCATGATCAGCGGCTTGTCGGACGCTGGCGGACGGAAGCCGGTGTTCTGGTGGACGAAGACCGGAACCGCCGCGGCATCGGCCCGTTCGGCGAGAAATGTGGAGCAGACGCCGGCGCGTTTTCTTCCGAGCGATTCATAGCGGACGACCCCGACGGTCAGATGGACCTGGCCCGGATGTGCCTTGAGGCTGGAGGAAATGGAATAGAGGCGCGGCTGGAGCTTCTTGAGCAAACCCACGAACTCGGACGGAGAGAAGCGCGCTTTCGGATGGGCCAGCAGCAGGTCGATGATTTCGCGGCCGAAGAGGAACTTGGCGAGCTCGCCGTTGGCGGTGGGCGCGACCAACTGCTTGAGGAGATCGTCTCCGGATCGCTCTGCCATGGCGGCGAGGAAGGGCTGGGGAATCCGCGTGATGTCGAAGTGGCCCAGCAGGGCGGAGCGGATCGGCAACGGTTTGCCGTCTTTTCCCGGGACCTCCTCGTCGCCGCTGAATCCCAGCGTGCTGACCAGCTCCGACACCAAAGTCGAATCGTTGGTCGGCGTCACTCCAAGCGCATCGCCCACTTCATAGGTGAGATCGGAGCCTCCCAGTGCGATTTCGAAATGGCGCACGTCCTTGCCCGATCCCTGGCCGTTGAGACGACGGTTGGTGACGAGCTTCGCCGGGAACGGATTGCTCTTCGTCCAGTTGGATCCTTCTGCCTCGGCGTCGCTCGGCGAGCCGGCCGCGAGCGAGGGCGCGACAGAGGCGGCACCATTGGCTTCGACGAGCGCGGGCAGCGTCGAGGCGAGCCACTTGGCGAACGGCTCGTCGTAATCCACATCGCAGTCGACGCGCGGTTGGATGCGTTTAGCGCCGAGGGTCTCCAGCCGCATGTCGACGTCTTTGCCGAACTGGCAGAAGCGCGCGTAGTTCGTGTCGCCCAGCGCGAGCACCGAATAGCGCATTGTCCCGAGCTTGGGGGCGGTGTCCGCGGCCAGCGCATCCCAGAACGACTTCGCGCTGTCGGGCGGTTCGCCGTCGCCGTAGGTGCTGGTGAGCACGAGGACGTTCTGTTCCGACGCGAGCTGGTTGAAAGGATACTTCGCGAGATCGTGGATCGTCGGGGCGAAACCGTGTTTGCCGGCTTCCTTGGAAACGCGTTTCGCCAGCTTCTCCGCCGTGCCCGTTTGGGTCCCGAAAAAGATGGCGAGCGGTTGGAGTGGTTTGGAGGCAGCCGCAGCGGGAGCCGCCACGGTGCTGGGCACGGGCACATACGAGAACAGGCCGGCGAGGTAGCCGTTCAGGTAGGCCCGCTGCTCGGGAGTAAACGGCGCGGACTCGGGAAGCTGGGGGATGAAGGTGTTCATGGGTTCACTCCGAAAAGAGCTCCTGCAGCTGCTTCAACTCATGGCGCCGGGTGAAGACGGCGAAGCTCTCTCCGCCTTGGCGTTTGGCCAGATAGACCTTGAGGACCTTTTCAAGCAGTCCGGGAATCTCGGTGAAGGGAAGATTGCTGAAGACCTGCTTGGCCACGCCTTGATGACTGCCGAAGCCGCCGCCGAATGCGATGTTGTAGCCTTCGACGCTGTCCTTGCCGTTGGCCACCCGGACGGCCTGCATGCCGATGTCGCCCATGTAGTGCTGGGCGCAGCTGTTCGGGCAACCGGTCAGGTGGATGTTGATCGGCTGGTCGAGCTGCAGCTTTCGGTTGAGATGGTCGCCGAGTGCCACGGCGTTTCCCTTCGTGTCGGCGCTGGAATACTTGCAGCCGTTGTTGCCCGTGCATGCGACGAGGCCGCCCAGGATGTTGGTGGTGTCGGCCGGGAGCCCGGCTCGGGCGAGGTTGCGCTTCAACGTGTCGACGAAGCCGTCGGGCACATCCGTGATGATGAAGTTCTGCCACGGCGTCAGTCGGAGTTGGCCGCTGCCATAGTTCTCCGCGAGGTCAGCGACACGGCGCATCTGCTTCGACGACATGATCCCCACGGGCACGACCGCGCCGATGTAGTTCCGGCCGGGCTGGTTCTGGCGATAGACTCCGACATGGCCATGCCGGATGGCGGGATGCCGCGAGTGGCATTGGTCGGCCACGAGTTTTACGAGCGGGAAGGCCAGCTTCTTCTGGGTCTCGGCGAGGAACTTCTCGGTGCCCCATTTGTCGATCAGATACTTGAGACGGGCCTTCTTGCGGTCCGTGCGGTCGCCGTGTTCGGAGAAGACGCGGAGAATGGCGGCCGAGACAGCGACGGCTTCGTTCGGTTTGATGACGATGCCTGCATCTTTGGCAAACTGCTTGTGGCCGGTGATGCCCGCGAGTTCGACGCGGTAGTAGACGCCGGGCTCAAGAGCGATCGCGGAACCGTCTTTGAGCGAAACTCCTTCCTTCGAGGAGACCTTCACCGCCATGAAGCCGATGTCGTTCGTGTCCGCGACCGTGTCGATGGCACCGCCGCCTTCGAAGGAGACGTTGAACTTGCGCGGCAGGTCGAAGAGGTCGCGGTTGTTGAGAATGTAGTGATGGAGCCCGTAGGCATGGGGCCGGGAGTCGAGATACTCCTGCGGATCGATCCCGGCGGTGGGAGATGCGGTGATGTTGCGGACGTTGTCGACGCCGGAACCCTTGGACGTCAGGCCGAGGCTCTGCAGTTTCGTCAGGACGTTGACCAGGTTCTTGGGAGCAATCTCGCGGATTTGGAGATTGGAACGCGTGGTGATCGCCGACTTGCCGTTGCCGTAGAGATCCGCCATTTCGGCGAGGCCGCGTAGTTGGACGGATGTCAGTTCGCCTGCCGGTATGCGGCAGCGGAGCATGAAGGACGCCTGGTTCGGCGCGACGTAGAAGAGCCCGTAGAAGCGGAAGCGGAAGTTGTGTTCGTCGTCGGGATGCTTGTCTGCGTCCGAATGCGCCAAGAGGCGGTCCCAGCAATCGAGGCCGTGTTCCTGCATCTTCCACAACTCTTGCTTGCAGAGATCGGCCACGTCTTGGCCATGCCATTTGGTCGAAGGCGACGCCAGGTTTTCCCCGCCTTCAGAGGGTGTTGCCGTGATGGCTCCCGAACCTGGCACGATGCCGACGTAGGGATGGACATTGCGCTGCGCGACTCCGGCCATGAGTCCGGCGAGAAACTCCTTCTGCTCCGAAGTGAACGCAGTTCCCGGAGGCGGAGCGGGCGTGGTGGCTTCCGTGGTCATGGTTCAGAGGGGTGTCAGATTCACGGCGCAGTGCTTGTAGCTGGGTTGCCTCGAATAGGGGTCGAAGGCCGGAAAGGTCAGCTTGTTCGTCTCCGGATAGTGCATGGGCATGAAGACCGTCCCCGGTTGGACGGTGCCCGTGACGAAGGCCGTGGCGGTGATCCGTCCGCGGGCTGAGGCGACCTCGACCGGCGAGTTGGGCTCGATGCCCAACCGATCGGCGTCGTCGTGGTTGATCTCGACGTAGACGTTGGCGGGGTAGAGCTGCCGGAGGATGGCGGACTTGCCGGTGCGGCTGTTGGTGTGCCACTGCGCGCTGGTGCCGCGACCGGTCAGCAGGACGATCGGAAACTCGGGCGTCGTCGGTTCGGCGACCGGACGCGGCTGCTCGAAGATGAACTTTGCGCGGCCGTCGGGTGTGTGGAAGCGGCCGTCTGCAAAGAGACGGCGCTCGGCATCCGGCATCCGGCATCCGGCATCCGGCATCTGGGAAGGCCATGGCCATTGCACGCCGCCGCATCGGTCGATCATCGGGTAGTCTTCAATCCCGGTGATGTCGCAGGGTTGTCCGGCGGAGAGTTGCTTGAGGATCTGGAAGGCGGCTTCGGGCGAACTCCACTTCGCGAACATGTCTCCGCAACCCCAGTAGTGGGCGATTAGACGGAAGATGCTGAAGTCGCTCAAGGCCTGTCCCGGTGCGCGACGCACTTTCTTGAGTAGTCCGTAACGTCGCTCGGAGTTGATGAACGTGCCCTCCTTCTCACCCCAGCCGGCTGCGGGGAGATATAGGTCGGCAAGCTGGGCGGTCTCCGTCGTCGGATACATGTCCTGCACGACGAGGAACTCCAGCTTGGCAAAGGTCTCGCGAACCGACTTCTGGTTGATCCACGAGTGGGCCGTGTTGGTTGCAAGGATCCACAGGCCCTTGATCGCCCCCGAATCGATGCCGGCGAGGATCTGGTCGTATGCCCACGAGGCTTCCTGCGGAATACGGTCTTCCGAAATGCCGAGGACGTCGGCCACCTTTGCGCGGTGTTCCGGTTTCTTGAAATCATGTCCACCGAGGAGGTTCGTGGTGTTGCTCCAGAGGCGGCTGCCCATGGCGTTGCACTGGCCGGTGATCGAGTTCGCGCCGGTGCCGGGGCGCCCGATGTTTCCTGTCATCAGGGCGAGATTGATGATCGCTTGGGCAGTGCGGGTAGCCTCGTGGCTCTGGTTCACGCCCATCGTCCACCAGAGGCTGACAGCCTTGCCGTGATGGATCGTTTCGGCGCAGCGATAGAGCTGGCCGACGGTCAATCCCGTCTGTGCGGCGACCGTATCGGGAGTGAATTGCCGGACGAATTCGGCGAAGGCGTCGAATTCAGTCGTCGAACGGGCGATGTAGTTCCGGTCGATCCAGCCGTTTTGGATCAGCATGTTTGCCAATCCGTAGATCAGGACGAGGTCGCTCTTTGGTTTCAGTCCCAGATGCTGCGTGGCGTTCATCGCCGTCTCCGTGCAGCGCGGGTCGATGACGATGATCTCGGGCTTGTTCGGGTTCCTCAGGACCCGTTGCCACATGATCGGGTGCGCGATGCAGGGATTGGCCCCGATGAAGACGAGCACGTCCGATTGCTCGAAGTCCGCATAGGTGTAGGGCGGTGCGTCGAAGCCGAATGACTCCTTGTAGGCCACGGCGGAGGTGGCCATGCACTGGCGCGTGTTACCGTCGCCGTGTTTCATGCCCATGCCGAACTTCCCGAGTGCGCCGAGGAAGGCGAATTCCTCCACGGCGATCTGGCCGGTGCCGATCCAGGCGACGGAATCGTTGCCGTGCTTCGTCTGGATGTCTTTGAAGCGTTCACAGAACATCTTCATGGCCGTGTCCCAATCCGTCGGCTGAAGGGTTTCGGAATCGCTCCGCATCAGAGGCGTCGTGCCGCGATCGTGTGCGTCCAGCGGCGTCAAAGCCTCCCAGCCTTTAGGACAGGCCATGCCTAGATTGACCGGATACGAAGGGTCCGCAGTCAGATTGACGGCCACGCCGTCCTTCAAATGGACGTTCAGCCCGCAACCGGTGGAACAGAAGCCGCAGACGACCGTCGTGGTCGCGTCGGGAATGAGCCTCGCGGGAGCGTGGCCGAGCCCGAAGTCAGCAGGGCTCTGGACCAACTCCGAGGTCATCGCGCCGTTGAAGGCACGGAACGCGTTCTCCAGCGGAGAAGCCTGCGGTATGACGACGGGCGTGGTCATGTGGTGATCCCTCCGGGCATTTTGTCTGGAGCAACGGCTGCGAAGAAAAGCACACGTTCGCAGACTTCTCCTGCCATCAGCAGGGACGTTGCCACGAGTCCGGTGAAGGGATTCATCGGGAGCAGGCCGGCGAGGACGAGCGCGGGAACGACCAGTCCGCCGGATACGCCGAAGGCGAGGCGGGTGATGCTCAGCTTCCTGAAATGGCCCGTCAGGAGGAGCGCGGAGCGACGCAGTTCGAAGTGTCCTCCTGGTTTCAGCGAAGTGAAGATTTCAAACTCGAGGGCGAGTTTGGCGATCAGTGCGATCACCACTGACGTCCAGACTCCTTGGCTCGGGTTCAACACAGTCCCTGCGGCGAGGCCGAGGATGATGGTGGAGCCGAAGAACTTTCCGCACGTGCGTCCGAATGACCAAAATCGCCGGCGGGTGTCGACGTAGAGCATCACCGAGCAGAACACCGAAACCAGACCGAGGAATGCTGCGAAGCCGAACGCCGTCGGTCGCGCGTTTTCGGGAAGCAGGTCGGGCTTGAGCCACAGAAGAGCGGTAAGTGCGGCAATGACTTTCAGATAGAGCCCGAAGGCGATGGCCTCACGGCTGAACCACGATTTTCTCCAGCCGAGGAAGGCTTTCCACGCGCGCAGCGGCTTCCCGAGGTGGAGTGTCCCGATTCCCAGGGCGACGGCCATGACGACAAGAGCCGCGGTGGTCCCCGCCTTGAGATGTGCCGGAGTCCCCAGCTGCGCGGTGATGGCCATGGTCCCTGCCGATAGCTGCGACAGGGGCAACATGAGCGCGAGCGGGAGATGCGGGTCGGCGGCGCGGAGTGCGGCGGCGTCTGCCGCGACCAGCATGACGTCAGGGTTGATCGCCGACTTGTATCGTGTGGTTGGGACGGTGATCCGCGGATTGGGCGAGCCGGCAAGGAATGGGTTGAAGGTGATTCGGCCGTCGACACCGCTTGTGCCGTTTTTGTGCCCGTTTCTGGCAGGCGATTCCGGCGGCCGAAAAATGGAAAGTGTTTCCGCGACATCGACGATGCGGATGCGGATGGCTTCGTTCGGGCAGGCTTGGACGCAGGCCGGCGCTTCGCCGACTTCGAGCCGTTGCGTGCACATGTCGCACTTGCGGACGATGCCCAGACGCGCCGAGTAGCGCGGCACCTCATAGGGGCATTTCATCACGCAATACTGGCAACCGATGCACTGGTCATCGAGATGCCGGACGATGCCGGTGACGGGATCCTTTTCGTAGGCGAGGACGGGACAGCCGTTGAGGCATCCGGGATCCACACAATGGTGGCAGGCAGTCGTGACTGTGCGTTGGAGAGGGGTCGCAAGCGAAACGCGACTCACTGGGCGTTCCGAAGCGGGCGAGCGATTGAACGAGATGGGAACGCCTTCAACGATTCTCTTCGTCTCGCTTCCTCCCGGTCCAGACGGCTTCTCGATCAGCAGCCCTACGGATCTCCAGGATTCATCATCATCCAGGCCGTTCAACGAATGGCAGGCGGTGACGCATGCTTTGCAGCCCGAGCATTTGTCGATATCGACCTCAAAAGCGAATTGTTCGCCGTCCTCAAGTTTGGACGAGGGGATAAGCTCACGATATTGGCTGATCGTCCTGGGATGGGTCCCGGCCTCGTGGATTCGGGCGAAGCGGTCGACGGGGGTGAGGAGTCTTTGTTCGGCCAAGAGTTGGTCGATCGGAGAACGGTCTGCTGCCGCCGGTCGTTCCGCTGGCCCGGGAGATCCGGTAGGGAAACGTTCGCTGCGTGTAGATATCGTCGACAGGACGGGCACAAAGGAGGTGGAAGCAGGCCGGACGCCGTGGACGGGATTCAGACGATTCAATTTGGTTCATCGTGTTCATTGGAGCGATGAATCCGGTTCATTCTGGAAGGATCGACCGGACTGCCAGTGGAATGGGCTATGGGATCTGTCGGGAGCGGGATTTCATCGCGCTGGAATGGCGGCGTTTGAGCTGGGCAACTCAATCGATCGGCTGAGTTGGCCGCAGAGTTCCGCTGGCGGCTGGAAAACAGGGTGGTCAATTCGAGCCAGCAATTTTGCGCCGCCCTCGTCCGCATCCTTCCCTAAAAGAAGAAGGGCGGCCGGACAAAAGCCCGGCCGCCCCCAGTCGCTCACCAACCAACCCAAGAATTAGAAGCGGATCACTGTCTGGAGATAGAACCAGTCGCCGCCGGCTGAGCCGCCGGAGTTCTTCCAGGTGCTGTCTACATAGCTGCCGGGGAAGAAGTGGCCGTAGCCGCCTTCGAGCATGGCAAACTTGTTCACCATATAGCCGGCGACGACGTCGATCTCGGATCCGACGAAGTTGTTGTAGGTAGGATTCCGGCCGAATCCGGCCGCATTCGCCCCGCCGCCACGGGCCACGCCGCCGACGTTGTAGAGATTGTCCGCCGTGTCGGCGACCCAGAAGAGGTGGCCTTCCACCGAGACCGAG
>JBBRDN010000179.1:0-9847 GCA_038203875.1 Verrucomicrobiota bacterium
CGAGGGCGAGCCGTTGAATCACACCACGGTCATCAAGCGGGTGGCGGAACTCATCGGCCCGGGATCTCTGACGCAGCTGGGGATTCGGTCCGGCACTCGGGAGGAATTCCAGTGGATGCGGGACAACGTGGTCCTCGCGACGATGATGAATCTCGCGCTGATCCTCTTCGGACTGATCGGCCTGTCCCGGCTTCCGGTGCGCGAGCTGCCGGCCATCGATCCTCCCGTCATCAGCGTCACGACGGTTTTCCCCGGCGCAAACGCCCGCGTGGTCGAGACGGAGATCACCGAGCGCCTGGAGGACGCGATCAACAACATCCAAGGCATCAAGACGCTCCGCTCGGAAAGCCGCGAAGGCGTCAGCGGCATATCCATCGAATTCGACCAGTCGCGGAACATCGACGTCGCCGCCCAGGACGTCCGTGACCGGGTTTCCCGCGTCCGCGGCGCCCTGCCCCAGGACATCCTGGAACCCATCGTTTCAAAGGCCGACTCCGACGCCCAGCCGATCATCTGGATCGCGATTAATAGCGACCGCTATTCGACGCTCGAGCTGACGACGCTCGCAGACCGCCAGGTCAAGCCCCGGTTCCAGAGCGTGGCCGGCGTATCCTCGATCACCATCGGCGGGGAGAAGCGCTACGCCATGCGGCTCTGGCTTGATTCCAACAAGATGGCTTCCCGAGGTGTGACCGTGCTCGACGTGCAGACCGCCCTTCGTCAGCAGAACGTCGAATTGCCCAGCGGTCGGGTCGAGAACCTCGACCGCGAGATGACCATCCAGACCCTCGGCGAGCTGAAGACTGCGGCGGAATTCAACGAACTGGTCGTCCGCAACGTGGGGAACACGCTCGTGCGCCTGCGTGACATCGGGAGGGCCGAGGTAGGCCCCGAAGATCTCCGCACCATTGCTCGCGCTCGTGGCAAACCGTGCATTTTCCTCGGCATCGTCAAACAGGCCCAGGCCAACACGGTGTCCGTAGCGAAGGCGATCAGGCTGGAGATGGAAGCTGTCAGGCCGACGCTCCCCGAGGGATGCGACATGTGGGTCGGCTTTGACAGTTCGACCTTCGTCGAGAAGTCCATCGCCGAAGTTTGGCACACCTTGGCCATCGCTTTCGGACTCGTTGTCCTTATCATCTTCGTCTTCCTCCGCAACGTCCGTGCTACGCTCATCCCTTCGGTCGCCATCCCTGTTTCGATCATCGGCACGTTCGCCCTGATGTATGCCCTCGGCTACTCGGTCAACATCCTCACCATGCTCGCTCTGGTGCTGGCCATTGGCGTGGTTGTAGACGACGCCATCGTGGTGCTTGAGGCCATCTACCGGCACATCGAAGAGGGTGTTCCTCCGATGAAGGCAGCCTACCTGGCCATGGAGGAAATCAGCGTGGCCATCATCGCTATCACCATCTCGCTGATCGCCGTCTTCACCCCGCTGGCCTTCCAAAAGAGCTCCACTGGCCGCCTGTTCATCGAGTTCGCCGTGGCCGTAGCCGGATCGGTGGCGATCTCGGCGTTCGTCGCCTTGACTCTTTCACCCGCGATGGCCGCGCGGTTGCTGAAGCCGGTCTCGCACAAGAAACCCACCGGCCTCTTCGGCGTGTTCGAACGCACGCTGGACTGGATCACCCAGACCTATTCCCGCACCTTGAAGTGGACCCTCGCCCACCGTTTCGTCGCCATGATCGTGACCGCTGCGACGATGGGATTGATGGTCCTGGCGTATCGCGGCTTGGAGCAGGACTTCCTCCCCATGGAGGACAAGGGACGGCTGTTCGCCCTTGTGGTGACGCCCACCGGTTCGACCAGCGAATACACCGATCGACAGCTCAGGAAGGCCGAGAAGATCATCTCCGAGATTCCCGAAGTCACCAGCTACGGAGCGATGGTGGCGCCCGGCTTCAGCGGACCCGGTCAAGCCAGCCTTGGAATCGTCTTTGTCACCTTCAGCGACAGCTCCGAGCGAAAGCGCACGGTCCAGGAAATCGTCAACGGCCCCGGAGGTGTCGCCCAGCGGATGTTCGCCGAAGTGGAGGGCGGCATCGGCATCGCGAACCTGCCCAAGTCGATCGAGGTCGGCTTCAACAATTCGCCGTTCGAACTGATTCTCCAGAACCAGGATCTCGACGTCCTCAGCAAGTCGGCCAACGACTTTGCCAACATCCTCCGGGGCCTCACCAACGAACTCGGCCAACCGCTTCTCAGCAATGTCCGCGTTGGGTTCGAGGTCAATAAACCGGAAGTCCGGGTGAACATCGATCGTAACCGGGCCGCCGCCCTCGGCGTGAGCATCCAGGACATATCCCGCACGACTCAGATCCTGTTCGGCGGCTTGGACCTCAGCCGCATCAAGGTCGACGGCAAGGAATACAAGGTCATCGGCCAGCTGGAACGGGAATCGCGCCTCACTCCGTCGGACCTCGATCGCGTCTACGTCCGAAGCGCCAAGGGAGAACTCATCCAGCTCAGCGCCCTCGTCACCCGAACCGAAGGCGGCTCGCCGAACGGCATCAACCACTACGGCCGCCTCCGTTCTGCCAGCATCACCGCATCGGTCGGCTCTGTTCCGATTGGCACCGCCGTGAAAGCAGTGCAGCCGCTGCTCGCAACCGGTCTCCCCACCGGTGTCCTGCACGCGTGGGAAGGCGATGCCAAAAACCTGGCCGACACGTCGTCCGAGATCTGGTGGGTCCTCGGACTCGCCCTGATCATCGTCTACATGACTCTGGCGGCGCAGTTCGAGAGCCTCGTCCATCCCTTCACCGTGATCCTCGCCGTTCCGCTCGCGATGATCGGTGCCTTCGGCGCGTTGTGGCTTCTGAACAAGGGCGGTGCCATCGGGCTCTATCCGCCGATCCCGGCCATGAACGTGAATCTCTTCAGCCAGATCGGCCTCGTCCTCTTGATCGGCTTGGTGACGAAGAATTCCATCCTGCTCGTTGAATTCGCCAACAAGCAGACGGGAAAAGGAGTCGACTCCCATGCCGCCATGGAAGAAGCCGGCCGGGTGCGCCTGCGTCCGATTTTGATGACCGCGCTCTCGACCATCGCGGGCATCATGCCGATCGCGATCGGATTCGGAGCCGGGGCCGAAAGCCGCCGACCGATGGGCGTCGCCGTCGTCGGAGGCATGCTGACGTCCACCTTCCTCACGCTCTACGTCATCCCCGTCGTCTACACGCTGCTGGACGATCTGCGGGTCAAGTTCGGGGCCAAGGCACCGGCAAGCCCGTCCCAGTCGGAGGCGATTTCGGTCAAATGACCGAAGAGCTGCCTGAACTTTCCTCGGCAACTTTCGTTTTGAATTCACGGCCGCAACGGCCAAAGTCCGCCCTCGATTTCGCGGGTGACGGCCGACCTGAGCCCGCATGACGACATGAAACGCACGCACCATTGCAACGAGCTCCGCGCGGAACACGCCGGACAGACTGTGACTTTGACCGGCTGGGTTCATTCCCGCCGCGACCTCGGCGGACTCCTCTTCATCGACCTGCGCGACCGCGAGGGCCGCACGCAGACCCTGTTTGATCCCGCCGACCTGCCGAAAGATGTCTTCGAGGTCGCCACGCACCTGCACAGCGAGTCTGTCATCGAGATCGCCGGCAAGGTGCGCCTGCGTCCCGCTGGCACGAACAACGACAAAATCCCCACCGGCCAGGTCGAAGTCCTCGTCGAGCGCCTGACCGTGCTGAACAACGCCGAGGTGCTGCCGTTCCCGGTCGATGACCCTGAGATCGCCAACAAGGTCAACGAGGAGCTGCGTCTCCAGTATCGTTACCTCGATCTGCGCCGCCCGGAGATGATCCGCAACCTGCGCGTCCGCTCGAAGGTCGCCATCGCCACGCGCAGCTTCATGGACGAACAGGGCTTCCTCGAAGTCGAGACACCCACGCTCTTCAAGTCCACGCCCGAAGGCGCACGCGAATTCCTCGTCCCGAACCGCCGCGATCCCGGCACGTTCTATGCGCTGCCGCAGTCGCCGCAGCAGTTCAAGCAGATCCTCATGGTCAGCGGCATCGAGCGTTACTTCCAGCTCGCCCGCTGCTACCGCGACGAGGATCTCCGCGCCGACCGCCAGCCCGAGTTCACCCAGGTCGACATCGAGATGTCGTTCATCGACCGCGAAGACATCTACGCGCTGATCGAAGGTCTGCTGAAGAAAGTCTGGAAGACCGCGCTGAACATCGACATCCCCACGCCCTTCAAGCGCATCAGCTTTGAAGAGGCGCTCAACCGCTTCGGCATCGACAAGCCGGACACGCGCTTCGGCATGGAGCTTGTGGACTTCACCGAGGAATTCCGCGCGAGCACGTTCAAGGTGTTCAGCGGCGCGATTGCCAGCGGTGGGGTGGTCAAGGCCATCAACGCGCGCGGGCTCGCCGGCGCGACGCAGGGCCAGATCGAGACGATGACTGAGACCGCGAAGGGCTTCGGCGCAAAGGGACTCGCTTACATCAAGGTGGAAAACGGGGAATGGAAATCGCCCATCGTGAAGTTCTTCAGCGAAGCCGAGAAGGCCGCGCTCACCAGCAAGCTCGCGATTCAAGAGGGCGACCTGATTCTGTTCGCCGCCGACCAATGGCTCAACGCCTGCGAGATCCTCGGCAAGATTCGCCTCTACTGCGCCGACGTGCTCAAGACGCAGGGCAAGCTCACGCTCGATCCGAAGCAGTTCAATTTCCTTTGGGTGATCGAGTTCCCGCTGCTCGGCTTCGACCGCGAGATGAACCGCTGGTATTCCAGCCATCACCCCTTCACCGCGCCCGTCGCGGACGACATCCCGCTGCTCAAGACCGACCCGAAGAAAGTCCGCGGCCAGCATTACGACATCGTCGTGAACGGCGTGGAACTCGGCGGTGGTTCGATTCGTATCCATCAGCCCGACGTGCAGAAGACCATCTTCGAGGAACTGCTGCAGATTCCGCCGGACGAAACCCAGAGCCGCTTCGGCTACATGCTGGAAGCCTTCAAATATGGCGCGCCTCCGCACGGCGGCATCGCGCTCGGCTTTGACCGGCTCATCGCCATCCTCTGCGGCACGACGAGCATCCGCGACGTCATCGCCTTTCCAAAGACCGCGAAGGGCGTCTGCCTCATGACCGACAGCCCCAGCCAGGTCACTCCTCGCCAGCTCCGCGACCTGCACCTCGAAGTGAAGGCGGCCGTGAAGAAAGACGCCTAGTCCGCCGCCTCGTTCAGTTCGTTTACGATGCCCCCTTCCTATTAGAAGCGGGCGTTTTTTTTGGCGGACCGGCTCGCTGGAGTCTCGCTGAAGAAATCACTCCGGAAACTTGTCGGACTGTCCTGATGGGTGAGACTATTTACTCCATGTCCCGTCCGACCCTTAGTCACTTTCTCGCGTTCGCGGCATTGATGTCGCTGTGGATCGTTCCTGCGTCCTCGCGTGCCGACGAGATTCGGTTCAACCGCGACATTCGGCCGATCCTTTCGGACAACTGCTTCCAGTGCCACGGCCCCGACCCGAAGAACCGCAAGGGCAAGATGCGACTGGATGTCCGGGAGGAGGCCCTCGCCAAGAAGGCGTTCGTCCCCGGCAAGCCGGAGGAGTCCGAGCTGCTTGCGCGTCTCGTCAGCACCGATGCCGAGGAAGTCATGCCGCCGCCGGAGACGCACAAGACTGTGACCGCGCCGCAGCGCGACCTGCTCAAGCGCTGGATCGCCGCCGGGGCGCCTTACGAACCGCATTGGTCCTATGCGCCGGTGGTCCGGCCTGAGATGCCGAAGGTAGCAGACACGAAGTGGCCCAACACATCCATCGACCGGTTCTTGTTGAGCCGACTTGAAGCCGCCAAGATCCAGCCATCACCCGCCGCCGACCGGCGCACCCTGCTCCGCCGCCTCTCCCTCGATTTGACAGGCCTTCCTCCCACGCCCGCCGAGATGGAGGCGTTCCTCAAGGACACGTCGTCGAAGGCCTACGAGAAACAGGTGGATCGCCTGATGGGCTCGCCGCACTTCGGCGAACGCATGGCCGTGCCGTGGCTGGATGCGGTCCGGTTCGCCGACACCGTCGGTTATCACGGCGACCAGAACCAAAACGTCTTCCCCTACCGCGACTACGTCATCGACTCCTTCAACCGCAACAAACCCTTCGACCAGTTCACCCTCGAACAGATCGCCGGCGACCTCCTGCCCAACGCGACGCCCGAACAACGCACGGCCAGCGGGTTCAACCGGCTCAACATGATGACCCGCGAAGGCGGCGCGCAGCCGAGGGAATATCTGACGAAGTATGCCGGCGACCGTGTCCGCACTGTCTCGACCGCGTGGCTCGGTTCGACGATGGCCTGTTGCGAATGTCACGACCACAAGTTCGATCCTTTCTCCCAATCCGACTTCTACACGATGGCGGCGTTCTTCGACGACGTGAAGCAGTGGGGCGTCTACAACGACTACAACTACACCCCGAATCCGGAGCTCAAGGGCTGGAGCAACGACCACCCGTTTCCGCCGGAACTCGTTGTCACCAACGCCTACCTGCAACGCCGCGAGATCCGTCTCCGCCGGCAACTGGACGAGATCCTCGCCGCCGTGCCCGCTTCGACAAACCGCGCCGCGTTCGACTCGTGGCGCAAGGAAACGGCCGCCTTCACCGAACGTTGGCGAGACGGCTGGCAGATCGCGCTGGCTCCGACGGTGAAGCTTTCCGTCACCAACTCGAAGGCCAAGGTCTCGCTCCTTGCCGATGGCTCCGTGCTGGTGGGCGGTAAACTCGCCGCGGCTGAAAGGTTTGTGGCTTCGTTTGGCCTCCAGAAAAGCCGCATCGCCGCACTGCGGCTGGAACTTATTCCGCATCCAGATCACAAAGGATCCACCCTTGTTGAAGGAAAGGCGTTCGGGGAAATCCGGCTCAGCGCGACGTTGAAGCCGAAGGAGGGCAAGGAACGGACGCTGAAGTTTGCGGACGCCCAGGCGTCCTCCCGGGTCGCGGCCTACGCGAACGGCTTCGAGGTGACGGATGTGAGAAGCACTTGGAAAGTGCCGGGCCACACCGCCAAAGCCATCCAGACCGCGATCTACCTCGTCGATGGACCGCCTGAAGCGGAAGAAGGCGACGTCCTCTCCGTCACCGTCGAGTCCGACGACATCGGGCGCTTCCGCGTCAGCACCACGCCGCTGGTGTCACTCGATCTGATGCGATCCGGCGCCGACCCAATATTGGCCAAAGGCCTCGGTTCATCCGGCCTTGGACGCGGAACGGCCAAGGCTTCGCTCGCCGCGGCTTTTCTGCTCGGCACGGCGACTGATTCTGTCGTGTATGACCGAACGAAAGCGCTGCTGGCCGACATTCGCGGGCTCCACGGAGGGACTTCTCCCACGCTCGTCACCGCGGCGACGACCAACCTGTTTCCGACCCGCGTCCTGCCACGTGGCAACTGGCAGGATGAATCCCAGCCGATCCTGAAGCCGGCGACGCCGCACTTCCTGTCCGGCCCGAAACAACCCGCCGACGGCCGGTTGAGTCGCGTCGATCTCGGCCATTGGCTGACCTCCCGTGACAACCCGCTGACCTCGCGGGCCTACATGAATCGCCTATGGAAACAGTTCTTCGGAAACGGCATCTCGAACCAGCCCGAGGAACTGGGCGCACAGGGCGAACCGCCGACGCACCCCGAACTCGTGGATTGGCTCGCCGCCGAGTTCATGGACAGCGGCTGGAACGTAAAACACATGGTCCGGCTTTTGGTCACATCGACCGCGTATCAGCAGGACAGCAAGGGGCGCCCCGAACTTCGCGACATCGATCCCAACAACCGCCTCCTGGCCCGGCAGAATCCGCGACGGCTCGAAGCGGAGTTCGTCCGGGACAACGCGCTCTTCATCGCAGGAATGCTCGACCCGGAAGTCGGTGGACCCAGCGCGTTCCCCTACCAGCCGGGTGGCTATTACGTGAACATCCAGTTCCCCGACCGCGACTACCACGCGAGCCGCGACGAACGCCAATATCGCCGGGGGCTCTACTCCCATTGGCAACGGACTTTTCTCCATCCGATGCTCGCCAACTTCGACGCGCCGTCCCGCGAAGAATGCGCGGTGGATCGTCTCGTCTCCAACACGCCCCAACAGGCGCTGACGCTCCTGAACGATCCGTCGTTCGTGGAGGCTGCGAAGGTTTTTGCCGAAAAGATCCTGACCAACCAGAAGGCGAAAGCCGACGGAGCGCGGCTGGACTTGGCGTTCCAGACCGTGTTGCTCCGCCCGATCAAACCCGCTGAACGCGACTCGCTGCTGAAGCTTCTGGTCGATCAGCGCAAAGCCTTCGCCGCCGCGCCCGACGACGCACAGAAGCTCCTGAAAACAGGACTGACGCCACCTAACACGAAGCTGAACGCCATCGAACACGCGTCCTGGACCAGCGTGGCCCGCGTCATCCTAAATCTCCACGAAACGATCACCCGCTACTGATCCAGCCATGCGAACCCCTTTCGATCTCGACCGTTTCGCCAACGACATCAACCGGCGGTCGTTTCTGACACGCTCCGCCTACGGGCTTGGCGGAATGGCTTTGGCGTCGCTGTTCTCGCCGAAGGTTTTTGCCGCAGTGGTCCAAGCCAAAGGCTTTCCCGGCGCGATCCAGCCGCTGCACTTCCCGCAGAAGGCCAAGCGCGTAATCCATCTCTGCATGGCCGGCGGGCCGTCGCATCTGGAGACTTTCGACTGGAAACCGAAGCTCAAGGAACTGGATGGGAAACCATTTCCGGACTCGATGACCAAGGGCCAGCAATTGGCCCAGCTCCAGAACACTCCCCTGAAGGCGCGCGGTCCGTCGGCCGAATTCAAGAAGCATGGACAATCCGGTCAGGAGATTTCGAACCACTTCCCGCAGATCGCCACGTTGGCTGACCGGATGTGCATCGTGCGTTCGATGCACACAGAGCAGATCAACCACGACCCGGCCCACGCCTTCATGAACAGCGGCTCGATCATCAAGGGCCGGCCTTCGATGGGTTCTTGGCTGCTCTACGGACTCGGCGCGGAGACGGACAACCTGCCAGGCTTCGTCGTCCTGACATCGCAGGGCAAGTCCGGCGCGCAGCCGGTGTCGGCGCGGCAATGGTCCTCCGGCTATCTCCCGAGCAAGTATCAGGGCATCCAGCTCCAGTCGAAGGGCGAAGCGGTCCACTACGTCGGCAATCCCGAAGGAGTTTGCCAGAGCACGCAGCGCCAGGTCGTCGAGGAGATCAACCGGCTCAACGGATTCCTGGCCGACGAGAAGCTTGATCCCGAGATCCAGACGCGTATCGCCCAATACGAACTCGCCTTCAAGATGCAGAGCTCCGTTCCTGACCTAACGGACTTCAGCAAGGAGTCCAAGGAGACGCTTGAGTCCTACGGGATCAAGGAAGCCGGTGACGGCTCATTCGCCTCGAACTGCCTCATGGCCCGGCGACTGGCGGAGCGCGGCGTGCGTTTCATCCAGCTCTACCACCGCGCCTGGGACCACCACGGCAACCTCGCCAAGGATCTACCCATCGCGGCCAAGGACGTCGACCAATCCAGTGCGGCTCTGGTGAATGATCTCGCCCAGCGCGGCCTGCTCGAAGACACGCTTGTCATCTGGGGCGGCGAGTTTGGGCGCACCCCGATGGGCCAGGGTTCCGGCCGCGACCACCACATCAAAGCCTTCTCCATCTGGATGGCCGGCGGCGGCATCAAGCCGGGCACAACGTGGGGAAGCACGGACGAACTGGGCTACAGTTTCATCGCCGACGGTCAGGACATGGACGTGCATGATCTCCACGCGACGATGCTTTCACTCTGCGGCATCGACCACAAACGACTGACCGTCCGTTACCAAGGCCGCGACTTCCGCCTGACCGAC
>JBBRDN010000180.1:0-9815 GCA_038203875.1 Verrucomicrobiota bacterium
CCAAGGCTTCCCACTCGACCGAACAACGCTCCGGATTCGGCCACGTGATCGGGCGCTTTGCTGATGGGGTCTGGATCACGACGGATGATCCGGCGGGCCATTCACCGTCGCACCTTGCTGAGGAGATCGCATTTGCGTGGCGACAGGTTCGGCCGGAGTCGGCGCAACGGCAGCCGGATCGTTCCATGGCCATCCGCTCCGCGCTCTGGCGATGCCGTCCGGGCGACGCGCTTGTGGTGGCCGGCAAAGGGGCTGAGACTTTTAATATCCTCGCGGACACGGTCGTCCCGTTCGACGACCGGGAAGAATGCCGGGAATGTCTGGGCCAGCTCGGATTCGGGGCCAGCGCAGCGGTCCAGGAGGTGATCGAATGAACCCGCTGAACCTTCAGTTTGTGGCGGAATCGACCGGAGGCCGAATTGCATCGGGTGCGCGGGATTTGGAGGTCTGCCGTGTCTGCACCGACTCGCGCCAGGTGCTTCCCGGAGACCTGTTCGTCGCCTTGCGCGGCGAGCGGTTTGACGCCCACGACTTCCTTGCAAGCGTGGCCTCGGCGCACTCCGTCGCGCTGCTGGCGGATGAATCGAAGGCGCACCTCGTGCCGGTGGGAGTTCCGGCAGTTCTGGTTCCCTGCACCCGCAAGGCCTTCGGTGCGTTGGGCGCAGCGTATCGCCGGAAGTTCCGTCTGCCGGTGGTCGCCGTGTGTGGATCCAACGGCAAGACCAGCACCAAGGAACTGATCGCTGCGGTGCTCCGGGAAACGGGGCCTGCGATAGCGAGCGAAGCAAGTTTCAACAACGACATCGGCGTCCCGCTGACGCTTCTGCGAATCGAGTCCGGCCATAAATCGGCCGTCGTCGAGGCGGGCACCAATCATCCGGGCGAGCTCCAGCCGTTGCTCGAATCCATCGCGCCCACTGTCGGTGTCTTGACCAGCATCGGCCGTGAGCACCTGGAATTCTTCGGCGACATCGACGGAGTCGTGCGCGAGGAGGGTTGGATTGCCGAAGTGCTTCCAGCCGATGGGCGCTTGATCGCCAACGGTGAAACAACTGGGCTCAAGGAAATTGTCGGTCGCACGAAGGCTGCGGTCTGGTTGGCGGGATTCTTGGACGGTTTTGATTTTGTCGCCCGCGACGTGCTGGTCGCGCCGAAGGGATCTTCGTTCCGCGTCGAGTCGAAAGTTCCCGGTTACGATGGCGACTATCAGATCAAGCTTCTCGGCCGGCACCAGGTGTTGAACGCACTGCTGGCCATCGCCACGGGAGCTGCGCTCGGGATCGATCGCGAGCAGGTGATGCGGGCGTTGGCCTCGTGTGCTCCGGTCAAAATGCGCTTGCAGTGGGAACAGGTCGGCGATGCGTGGATTCTGAACGACGCCTACAATGCGAACGCCGATTCGATGACGGCGGCGTTGCAGACTTTCTCCGAAATGAGGGTCGGTGGGCGACGTGTGGCCGTGCTCGGGGACATGGGTGAACTCGGTGATCACACGGCTTCGGCCCACGAGGAAGTCGGACGTCTGGCGGCGGCATCCAGGGTGCAGCTTCTGATCGCCGTCGGTTCGAATGCCGACATCACCGCCGCCGCCGCGCTACAGGCTGGGTTGCCCGAAGTTGTTTCGGTCGGTTCCGTCGAAGAGGCATTCATTGAGTTGAAGGAAAGGATGCGGCCGAAGGATCTCGTGCTGCTCAAAGCGTCCCGGTCGGCAAAGCTTGAGCGCATCGTCGCGATGCTTCTCGAGTCGGCGCCGGCCACCGAGGTGCGTTCATGAAGCCGCGAGTCACTCATCAAGGCGGGTTGCATGGCCCGGGTCCGAAAACCCGGTCGATGGCCGCGTCGGGTTTGGCTGGTGGCGAACTGCGGCGCTTGTTGCGGGCGGCCCAGCGTCATCCGGTTTTACCCACAACGCTTTCACGGATCCCGAGGCACGACTGACGATGCTGTATTACCTTGCCCAATCGATCATGGACGCCGCCCAGGGAACGGAATGGGAGGCGACGTTCTCGTGGCTGCGCCTCTTCCGCTACATCAGCTTCCGGGCTGGTGGAGCGTTGCTGACCGCGTTGGCCTTCAGCATCTGGCTTGGGCCCTATTTCATCGCGTGGCTCAAGGAGCTGAAGTTCGGACAAAACTACGCGGACAAGGCGGAGGAGATCGGCGACCTGAAGATGCGCCTGCTGAGCAAAAAGGGCACGCCCACCATGGGCGGAGTCATGATCGTGCTCGTTCTTGATCTCACGGCGATGCTCTGGGCGCAGTGGAATACGCAGGTGCAGTTGACGATGCTATCGGTGCTGGTGCTGGCGGGCCTGGGTTTCCACGACGATTGGGCCAAGGTGACCAGGCAGAACAACCTCGGGATCACCGGCGGCTTGAAGCTGGTCATCCAGTTTCTCCTGGCCGGCTTCGTTGCCTGGTATCTCTACGAACTGCCCGCGACCCAGCGGGTGATCAGCGAAGTCATGGTGCCGTTTTACAAGTATCCGATCCTGGTCGGAACCTGGGGCCTGGTCGTTGGGGGAATTCTCACCGTGCTATGCATTGTCGGCAGCTCGAACGCCGTCAACCTGACCGACGGTCTCGACGGTCTGGCGATTGGCTGCACGGTCATCGTGTGCCTTGTCTTCGCCGTGCTGACCTACGTCGCCGGCAACGTGAAGATCGCGGGCTACCTTGAGGTTCCGTATGTCGCGGGTTCGGGCGAGTTGACCGTGTTCTGCGCGGCCATGGTCGGGGCGGGAATCGGATTCCTGTGGTTCAACTGCCATCCGGCGAAGCTGTTCATGGGCGACACGGGATCGCTCGCGCTCGGCGGCGTGCTCGGAATCATCGCCGTCCTGATCCAGCAGCCGTTGATCCTCGCGATCGCGGGCGGAGTTTTCGTGATGGAAGCGGTCTCGGTGATGATGCAACGGTCGTGGTTCAAGTGGACCCGGCACCGAACCGGCACGGGCCGGCGGTTGTTCCGCATGGCTCCGATCCACCACCACTTTGAAAAGCTTGGCTGGTATGAATCGCAGGTCGTGACGCGGTTCTACATCCTGTGCGTCGTCTGCGCCGTCGTGGCCCTGGCGACCCTGAAGATCCGTTGAAGCATGTTTGAGTTGAACGAAAAGTCCGTCCTGGTGATCGGCCTGCATCCGGCCGCGCAGGTGGTCTGCGCGCTGCTGCTCGGTCGTGGCGCGCGGGTGGCCGCGGTGGATGGGGATGATTCTCCGGCGCTGCGTTCCGCGTGTCGTCCGCTGGTTGTGTCGGGTGCGGCGCTGCATTTTGGATGCGGGCAGTTGCCGGAACGCGCCTTCGACTTCGCGATCGTTTGCCCCGGCGCAGTTGGGGAGTCCGACTTCGTCTGGCAGGCGGTGGAACGAAAGCTGGATTTGATCAGTGAGCTGGAGTTCGCCTACCAGCAGTCGCTTTGCCTGGGGATCGCCGTTGCGGGCACCAACGGGAAGTCGACGACCGCTCGGATCATCGAACAGATCCTGACCGCGTCCGGCCGAAGGACCCGCGTCGCGGGAAGCCCGGACCACCCGCTTTGCACGGCGGCCAACCAAAGCCGGGAACTCGACTACCTGACGATGGAGGTGACGGTTCCCCAGTTGGAGAACATCCGTTACTTCCGTCCGTCCGTGGCCGTTCTCCTGAACGCCGCACCGGATCACCTCGACCGTTACCGCACTCTTCCGGATTACCTGCGGGAGATGTCGAAGATCTTCACCAACCAGCAGCCTTTCGATTGGGCGATCATCCAGAGTGAGGCGATGGCGCATCTGCGTTCACTCAACCTGCCGGTCCCGTCCAAGGTCATCACCTTCAGCTCCCAGAACCGCCGGGCGGACATCTTCCTCGACCGGTCGCTGCTGGTGAGCCGGATCGAGGGTTGGGAAGGGCCGTTGTTCGACATGGATCGCAGCCGACTTCGGGGTCCGCACAATGCCGAGAACGTCATGGCGGCCCTGGCGGTCGGAAGGGTCCTGCGGCTGCCGCTGAATCCGATGAAGGAGGCTTTGGAGGCTTTCGAGCCGGCGCCGCACCGGTTCGAGCTGATCGGAGAAGTCGACGGGGTGAAGTTCATCAACGACTCACGGGCGACCAACTTGAGCGCTCTCAATTATGCGATCCAGTCGGTCCCGCCTTCCCGGGAGGCGAACGTCTGGGTCATCGCTGGGGGGCGTGACAGGGGCATCGACTTCCACGACGTGGGTCCGCTGCTTTCCCAGCGGGTGAAAGGCGCGTTCCTGATCGGAGAAGCGCGAGAAAAGCTCCGTGCGGCATGGAGTTTGTTTACACCTTGCACCCTCATGGATTCATTGTTAGAAGCCACGCTTGAAGCGGCGCGCAGCGCGGCTCCTGGCGATTTTGTCCTGCTCTCGCCGGCCTGTTCGAGTTTTGATCAGTTTCAGAACTACCAGCACCGGGGAGACGTGTTTCGGCAGGCGGTGCGGAACTGGGCGGAATCCACGGGTCGTGGCACCTCCGAAGTTTCCCTTGGTTCACCGGGTAAGAAGTCCCTCTGCGCACCGTCCGAGCCCATTTTGAAATGATTTAATGACTCCCCGGAGCAGGGCGCCGAGGGGAAATGACAACGACAATTACCGAATCAGCCACCATCTCATGAGCACTCCGAACCCACTGGTCCCGCAAGGATCCATCCAGCAGCAGTCCGCCAGCCGTAACCGCACCCGTTTGCTGGTGTTCGGCGTCATCGCCGTCCACGTCGTCGCTCTCGGCGGCCTCCTCTTCCAGGGCTGCAGCAAGCCGACCGATACCGGTTCCTCCACGACCGGTTCGACCGACCTGACGGGCACGCCGGTTCCCGGTGCGAACGATCCCGGGCTTTTGGCGACCAACGCCGCGGCGGGCGCCGGCCTCGCTTCCACGAGCTCTGTGCCGTCGATTCCGATGAACAACGCCGCGGTTCCAGGTGTGCCCGGAACGGCTCCGTATGTCCCAGGTGCCGCGGGTCCCGGCGCTGTTGCTCCCGGTGGTTCGGTCGGTGCGCCCGTCGCTCCGACCGTCCCCGCAGTCGCGACAACCACTCCGGAAACCATCCCGGTCGCTCCGATGTCCGAAGGCGGCGAGCACAAGATCGCCAAGGGCGACACGCTCTCGATAGTTGCGAAGAAGCATGGCGTCTCGCTCAAGGCCCTCGAAGCCGCCAATCCGGGTGTTGACTCCCGCAAGCTCAAGATCGGCCAAATGATCAAGATTCCGGCCGGCGGAAAAACGGCGGCTGCCTCCCCGGTTGCGGTTGGTGGATCGGCCGCTCCCGCCTCGTCCGAGACCGGCACCCACAAGGTCAAGAAGGGTGAGAGCCTCACCGGCATTGCCAAGAAGCACGGCACCACCGTCAAGGAACTCCGTCGGATCAACAACCTGAAGACCGACCAGATCAAGGTCGACCAGACCCTCAAAGTTCCGGTCAAGGCCGTGGCCCCGGCTCCCGCTCCTGAGCCGACTCCGGCTCCGGCGCCCGTTGTCCCGGCCTACACGCCTCCCATCACTCCTGCTCCCGCCGGAACGGTTCCGCCGGCGGCACCGCTCGCTCGTCCCTGATCCAGCGGCACTCGGTTACCCGCCTGACCCAGCGCCTGCACCATGAGATACGCCACGACCCTCCTCGTATTCTGTGTCACTGGCTTGCTGGCGCTGGGTTTGACCATGCTCTTCAGCGCGAGTAATTCCAGCGCGGGAGCTCCGGCTGAAGGCGCCCGATTCCTCATGGCGCAGCTCAAGTGGTGCATCCTCGCCGTCCCTGCGGCGGTGGCGGCGGCTTGTTTCGACTACCGCCTGCTCAAGAAGTGGTGGCCTTTGCTGATGGGGATCACCGTCGTCCTGCTCGCCTACGTCCTCGTTTTCGAAAAACCGGTCAATGGAGCCCGTCGGTGGATCGTGAAGGGAGGCTACCAGTTCCAACCGTCCGAGATGGCCAAGCTCGCCCTCATCATCTTCCTCGCCTGGTATGGCGAGCGGTTCTCCCACCGCATGAAGTCGTTCCTTCACGGCGTGGTGATTCCGTGCGCGGCGGCCGGTGTGGTTCTGGGTTTGGTTTTCAAAGGTCCCGACGTCGGAACGACCCTGTTGCTCACGTGCGTCTGCGGCATCGTCCTCCTGAGCGCCGGGGCCCAGGCCCGTTATCTTGTCCTGCCCGCCGTCATTCTCCTGACCGTGGTCGGCGCGTTTGTGGCGACGAATTCCAACCGCTCGGAACGGATTCATTCCTGGCTGAACCTTGAGGAAACACGACGCGACCGTGGCGCGCAGCAATGGCAGGCGCAGTTGGCGATCGGTGCCGGTGGTCTTGCGGGCAAAGGACTCGGCGAAGGCCGCCAGAAGATGGGATGGGTTGCCGAGCACCATACCGACTTCATCTTCGCAGTGATCGCCGAGGAGCTTGGACTTGTCGGTGGTCTCTTTGTGATTCTGGGTTTCCTCGGAGTATTGGTCGCCGGCATGTGGATCGCGCTCCACGCCTCCGACGTTTTTGGCGCTTTGCTGGCCGTCGGAATCACCGCGCTGATCGCCGTCCAGGCCTTCATCAACATCGGGGTCGTCACCGCCACCTTGCCGAACAAAGGACTGGCCCTGCCGTTCATCAGCTACGGTGGATCGAGCCTTCTCTTCATGCTCATCGCCGTGGGAGTTCTCCTCAGCGTCGCCCGTCAAGCGAAGCCGCAAGTCGTCGAAGCCGGGTCCACCCGCAATCCCTTCTCAGATCTTCCGCTCGCGGAGGCAGGTTGATGCAACGTGCAACGAACAAGCCGAAGGTTGCCATCGCTTGCGGTGGCACGGGCGGCCATCTCTTTCCAGGAATCGCAGTCGCCGAGGAGTTGATGATCCGTGGCGCGTCCGTGTTGCTTCTTGTGTCGCCGAAGGAAGTCGACCAGCAGGCCGTCCGTGGAGTCGTCGGCGCGGAGGTCGCGACACTTCCGGCCGTCGGGCTCACTTCCGGCGGCAGACTCGCCTTCCTCAAAGGACTACTGGGATCGCTCGCGGCCACGAGGAAACTCTTCCGCGACCAACGCCCTGCTGCGGTCCTGGCGATGGGAGGATTCACCAGCGCCGCGCCGATCTGGGTTGGACGACGCATGGGCGCGCGGACATACCTCCACGATTCGAATACAATTCCCGGCCGTGCCAATCGCTGGCTGGCGCATCTGGTCGATGACGCGTTCGTCTACTTCCACGAAACGTCGGGCCGTCTGAGCAACCCCAGCGTGCACGTCGTCGGAATGCCGGTTCGTCCCCAGTTCCAGCCGATGGATTCCGCATCGGCCCGCATGACGCTGGGCCTCGCGGCGAACCGCCCGACCCTGCTCGTCATGGGCGGAAGCCAGGGAGCCGGCGGCATCAACAAACTGATGACCGGCGCGCTTCCGGACTTCATGGCGGCGTTTCCGGAGTGGCAATTCATCCATCTGACGGGCTCCAGCGACGCGGACGGAGTGCGTGCGATCTACACGGCGGCCAAAGCCCGCGCGGTGGTGAAACCCTTCCTGAGCGAAATGGAATACGCGCTCGGCGCTGCGACGCTGGCGGTCAGCCGCTCCGGCGCATCATCGCTGGCGGAACTCGCCGCGCTTCGTGTGCCTGCCGTCCTCATCCCGTATCCCATCGCCGCGGACGACCATCAACGCCACAACGCCCGGGCATTCGTGGAGACGGGCGCCGCTTGGTCTTTCGAACAGAACACGGGTTCGCCTGAAACTTTTCTCCGACTAATAAGCCGCCTCGCGGGCGATGCCTCCGCGCGCGCTTCGGTGCAGGGGGCGCTGGCCCAATGGAATTTCCCCGATGCCGCTCGCGATATCGCGGCGCACATCGGGAAGGCCGTTGGCTTGGCGGAGCCCGTGGACCAGTTCACAGACCGTCCTCGGCCTGCGGGCGATGAATTCAATCCGCGCCGCATGCGCTCTGAGGAGGTCGTTTTGTCATGACCACTCTGGAAGCCATTTCTCCAATGGCCGCCGAAGGTTTTGTCGCCGAGCTCGGAGCCCGGCTTACACCCGGGACCTTGGTTCGTGCGAACGAACCCATGGCCAAACGCACCACGTTGCGGGTCGGTGGACCGGCGGAGTTGTTCGTCGAACCGCAGTCGGAAGCGGACATGTCGACCGTCCTGTCATTCGCGTCCGCGCAGTCACTGCCGGTTACCATTCTGGGTCGCGGTTCCAATCTGCTCGTCCGCGATGGCGGCATTCGCGGCGTGGTCGTCTCGATGGGGCATCCTGCGTTCAGCGGGATTGAGGTGCGAGGGGAACGTCTTCACTGCGGGGCCGGTGCCCGGTTAAAGCTCGTCGCCAATGCGGCCCGCGATGCCGGCCTGACCGGCCTTGAGTTTCTCGAAGGCATCCCTGGAAGCGTCGGAGGTGCGCTACGGATGAACGCCGGAGCGATGGGATCGTGGACGTTCGATGTCGTCGAACGCGTCCGGTTCATATCGCGGGACGGCGTGGCTGAAGAGCGCCCTTCGTCGGAGGTTCCGGTTGAATACCGCGCGTGCCCGCTTCTCCGAACCCACATAGCACTGGGAGTGGTCTTTGTCGGGAAGCCGGCTCCTGTCGACGACGTCCGCGCGAAGATGGAGGCGGGCTACCGCAAGCGTTGGGAAAGCCAGCCGGCCCAGCCGAGCGCCGGCTGCATCTTCAAGAATCCTGCGGAGTCGCCCGCCGGAAAGCTGATCGACGAACTCGGACTGAAGGGCACCCGGGTCGGCAACGCGATGGTCTCCGACGTCCACGCCAATTTCATCGTCAACCTCGGCGGCGCATCGGCGCGGGAAGTCCTTGAGCTCATCGAGGTGGTCCGGAGCTGCGCCAAGGAAAAGCGCGGCATTGATTTGCAGACCGAGGTTGAAATCCTCGGGCAGGATCCACTCTGAAATGTCTCGTGTCCTGAACATCACCGTGCTGCTGGGCGGACCTTCCGCCGAACGCGAAGTCTCGCTTCGGACCGGATCCGCCGTGGCCAAGGCGCTTCGCTCGCTCGGCCATCTGGTCAACGAAGTGGACCCGGTTCCGGGCAACCTGGCCCTGCCGGCCGGCACCGAGGTGGTGTTCCTCGCCTTGCATGGAACCTACGGCGAGGACGGGTTGGTGCAGCGTGAACTGGATGTGCTCGGCGTGCCCTACACCGGGTGCGACGCCGTCGCCAGCCGCATCGCCTTCGACAAGGTGCTGACCAAGTTGGCGTGCTGTCGGGACGGCGTGCCGACGGCGAGCTTCGCGGTGCTGCATTCCGTCGACTCGCCCTGGCCGGCCAGCCTTTCGGTTCCGGCGATCATCAAACCGGTGCGGCAGGGTTCCAGCGTCGGGCTCCAGTTCGTCGATGCGAAGGAACAGTTTTCCGAAGCGCTTGCCGCATCGCTCAAGCACGACACCGAAGCCTTGATGGAGGAGCGCATCGTCGGCCGTGAAACCACCGTGGCGGTCCTCGACGGCATCGCTTTTCCGGTCGTTGAGATTCGGCCGAAGCAGGGAAGCTACGACTACGAGAACAAGTATACGGCCGGCGCGACGGAGTATTTTTGTCCGGCTGACTTTTCTCCGGAGATCACTCTTGGAATCCAGCGAGCGGCGCTGGGGGCCTTCAAGGCCGTGGGCGCGCGAGACTACGCCCGGGTCGACGTGATGGTCCGGCCGGATGGTTCACCGGTCGTTCTCGAGGTGAACACGCTGCCGGGCATGACCGAGACGAGCCTGTTGCCGAAAGCTGCGGCCGCCCAAGGCCTCACCTACGGGGCGCTCTGCCAGCGGATGGTTGACCTGGCGCTTAAACGGGCGGGAAGGAGGGACGCCTGATGGGGTTCTTCT
>JBBRDN010000181.1:0-9809 GCA_038203875.1 Verrucomicrobiota bacterium
AATCGAAGTCCGCCATGCTCTGGCCGCCCGTGCCTTCGCCGCCGAAGCGTTTGATGCGGACGTCGTCGCCCTGATGCAGCAGTTCGACCCTCTTTTCGACGGGAACTTCGCTGGCGTTGTTGCCCTTGGTCGGATCCCACACCGAGAAAATGACAACCTTCCGGCCGTTGCCGAGGTCCTGGATGCCGAAGTAGCCCGTGTTCCAGCCGCACGCCATGAAGTAGCTGCCCGTGGTCGTCTTTTCGACCGTCGCTTCAAGGTAGAAAAGCTCGGCGTCCGGAGCCGGCCATCCGAGATGGACGGATCTGGCCGCACGGGGCGGTTTAGCCTCGGGTTCGTCGGCTCCGAAGAGCGTCGGGATGGAAACGGCCGCGAGCACGGCTGTTGTCGTCAGGAGACGGAGCGGGTTCATTTGGATTTGTTGGAATCCGTCTGGTTGGGTTCGTAGATCGGAAGTTTCAACTCCCACCGGATGGCCGCAAGCCGGATGACGAGCGTGACCAGGATGCCGGCCAGCGGCACCCAGGACGCATCGGGCAGGAAGCGCTTGAGAAGGACGAATGCGGTGGCCCCGATGATCCCGGCGGTGGCGTAGAGCCGGACGTCCGGGCGGAAAACCATCGGCAGATCGTTCAGCAAGACGTCGCGGACGATGCCGCCCGCGACGCCGGTGGCGGTTCCGAGGATCACGGCGATCAGCGGACTCGCATCCAGACTGAGGCACTTGGCGGCGCCAACAATGGTGAAGAGAGAAAGGGCAACGGCGTCCGCGTATTCGAGGAACCGTTTTGGCGACGAGAGGGGCTTGGGAAAGGCGAACATCGCCAAGGCGGCCATCAGCGCGGTCAAAACGTAGTCGGTGTGTTTGATCCAGAAGACGGGTGTTGCACCCAAGCAGAGATCGCGGATCGTTCCGCCGCCGAAGGCGGTCACCAGCGCAAGCACGACGACTCCGAAGAGATCGACGCCCTTGCCTCGTGCGGCCTGCACGCCGGAGATCGCGGCGACGGCCACGCCGAAATGTTCCAGCCAGAGCTGCATCATGGTGTGTTCACGGTATCCGCCGTCAGAGACCGAGTTCCCTCTTCACTTCGGCGAACTTCGCCATGGCGAAGCGCAGGTCGTCTTCCGAATGCGCCGCCGAGATCTGGGTGCGGATGCGAGCCTTGCCCTTCGGAACGACGGGATAGAAGAAGCCCACGACGTAGACGCCCTTGGCCAGCATGGAGTCGGCGAAGCGTTGGGCCAGCGCGGCGTCGCCCAGCATGATCGGGACGATGGGATGTTCGCCGGGCAAGATGTTGAAGCCGAGCTTCGTCATGCCCTCGCGGAACAGCCGGGTGTTGCTCGCCAGCTTGTCGCGGAGCGCGGTGGAGCCCGCGAGCATCTCGATGGCCTTAAGTGAGGCGGCGGCGATGGGCGGGGCGACGGTGTTGCTGAAGAGATACGGCCGCGAACGCTGGCGGAGCATCTCAATGATCTCGCGGCGTCCGCTGGTGTAGCCGCCGCTGGCGCCGCCGAGGGCCTTGCCGAGCGTGCCGGTGAGAATGTCGATACGGCCAAGCACGTCGCGGAACTCGTGGGTGCCACGACCGTTCTTGCCCATGAAGCCAACCGCATGGGAGTCATCGACCATGACAAGCGCGTTGTAACGATCAGCCAGGTCGCAGATGCCCTTCAGGTCGGCGATGGAGCCGTCCATGGAGAACACACCGTCGGTCACGATCAGCTTGAAGCGAGCGGAGACGGCTTCCTTCAGCTTGGCTTCCAGATCCGCGAGGTCGTTGTTCTTGTAGCGATGCCGCTGCGCTTTGCAGAGGCGGATGCCGTCGATGATCGAGGCGTGGTTCAGTTCGTCCGAGATGACCGCGTCCTCCGCTGCAAGAATTGTCTCGAAGACCCCGCCGTTGGCGTCCCAGCAACTGGTGTAGAGGATGGTGTCCTCGGTTCCCAGGAATTCGCTGAGCTCCGTCTCAAGCTGCTTGTGGATGCCCTGCGTGCCGCAGATGAATCGCACGCTGGCCATGCCGTAGCCCCACATGTCCAGACCGTCGTGCGCCGCCTTCTTGATGTCCGGATGTTGGGCGAGGCCGAGGTAGTTGTTGGCGCAGAGATTGAGGACGGGTTGGCCATCGCTGACGCGGACGTGGGTGCCCTGCGGCGTCGAGATGACACGCTCGTGCTTGAAAAGCCCGGCCTGATCGATCTCGGAGAGCTGACTGGCCAGATGAGTTCGGAATTTCTCGGTCATGGTTCGGGGGTTGTTCAGGTCCAGTCGAGGATGACCTTGCCGGACTGCCCGGACAACGCGGTTTCAAAGGCGGCTCCGAACTCCGTGTAGTGGAAGCGGTGCGTGATGACGGGACTGATGTCCAATCCGCTCTGGAGCATCACGGTCATCTTATACCACGTCTCATACATCTCGCGGCCGTAGATGCCCTTGATCGTGAGCATGGAGAAGATGACGGCGTTCCAGTCGATGGACATTTCTTCACCGGGAATGCCGAGCATGGCGATTTTCCCGCCGTGCGCCATGTTGGCGATCATGTCGCGGAATGCGCCCGGGTTGCCGGACATCTCCAATCCGACGTCGAAGCCTTCGGTCATGCCGAGGTCTTTCTGCACTTCCTTCAACGACTTCTCCTTCGGGTTCACGGCGAGCGTAACGCCCATTTGGCGGGCGAGTTCGAGCCGCGTCGGATTGACGTCGGTGATGACCACGTAGCGGGCGCCGGCATGGCGGGCCACGGCGGCACCCATGATGCCGATGGGTCCCGCACCGGTGACGAGGACGTCTTCGCCAAGGAGGTCGAACGAAAGGGCGGTGTGAACGGCGTTGCCGAACGGATCGAAGATCGAGGCGACGTCTGGATCGATGCCCGGCGAATGGACCCACACGTTGGTTTGCGGCACGGAGATGAATTCCGCGAATGCGCCCGGCCGGTTCACCCCGATGCCGACTGTGTGCGCGCAAAGGTGTCGCCGGCCGGCTAGGCAGTTGCGGCAATGGCCGCAGATGACGTGGCCTTCCGCACTGACCGTCTGGCCGGGGAAGAAGTCGCGGACGTTTGCGCCGACCGATACGATCTCTCCGACGAACTCATGTCCCACAGCCATCGGCACGGGAATGGTCTTTTGGGCCCAGGCGTCCCATTTCCAGATGTGCAGGTCGGTCCCGCAGATGCCCGTCTTGTGGACCCGGATCAGGACGTCGTTGGGTCCAGTCGCAGGTTCCGGGATGTCCTCCAACCAGAGACCGGCTTCGGAGCGGCTTTTGACGAGGGCTTTCATGTCGGGCTGATCTTCCCCGAGTTCTCGCTGGCCAACAGGTCTTCGGCCCGTTTGATTGTGTCCAGTATGACGGAGAGAGCATCTGTATAGTGGAAGCCTCTACCGGTGTCGGCAAGCCCAATATCCAGTATACAGGAAATGAGTGCAGTATCCCGCACAAAGCCGTCTTCCATCAAGAAGGCCGGATCCGCCGCCGCCGATCCGATCAGCAACCATCTTTGCCAGCGCGTCCGAGAGCTGCGCAAGGAACGGGGCTGGTCGCTGGATTCGCTCGCCCAGGCTTCCGGCGTGAGCCGGTCGATGCTCAGCCAGATCGAACGCGCCCAGGCCAACCCGACCCTTGCCGTGGCCTTCCGCATTGCCCGGGCCTTCGGACTGACCTTGGCCGACCTGGTGGAAGCTCCCGCTACCGCGTCGTCCATCCAGATCATCCGTGCCGACGACAAGGCGCACACCTTCCGCTCCGACAGCCAGTGCCAGATCCGCACGCTCTCCCCGCTGAACCTGGAGAAGGACGTCGAATTCTACGAGCTGCGCCTGAAGGCGGGCGGGGAATTGCGGAGTTCACCGCATTTCGAGGGAACACGGGAATTCCTCGCGGTAGAGAAGGGCCGCGTGAAGGTCGAGTCCGGGAAGGACTCCGCCGAACTGAACGAAGGCGACTCGGCGACTTACCGCGCGGATGTTGCCCATGCGATTGTAAACGTCGGCAAGTCCGAAGCCATAGTCTTCCTCGTGGACATCTACCGCTGATGCGGCGGGGCGTTTGGCGGTTACTGGGGAAGGGGAATCGCGAGTTGGTAAAAGTTGGCTGAACCGGCGATGGGCTGCATCACACGGTTGGTCCCGTTGATCGACTGCGGCGTCTGGTTCACTGCGGACCAAACAACCTCGGCTCCAACGCGGTCGGCTTGTTGCAACGTGCAGTCCACGCAGTCGGAAGGCCATTCGATGAGCAGTTGGCTGCCGTTTGTCCGGATGGTCAGTTGGCTTTCCGGAAGCTTGTAGACGCGGAAAAAGCCGGAGCCGCCGTCGGTTGGCTGCGGAGGCAACTCTGTTTTCAGGCCCGTGACCGTTGTGGAATGGGCGTGGGTCCAAATGCCGGTGCCGCCGAGCAGAGAACGACGCTGGAGGGCGAACCGCTGGGCAGGCTTGGCGTAAAGGGATAGGGCGAGCTTACCGTTCGTCGTCGAACCGGCGTCAAGGATTGGCTCACGGCCGATGATGTAGATCCGACCGGCGCTCAACACACCGGCGACCGGTGCGGTCAAGGAACCGCGCAATCCCGACAGGCCGCTGCCGCCGAGGCCGGCGACGACGGAATGTTCGTTGGGCGTCGTGTTGAAGGCCAGTTGCGCCAACTGGATGTCGCCCTGGAGGAAGGCGTCGGATCGGCTGTTGAAGCGGACAGAATAGCCGTTGGTTCCAGAGGCGATGAAGTCGGCCGAAGCGACTTCAGGCGCGAGCGCCTGCAGCGCCAGATTGGTCAGGCGATCTCCAGTCGCGGAAACGAGAAACGTGATGTTCGTCAGATCGGTTCCGGAACGCAGCATGAGCGGAACGCGTGAACTGGCGCCGGAGAGAAGCTGCGTGGTGCCTATTCCGATCGAGAAGTCCGGCCGGCTGTCGCGCACGATCACGGAGAACGTTTGGGTCGCGCTGAGCGACGGAAGGCCGCTGTCGGTCACGACGACGGAAAGGAGGTTGGTCGTGCCGCCCTGCGAATCATTCGGCCGCCACGTGAGAAGACCGTTGGTGGCGTTGATGGCGACCCCCGTCGGGGCAAGGCCGCCCAATTTGTAGCCCAGGCTTTGCGGCGGAAGATCGCTGTCTGAGGCCACGTTTGTGATGCTGAGCAACTGGCCCTCGTTGATCGAACGGTCGGCGATGGCGGCCAACACGGGCGGAGAGTTTTCGTCTGTCACGGTCACGGTGAACGACCGCGTGACGCTGAACCTCGGTTCACCGCTGTCGGTGACACGGACGCTGACGAGGTTGATGCTCGGACCGTGAGCTTCGCCGGTGATCCAAGTCAGCCTCCCGGCGGCATTGATGGAAGCACCTGAAGGCGCAATCAGAAGGGCGTAGGCCAGTTCGTCGCCGTCCGGATCGCTGGCTCCCATGAGCAGCGACAACGTCTGGCCCTCGGGAAGAACCACATCGGCCGGAACCGGGAACAACGGCGGCTGATTGGTCCGCGTGACCGAAGTGAAGGCGTCGGCCATTGCGGGAGCCGCTTCGCGGTTGCCGGTTTGATCCACGGCGACGCAGTAGAAGGCGTAGCTGCGGCCGAATACGCCCTGGTAGACGGCCGCCGTTTCCTCCGTTCCCGTGAGCCAACGCTGGAACGGCCCTCCGTTCTCGCTCGCATAGATGTCGAAGCGGCCCAGGCCTCGCCCGCCCGCATTGTCCTGGCCGGACCATTGCAACGGAATGTTCGGACGGCTTTCCATCGGCAGCGTAGCGACCGCACTGGCCGGAGCTTCCAGATCGGCCTGCGGCAGCGGCTCGTAGATCAACGTGTAGATGCCGGTGCTGTTATAGTCGAGCAGGCGCAGCGTGTTCTCGCGCACGGGTTGTTTGCCGAGTCCCAGAAACGTCCGGTCGGTCACCCATGCGTTGGTGTTGACGGAAACAACGACGCTGTCCGAACGCACCACGCCGATCAGCCGGTATTGGCCGTTGCCCGGATCGGGCACGCGCAGATACGCCCAACCTCCGGGCATAGTGGCGTTGAGCTGGACCTGGAGATTTCCCGGCGACAACGCGCCGGCGACGTTTCCGCCGGTGACAGTCTCGACATGCTGCGTGATGCCGTTGCTCAGCCAAAGCGTGTCGGGGTCGTTGTGGAGATCGGGGACGTCGTTCACAAGGAAATCGGGACGCCCGTCCTCGAAGATGCCACCGGCCTGGACGAGCCGCGTCATCTCGTGGATCTCCACGCGGTCGATCAACGAGAGCTTCGGATTCCCCAGCCCGTCGATGTGCGCGAACGTCGCCTGATACTCGGTGAAGAGCCCCTGCAATGTGGAGGTCATGAGCCAGCGGGCGATGGCGTTGGTGTTCGGCGTGATGGTTCCAAGATCGGCCGTGAGCGTGGGCGTCAGATTCTGCCCGGCGACTTCCGTGGCGATGATCTTGAAGTCGATCAACAGGCCCTTCTCGTTCTCGACAATCTTCGGCTGGGCCGAGGTGATGCGAAAGTTTTTGGCCGAACCCGCGCCGTCGTTCTGCACCATGACGGCGAGGTTGAAGGGAATGCTCGGTTCAATCACATCGGTGCGTGGATCGTCGGCGAAGACGTCGCGTTCGTGGAAGTAGCGCAAGGTGAGCCGGGGCGATGGTGACACCGTGATGGACGACGCGGCCAACGGCACGGTGAGAAGCACGCCGTCCTGCCGGTAGCTCAAGGTGCCGCTGACGAGATACTCGGTCGAAACGGTCCGAGCGGCGTCGTTGGCCGGGATGAGCGTCCAAGCGATCCGCCCAATGGCATTGCCTGCGATCAGGCCGCTGCCACCGATGCCCGTGACGCCGGAAAGTTCGGGAGCCTGGATGCCGAAGACGCCCGAGCTGTCCTGGCCGGCGCGGTTGGTGATCTTGAGTTGGACGGAGACCGAATCGAGCACGGAGCCGGTGCTGTTCTCGATTTCCAGCGTGGCCTTGAAGGCGTCGCGTGTCAGGACCGCCTCCTGCTCCAGCCGCAGCTTCACCTTGGCGCAGACGCCGCCGGAGCTTCCCTGCGCGCTGGCGATGAGATCCAGCACTCCGGCGCGCCAATGGGCCGTGATGTCGGCCACACCTTCGTTGATGTAGGCCCGCAGTTCGGTCGAGGAGGACTGGAGCGTCTCCTGATACGTGTCGACCGTGATGAAGTCCGCATTGCCGCCGACGGGAACCTGTGAGCTGCGGAAGATGCCCGCGGAATAATTCGTCACCGTGCGGTTCCAGCGGTCGAGGAAGGCGTTCAGATCGCCCGTGGTCAGCGGCGCTGGCAGGGGCGTCGCCAGCAGGGCCGTGCGCTCCGGGGCACTGACGAACTGGCCGTCGGACGAGCCCGGAAGCGTCGTGGTCTGGAACTGGTCGAGCAGGATTTGGAGCGCGTCGCCGTTGGTCACGCGCAGCCAGGCGCGGTTGCCGAAGTAGTAGAGGAACGGATTGACCACGCGCTGCATCCGCTCGGCCTGGAGCAACAGGGGGCCGATGATCGGATCGTTCACGGCGGCGGATCGGTGCGAATCCATCAATGACCGTCCACCGACCCCGCCCATCAATTGGCGACTGCCGCGGCCGATCGAACTCGACGTAGAGATGGTCGGCGACGGGCTTGTGCCGCAGACGCCTTCATGGCCGGGCATGCCTTCGCAGGCGTTGCACAGGCTGTCGGCGCAGTCGATCAACGTGAGGAGTTGGCCGAGTCCGGGAATCCGCTTGGCCAGTTTTTTCCCAAGGGCGCTGCAATCCAGCAGCGTCGAAAGGCAGCCCGTGGCGTTGCCGACGGTCAGGCCTTCTTTGACGTTTCCCTTCACACAGTCGAGGCTGTCACGCACGCAACCTTCATCGCCTGTCGGTGGCAACGGCAGGAAATCCAAGAGGCAACCGGCGGCGGCTAAGAGCCGTTTCTGGAAACACGGGTCGCAAACCGACGGCAACGACAGCGACGGCAGGTTCTGGAAGATCTCCGGCACATCGATGTTGATGTCGAATGGATCGAAGATAAGTCCAAAACCCGACCCTTCGCCATTGGAGCCGGAGGAGCCGCCTCCACCACCGCCGCCTCCACCACCGCCACCGCCACCTCCCCCTCCACCACCGCCACCGCCGCCGGGTCCGGCGGGCGGGCCGTCGCAGGCGATGGCATTGGGCAATGTGATCGGCGTTATCTGCGTGGTGTCGATGAGGCCGCACTTGATGTCGTGCAGCGCGCGGCCGGACGCGGTGCAGGAAATCGGGCCGAAAATATCCATCGGCCGCCGGTCCGCTGGCGACGCCGGGCGTCCCATCAGGGAACGGGCCGCGCTCACGACGATGCCGCCGCCGCCGGAGACCCGTTTGATCTTAAGGGGAATGGTGAACGTGCTCTTCGCCGGCAGCGTGCCGAGTTCGCCGATCAATGGCGTGAAGGTGTAGAGCGGATGCGGATCGAACTGCAGGCGGAAATTGTCCGCCGCGATCAGGCCGTGGTTCGAGATGGTCAGATCCACCTGCCAGTCGTCGCCGGGCATCTCGGCAAGATCGATGACCGAAGGTTCGATGGTCACGACCGGCGCGGGCACGTTCGCCTCGAAGATCGTCTCCACCACGATGCGGTAGCGGTCCTGCACCTGCGTCGGCACGACGGTCCACGAGTAGCGCACCGTCTGGCGCGAGAGGAAGGCCGTCACGTCGTTGGTCACGCCAGGACGCACGAACTGCGTGGCCTTGTAGGTCGTGTGCTGGTTGGCCGTCAGCTCCACGTCGTAATAGCCCTCGTTCAACTGCGCGGCGACGAACTGGCCGTTGGTGCCGGTGACGCCGTTCGTCACCACCAGCGCGCCGCTGACCGCGTCCCGGATCTTCACGGAGGCATTGGTTAGACGCGGTGCGCCCTCGGCGTAGTAGGTGAACTCGTCCACCGCAGTGATGCGCAGATCGCCTTTCGACTCGGACAAGGCGCGGAACTCGAACGGCACGCTGAACGACGCGTTGCCGGCATTCAGGAGAATGGTCCCGCGATACGAACCGAGCGCGAGGGTCTCCGCCGGAGCGAGCCGCAGCGTGATGATGTTCGTTGCGCCGGGGGCGATAGATGGCTGGGGATTCGGCGAGGCCAGTGAAAGCCATGGCACGGCCGGAAGTGAAACGGTCATCGGACCCGAGGAGGCACCGCCGGTATTCGCCACGCGCAGGCTGACAAGCGTCTGGAAACCACGCCGCATTCCCGCAACCAGTTCCGAAGGCTGGGCCACCAGACGCGGCGTCAGAATTTGCACCGCCACGTTGACCGGCACATCGACCGTTGCGCCTTCCGAGCTGGTCACACGCACGACAAACGATCCGGCCAACACGGGAGACGCAGGCGTGCCCGCGACACAGGTCAGGAAATTTGTCGCCAATCCGGCGAGCGCGTTGGTCTTCAGAGAAACCGTTACCGGCCATGAGGAGGTGTTGCTCACGACCGTGGCGGTGATGCCGTTCAGTGGAAGATCGCCGAGGTTCCGCACGTCGATCGTGTTCGTGACCGAGCCCTGTTCGACCACGCGCAGGCTCAACGACCGCGGCGTCGCCTCCACGCCGTAGAGGCTGAAGCTATCCTGCGGTGTCGGGTTGGCGTTGCCCGGATGCGCGGCGGCCAATCTGTAGAGCCCGGCTTCGCCCGGCAACGGCTGCCAGACGGTGGAAAAATTTCCCGCTGCATCCGTCAACGCCGCGATGATCCGGCGCGTGCCCTGCACCCGCAGATCGATGTTCACCGGCACGAACGGAACCGGTGCGCCTGTGCCGGAACGGAACGCGCGGCCGGTGATGGGCACCGGCGT
>JBBRDN010000182.1:0-9790 GCA_038203875.1 Verrucomicrobiota bacterium
CTTTCGTCGGAATTCCAGGGCCGGACGAGCAGGCCTCCACTGTTGGGCCTACCAATTTCGGTGAAGGACCTGATCGACATAGCAGACGAACCCACGAGCTGCGGTTCCGGATTCTATGCCGACATCCGGGCAATCCCCCGACGCCACGCCCCCTTCGTTGACCTGTGGCGGATGCTGGGGGGATGCCTCGCCGGCAAAACCAATCTGAACGAATTCGCCTATGGGATCACGGGTGAGAACCCGCGTTTCGGAGACTGCACCATTCCGGGGGATCCGAAACGGTTGACCGGAGGTTCCAGCAGCGGCGCAGCCGCTTCGGTTCTTGGCGGAGCGGCGTGCATCGCGCTCGGGACGGATACGGGCGGTTCACTGCGGGTGCCCGCCGCGTTGTGCGGTCTCGTGAGCTTTCGTTCGCGTGACTGGTTCCCGGACCATTCCGGCGTGTTTCCGCTGGCACCCAGCTTCGACACGCTTGGCTGGATCCAACGCCACCTGGGAGACTTCGGATTCGTCGCCCGCGCACTCCGACCCCATCTCGAAGCGGAGCCGCCTTCGCAAATCGGATTCATCGGCGGCCCCATTCTCCAAGGGTGTGATCCCACGGTATTGGAAGCGCGGAAACAGTTCATGGCCCTGCTTTCCGATACGGGCTTAGCGGCAGAGGAAGCGAACCTACCGGGAATGGAAAAGGCAGGAGAGATCTTCGCGCCGATGCAGGCGCACGAAGCGTGGCTGAAACATCGGGGAATGTTGGAAATCCACGCGGAGCACTACTCGACCCCGGTGCTGAGCCGCCTGGAATGGGGCAAAGGAATCAAGGACACCCGCCTCACTGAACTCGAAGATGCAAGGCACTCTTCGGTGACGCGCTGGTCCGAAGCATTCAACCCACACCACCTTCTTGTCCTTCCCGCAACGCCGGTTCCTGCGCTGCTTGCGGGCGAGGATCAATCCTCCAATCGGCCACGCATCCTGAAGCTGACAACGCCGGCCAGCCTCGGCTGCTGGCCGGTCCTGACGGTGCCCTGGCGTCCGAACGGCGAATCGACCGGAATAGGATTCCAGGTCATCGCGCTCCGGGGCGGAGAAGAACGTCTGGTGGGATTCGCGGACTGGTTCTCCGCTCGATTCCCGAACTGGTGACAAGAACGCGACATTCTGCAGCCTTTGGCATCGGCTGGCCTGTTTCATTTCAGCTTGGCCAATTCACAACACCAACACAGCCGGACACTCGAGCGAGCGCCGAGAGAAGGCTGACATCGCAGAAACGTTCGGCTGGCACGCGATTGTTTGGCACCAAGCAATTCCCGATAGCCCCTGATCGGTCGAACACAGGCGCTGGAAATAGAGGTTGGTATCGGTGCTGCTAATGGGTTCGAGGCAGGGTTCATCAATCGATTCCCCGGCGTGTCCACGCCAGCTCTCCAACCAACCTGAAATTCGGAACATGAAATCTCGCATATCAACCCGCAGGAAACTGCTCCGCTACGGTGGCCTTGCCACCACGCTGGCTGCCTCGACCTTCGCAACGACGGCGACGGCGCAAGAAGCGACGAACGTGATGAAACGCGTAGTGGTCGAGGGTCTCGCCATCGAGGAAACCGTCCTCCCAACGGCCAGACCGGTGTCGTCGGTCATGGGCGACGATCGAAGCATCATCGACACGCCGAGGTCCGTTTCGCTCGTGACCAAGGCGCAGATGGAGGCCCGCGGAATTTCCCGCGCCACCGACTTCAACCAGTATTCCCCGGGGGTTTATACGCCTTCGCGTTACGGCTTGGCCAACGTGCCCGTCATCCGCGGTGAACTGTCCGAGATCTACCAGAACGGACAGCGGACCATCTACAGCCGCAACTCCCTGCTCGCGAGTTTCAACCAGGTTGAGGCGATGGATATCGTCAAGGGACCCGGTTCGGCCGTCTACGGTCCGCAGGGCCAGGGTCCCGCCGGCTACGTGAACTTCGTCACAAAGGTGCCGTTCTTCGACGGTTTCCACGGCGACATTACGACCCGCCTCGGAACCTATGTTCCCGGAGGCCAGTCCTACTTCAGCCCCGAATGGATCGTGGACGTGGGCGGTCCGATCAACAACAAGCTGGCCTACCGCGTCAGCTACCTCGGACGCGAGGCGGAGAGCTACTACCGGAACGTCAAAGACAACACGCAAGATATCTACGCGGCGTTGACCTGGAACCCGACCGACAAGCTTTCGATCGACTGGAACGCCCAATACTACACGTCGCGCTTCAACGAAGTCATCGGCATCAACCGCGTCACCCAGGAGTTGATCGACGACTGGACCTACATCGCCGGCCCGGTGAAACCGAACAACATCTTCGGCGGCGCGATCACGTCAGGTCCCTTTTTCGCGCAGCTTGATCCAGCCACTGCTACCCGCAAGCACGTCTACGGTTACCAGACCATCAACGCGCCCTTCGACAGCGCGGCCGGGAACAAATTCTCGTCCCAGATGATCGCCACCTACACGGTGAGCGACACTGCCAAGGTCATCAACCGGGCCTACGGAGAAACGCAGGAGAGCCGGAAGATCTCGGGCTACGGTTACACCGAGTGGGTGCCGGAAAACTGGATGATCAACAATCGCACCGAGGCCCACATCGAGTTTGCTCCGAAGATTGGAAGCTGGGAGCTCCCCATCAAGACGATCTCCGGCGTTGATATCCGCTACTCGAAGCTCCTGGCCTACCAGGATTTCGGAACCGAACCGTTCTTCCTCTACGACGTCACTGCCAATCCTTCGACCTTCATCCTTCCTGGCCATGTTCCCGGCACCAGCTATGGCGGCTCTGGTTTCAATATTCCTGGAGCCCCGGGATACGGCGGCAATCCTTTCCCGAGCAACGGCAACCAGGAGTCCACGCTCTTTCAAACCGGGTTCTTTACCCAGTGGGACCTCAAGCTGCACGAGAAGTTCAGCGTCGTTGTTGGCGGCCGCGGCGACTACTACGACGCTTCGGCGAACAGCCCGGTGTTTGCCAACCAAGCTGCCGGTGCGTTCTATGACGCGAGCGAAACGGTCCTGAACGGGTCCGTGTTCGTCTCCGGCATCTACAAGTGGACACCTTCACTCTCGTCCTATGTCACCTACAACCTCGTCAACGCCGTGCAGGGCAGCGGTAACTTCGGCGGTGTGGACGCGACGGGAGGCAAGGCTGGCCTCAAGCGCTCCCTGCAGTCGGAAAGCGAACTGATCGAGTTCGGCAGCAAGGCGAGCATTCTGGACAACAAAGTGTTCCTCAGCGCCGCCGTGTTCCAACAAACCCGCCAAGCGCCCCAGCTCGTCGGACCTCCCATCGGCATCGAGACGAAGGGCATTGAGTTGGAGGCCTTCTACCAGCCGAACCGCAACTTCAATGCCTCGGCGAACTTCACCTACCAGGACGCCACGCAGGACGATTTCGGCTACCAGCAGACCTACAACTACCGCGACGGGTATCCGGTCGGATTCATCGTCGACGGCCAGTCGGGAACCGGCTTCGGCAGCCCGAACTACAACTCGGCCAACGGGCGGACGAAACCTGCGGGAAAACAGCGCGCAGCGAGCGTTCCCCAGGTCATGTTCAACGCCTACGTTACCTACCAGTTCGACAACGGCCTCGGCGCCAGCATCGGGCCGCAGATAACCGGCGAACAGTGGCAGAACCAGGAAGGCTCCCTGATCATCCCCGCCCAATACACGATCAACGCCTTCGTCTTCTACAAACAGAAGAAGTGGGAGGCGCAGGTCAACTTTTTCAACATCACCGACGAGCGCAACTGGACGTCCATCGATCCCAGCTTCGCCGGCAACGATGTGATCTACCCCGAAAAGCCGTTCAGCATCAGCGGGCAGATCAAGTTCAAGTTCTGAGTTGGTTCCTCCTGTGCAAACCCTCCGCCGGCTTGGCCGGCGGAGGGCCTTTTTCCAATGAGGCCCGTCCTCTCTTCGACTCAACCGATGAAACCCAATTCTTCCCCGGGGCGGTTCTTCTTCCGGCCTGTCACGCAGCTCTGTCTCCTCTTGGCTCTGATTGTGGCGGGTTGCTCCAAGCAGACGTCCGATCCGTCGACCGCTGCCGCGGCAGACGGGACCAACAAGCCGCTGCACAAGGTCACCTTCATCCACGACTGGTATCCCGAAGCCGAGCACGGCGGATATTTCGCCGCGAAGGTGAAGGGGATCTGGCGGGAACTCGGCCTGGACGTGAAGGTCGTCGCGGGCGGCCCCAACTCCGAGATCGAGAAGATGGTGGCCTTGGACGAGAACACACTCGGAATTGTGCGCGGCGACGCGGTGTTCATCGCGGTCGAACGCGGCCTGCCGGTCATCGCGGTGAACAGCTACTTCCAGCACGATCCCCAGGGGATCATGGTGCGGGAGGATTCGCCGGTGAGGACTTTCACCGACCTTGAGGACCGCGACCTCGCCATGCAGATCGGCAACACCTGGTTCGCCTATCTCCAGAAGAAATACGGCCTCAAAAAAACCCGCACCCGCTCCGTGACGGGTAGCGTGGCCAATTTCGTGGCCGATCCGAACTGGATCACCCAAGCCTACCCGACATGCGAGCCCTACTACGCGGCCAAGGCCGGAGTGAAGGCCCGCATGATCCAGATCAGCGACAGTGGATTCGACCCATACCGCGTGATCATCGCGAACAAAAAGCTCGTGGAGAAGAATCCCGAAATCGTGAAGGCCTTCTCCATCGGCGCCTACAAGGGCTGGATCGAATACTGCCGCGAACCTTTGCCCGTCCACGACCACATCCTGTCCATCAGCCCCACGATGGAGTCCGAGGGTTTGAAGTTCAGCTACCGCAAGATGCGCGAGCTTCGCCTCATCGAAGGCGATCCGGCCAAAGGCGAAACCCTTGGCGACGTCAAACCGCAGCGCTGGGAGGAACTCCATCAGCTCCTGCTTGAAAACAAGCTCATCAAGGCACCGATCGACCGCGCGCTGGTCTATACCGGCGCCTTCGCTCCGTCGAAGGTCGGCGTCGATCCAAAGCTCCCGCCACCGGCCCTATAGGTCGGCTCCTTAACCACCATTTGTGTGACCCGACTCCTCCTAAAAAACATCGGCCACCTCGTCACCATGAACCCGCACCGCGAGGTGTTGAGGGACGCTTTCGTCATCGCCGAGGACGGTTGGATCAAGCAGGTCGGCACCGGCCCGGTTCCCAAGTTGGAAGGCGCACGCGTCGTCGACGCCAGGGGCGGCATCTGCCTGCCGGGCATGATCAACACGCACCACCACATGTTCCAGAACCTGGCGCGTGCGTTCACCCCGATCTCGAACCTCCCGCTTCTCCCATGGCTCGCAGGCCACATGCCGCTGTGGAAAGGCTTCACGCCCGACGATCTCTTCGTCGCCACGCAGGTGGCGGTGGCCGAACTGATGCTCTCCGGCTGCACGATGACGAGCGATCACCACTACCTTTTCCCGGCCGGCGCTTCGCGCGACATCCTCGACTCCGGATTCCACGCGGCCGAGTCGATGGGCGTCCGCTACGTCGGCTGCCGGGGCAGCGTGAACAACCCGAGTCCGATCATGCCGGAATGGGCCTGCCAGAAGACCGACGCGATCCTTTCCGACTGCCAACGGCTCTTCGACAAGTTCCACGACGGCGGCCCCGGCTCGATGCGGCAGGTGGCATTAGCGCCATGCACCGTCTTCGGCTGCGAAGGCACGCTCTACAAGGAAACGGCCCGCCTTGCGCGCAAACTGAAGGTGCGGATGCACACGCACTCCGGCGAAACCATCGCCGAGAATGTCGACGCGATGGCCACGCTCGGCATGCGGCCTGTCGAATGCCTCAGCGCCTACGAGTGGGAAGGCGACGACATCTGGCTGGCCCACGGCATCCACTTCAATGACGCCGAAATCGCGCATCTCACGCGCAACAAGATGGGCGTGGCCCATTGCCCATGTTCTAACATGCGCCTCGGCTCAGGCATCTGCCGCGTCAACGACCTCCGCGACGGCGGATCGCCCGTCAGCCTCGGCGTGGACGGCAGCGCCTCGAACGACTCCGGCCACATGCTCAATGAAGCCCGGCTCGCGCTCTTGCTCACCCGGGTCGTCCACGGTGCGGAGTCGATGACGGTCGAGAAGGTGCTGGAGATGGCCACGCTCGACGGCGCGCGCAACCTCGGCCGCACCGCCGATCTCGGTTCCATCGAGGTGGACAAGTGCGCCGACCTCGCCGTCTTCCCGGCCGAGGACATCTGGAGCAACGGCGCTGAGAACAAAGTCCACGCGCTTCTCCTCTGCCATCCCCGCCAGGTGGACACGCTCGTCGTCCACGGCGAAGTGCGCGTCGCCGACGGGCAACTCGTCGGCGTCGATCTGCCGCGCCTGCTCGAACACCACCGCAAGACCGCCGCCCGCATCCACGAACGCCGTTGAACCGACACGATCCATGCGCCCCCTGATCACGTTCCTCCTGCTCGTTGCGGCCTTCACGACTCCGGCCGCCGAGCTGAAGAAGGTGAGGTTCCTGACCGACTGGTATCCGCAGCCCGAGCACGGCGGCTTCTACTACGCGATGCTCAAAGGCTACTACCGCGAGGCCGGTCTCGACGTGGAGATCATCGCCGGCGGTCCTTCTTCGTTTGCGCTGCCGCGGGTCGCCAGCGGCCAGGTGGACATCGCCATGTCGGCCACCGAGGACATCCTTCTGGCCATCGAGCGCGGCCTCCCCGTCCTCGCCATCGGCGCCACCATGCAGCACGATCCGCAGGGCATCATGGTCCACGCCGGCTCCTCCGTGCAGAAGTTCGAAGACCTTGAAGGCAAGACCATCGCCTTTGTCCCGGGCTCAGCGTGGTTCAGCTACATGATCAAGCGGTTCAACCTGAAGGGCGTGAAAAAGCGGCCGCTTACCTTCAGCGTGGCGCCGTTCCTCGCCGACTCGAACTACATCACCCAGTGCTTCGTCACCTCGGAACCCTTCTTCGTCGAGAAGGCCGGCAAGAAGGCCCGCGTGCTGCCGTTGCAGAAGACCGGCTACGATCCCTACCGCGTCTTCTTCACCACGCGGAAGTATGCGAAGGACAATCCCGAGATCCTCCGCGCCTTCGTCGGCGCATCCATCCGCGGATGGAAGGACTACATGGGCGACCCTGACGCCGTTCACGCCGAACTTCAGAAGCGCAACCCCGAGCTGAACTCCGAGAAGATGAAGTTCTCCTGGCAGGCGCTGAAGGACGGGAAGTTCGTCATTGGCGATCCGGATAAGGGCGACGTCGTCGGCCACTTCGTCGATGCCCGGTGGAAGTTCCAATACGACATCCTCAAGGATCTCGGACTGGTGAAGAAAGGCTTCGACTACAAGACCGCCTTCACGACCTCGTTCATGCCGAAGTGACCGGAACCACAGACGATCAAGGACCCCAGAATCCTTCGTGCACCCAGCGGGCCTCGTCTTCCAACAATGGCCCGATCACCTCGGTCGTCCGACCTCCAGGGCCGAAGACCTCCCGACAGCCTAGAGGCAGCTTGTGCGGGGAATCGCCGGTCATCTCATAGAGCGATCCTTGGCCAAGCCCGTAGACGACTCGCCGGACGTTTCCCCAGAAGATGGCGCCGGCACACATCGGACATGGCTCCGTGCTCGTGTAGACTACGCACGCGGAAAGCTGCTCGGCCGTGAACCTCTTCGTCGCCGACCGCAGCAAGTTCGTCTCGGCATGGCCCGTGCAGTCGGAATCGGTGACCACCGTGTTCTCCGCCCGCAGCAAGATGGTGCCGTCCGCTTCCGCCAACACAGCACCGAACGGATGGTTGCCATTCGTTCGCGCGCTCCGGGCAACGCTGAAAGCAGCACGCAGACAAACGATATCGTAAGGATTCATTGGCGTCGGAAGGTCGATCCACCTCGGCGATCAACAACTCGCCATCTGCCATCAGCAGATTTCCGTCCATAAACATTTTAGCCGATGCGGGACCTTCGTTTCCGGCCAAGACAGATCGCGAGCAATCCCGGGCATCTGCGGATGGCTCGAATTAGATGTCCCGATTGAGGCATGCGGTTTTGTTTTGGCGGCCACGGAAGCTTGGCTGGATAGATTAGACCATCTGGTTCACGAATTGAACCGATGGGATAAATGGATATGTCCCAACGAATTTGGGCTTGGGGCAAAGTGCTCTCGTGGTGGGGTAGGGCAATCACGTGAGCTGCCGATTCCCTCTGGCACCGTGGTTGCTAAACCGGACCATGGGTGACCTCACCGTGCGGGCCGCAGGCCGGGCCGACGGGTTTGGAATTCTCCGGCCACCCTTATGGAAACGATGAATTCTGTGATCAACGCAGGCGAACCTCCCGCGTCCGGGCCGGTCGACGGGGACCCATCGGATCTGGCGCTCCTGTGCCTTCCGGCCGACGACGATAGCGGGCCGAGGATTTGCGCCTGGGCTTCAATGGTCTCGGCGTTGCTGCTATTCGTTGGAACGTTCGGGTTTTTCCGCAAGCCGCTGCAGTTCGTCATGGGCGTAACCAAGGAGCCCGATCCGGTGCCGGTGCTCTTCGAGCCCCCGCCACCGCAAACCCAGTCGACCGATCAACCGGAGCCGGAAAAGTCAGACCCTACTTCAGAGCCTGCCCCGAGCGTTACAGTCGTCGCGGCCAGCCCCGCGGAAGTGTCGTTCGCGGTGCCAGTCATCGGCCGGACAATCATCGGACCGGCCAGGATGGCGACGGCGCCGCCGATCAACAATGTCGTGATCAGCCGGCCTTCGGCTCCCCCGGCCGTGTCGTTGTTCACGGGCGAGGAGAACCGCAGCGATTTTCCCTATCCCGCCTATCCTCTCGAGGCGCGCAAGCGCGGCATGTCGGGCAAGATGACCTACCTCGCGGAGGTCGATGAATCGGGTGCGTGCACCAAGATCGAAATCAAGGAGAGCTCCGGACACTCCTACTTGGATTCCTACGCCGCGGAGTGGGTAAAAAAACGGTGGATCTGGCCTCCGGGACCAGTCCGCCGGTTCGAAATCCCGTTCACCTTCTCGCTCGCGCGACGCTAAAATCTCCGTCTTTTCACACTGCAAAAGGCACCAGAGTTAACTGAAACAAACTCCCTTCCCCCTATGAACAGCCCCATCCTCGGCAACGCCCTGATCGACCTCTACGTGCACGGCGGCCCGATCATGCACCCCATCCTGCTCACCGCCATCGCGGCCGTCGCGGTCGTCGGCGAGAGGCTTGTCTGGTGGTTCCTCCATTCCAAGCGCCGCACGCCCAAGGTCCTCGCGCAGCTGCTGGCCACCCTCGAGAAGGGCGACCTCTCAAGGGCGATCGTCGTTTCCGGCGGTTCGCCCGATCCGGCCGTGAAGATGGTCCACCAGGGGCTCAAGGGCTACCCGACCTCGCTCTCCGAATCCATGACCGTCGTCGCCATCGACGAGGTCCAGAAATCCGGCCGCTTCATCCCCGTGATGGACACGCTCATCACCCTCGCCCCGCTCCTTGGACTTCTCGGCACCGTCACCGGCATCATGGGATCCTTCTCCTCCATTGGCGGATCCGAACTCGCCGTCGAGAAGGTGACGGGCGGCATCGGCGAAGCCCTCATCGCCACCGCGGCCGGGCTCGGCATCGCCATCTGCGTCCTCCTCCCCTACAACTGGTGCAACCGCCGCTCCTCCGACCTCGCCACCGAACTCCAGAAAATCGGCAGCCACGTCGAAGGCCTCATGAAGCGCGTCAGCCCCACCGCCTCCGTCGGCCACCCCTCCTCAACCTCCGGCGACAACGCGTAACCCTGGCCCCCATCCATGAAAAACGTCCTC
>JBBRDN010000183.1:0-9768 GCA_038203875.1 Verrucomicrobiota bacterium
GGAGTCGTTGTTTCATTTGGGTCTTTGGTAGGAGGAGAACCTTTTCGTTTCCATGGATGACAACCTGGTGGAGGAATCCGGCGGTCGCTATGAGGACTAACCCTACCTGGGCAAAATTCGCGGGCTTTTGCGGCCGAAAGAGCGTTGCGATCCGGGGCTGCATGGATCGGCGCGGATCCTGATTTTCCTCCGTGGGCATGGCCACACCCGCAGCAAGGCAGCCACTTGGGGAAACCTCATTCACCTCGGGCAGCCGCCGATGGGCAGAGTCGGCCGCGCCGCACGGCGATGGAGGAAACACCCCATATCGAAATACCCGAGCGAGAAGCGAAAGTGTGGTCGGGAAATTCGGATCCGCCCCGGGTTACGCAGACATCCGCAAGACCTCCGAACCAATAAATACCATCACCATGAAGCCATTACCCGCACTCCGAATACTACCGTCCTCACGCTCCAATTATCTGAAAAATTTGCTGCTTGGTTTGGGCCTTGCTTCGGCGGGCATCCAGGCGCAGGCGGTAGTCCTCACATCGCTCGCCGGGAGTTTTCCTTTCGGCCCGGGCGATCTGGATTTCACCCGTGGTGCATCCCTCGCGTCGTATGCCGGACCCGGCACCCTGCTCGGTGTCCGTATCGAACTTTCCGGCAATGTGAGCTGTGTTCTCTTCGCGACGAATGACCGCAACGTCGACGGCACGGTGGACTTCATGAGGGAAGACGTGTCCTTCCGCATCTCCGGACTGCCTCTGGCATCCCTCAGTTCCGCCATTCCGACATTTTTTGTCCCGTCGTTCATCCTGGCCGCGAACAGCACCCGGACCTTCGACGTCGTCGGATCTGCGCCTCTTGTATTCGTGAACCTGACCGCTCCTGCCAGCCTCGCGTTCTACGACGCCGGAAGAGGGGCGCCTGCGTCGCTGCCGTTCCAGTTCAGCACCTCCGAGACCTTCGCCTTCAGCAAGGCCGGCAGCGACATCAGCGGGGGATCCACGGCAATCGGGCAGGGTCTGGTATCGGTCTATTACACCGTGGACGAGCCTTCACTCGTGCCGCCCGTGCCGGAGGCCTCGACGGCATTGTCTGCGGGCTGCTTTGCCATTCTCGGCATGCTGGTTCTCCGCCGTGGAGAAACGCGTCTGGCCCCGTCCCTCGTGCCCGTGGCCGCCACACAGAAGTCCTGATATGGAAACAATCTCGGAATCGAATGGCCATCTGGCCTCCGGCGCCGTGACGCGCGGGATGGTGCATGCCCGTGCCCGTGAGCTGGCCTTGGGCGCAGGGCGTGATGCCCTGCACGTGACCCATTCCGACTACATCCAGGCCAGACGGGAACTGACCGGCGAATCCGAATTCGCCCGGCAGGACGCCGTGATCAACTCGTTCTCCAAGGCGAGGGGGCCTTTACCCGCAAAACGGCACCCATCGCACATGGGTAAAAGACCCCATCGCAAGAGCGCCATTTCCTGACCCATTGTCTCGATTTAACGCCCCAATGCTTCCCGCTCTGAAGGCGGCGTCCACCCGACCAGGCCGCCGATCACCCCCGAACAAAAAACCGTCCGAACATGCCTCCAACCTCATGAAAACAACCGCCGCATTCTGTCTGCTCACCTTGGGCACGATATGGTCCGTCTCCGCAGCCCAGACGATCACCGCTTGGACCTTTGAAGGAAACGTCACGACGCCGTCCACCGGCTCGGGAAGCGCCCTCCTTATTGGCGGGACGACGGCTACTTTCGCCGACGGTCATTCGAGTGGCCGCGGATGGAACACGGCCAACTATCCGGCCCAGGGAACGGGCTACGAAACGGCCGGTGTCCAGTTCAACGTCAGCACACTGGGCTACGACCTCATCACCATCTCGTATGATCAGGCCGCCTCCGCAAGGGCGTCCCGTTGGTCGGAACTGCAATACACCCTCAACCGGAACGCCGTCACCCCCACGTGGGTCACCTACTCGGACAATGCGGGCGGCCTGTCGCCTCAGGACACGTTCACGGTGAACTTCTACGACCTGAAGGATGTGCCGGGCGTGGACAACAATGCCGCCTTCGCGTTCCGCATCGTGTCGGTGTTCTCCCCCGTCGCCTTCAATCCCGGAGTGCCGGTCAACCAATACGGCGCCTTCTCGGCCTACCACCGGGCCGGGCCCAACAGCCTGAGCGGAGCCGCCTACGATCCGTCCGGCACCTGGCTCTTCGACAACGTCATGGTCAGCTCGTCTGTCATTCCAGTCCCGGAGCCGGCGACCGTGTCGTTGATCCTGTGCGGAGGACTTCTGGCCGGATATGCCGGACTGCGTCGCCGCTCGCGTTAACATCGCCACGTCTGACAGAGAAGACCGCCGCCCGGCCGGCTCTCGGCCAAATCAGTTCCATCCCTTCCTAGCGGAGCTCTGCGCTCCATTGCACGCAGGGCCCCGTGCAATCGCTTGATCAGTGCGGCCGGGTTCCAATCACAGCCGCGCTCTGGTCCAACCATTCCGCAGTAGGGTTTCACCCCATGGAAAGCCGCGGGTTAAAGGGAGGACTCTTTAGGACATGAAAACTGGAACACGAAGATCAATGGGAAGCCTGTTGACCCTTTCACTGGCCGCAGCCGGGCTTGTTGCGATGCCGCTCGCGGCGGGTGCGGCCGTCCAGATCGAGGATATCAAACGCACGTCCGTGTCGGGCGTGGTCGTGCAGATCTCCGAAGATACCGCCATCCCCAATGCCATCCTGATGTCCTTGCAGGGGAAGTGCAGCTATTCCGTGGACGGCACCAATTTTGTCCGCATGGAATCCAATGACGTGTTTGAGATGAGACCGGCTTCGGGGCGGGCGAATGACTCTTCGAAGGCAAAGACTCCGCTGGTTTTCACGCAGGGGATGGTTGTCCGGACGGAGGAGGATTCCCGCGTCGACCTCTTCTTCCGCCGTGTGGGCACCACCGTTCGCCTCCAGCCCGGCACGGAAATCAGACTCGAGAAGATGGAGCGCCGCATGCGGGGTGACCAGTCCGTGATGGACACGCTGCTTGCCATCGAGAAGGGCCGGATCTTCATCGCCGTGCGCTCGCTGGTTTCCGGGAGCACGTTCGAAATCCGGAACGCGGCGGGCCGGTCCGTGGTGGAAGGCGGCGGCCGGGGCCGGTATATCGTCACCGCGGATGGAACCCTCGTGGCGGAGAAGGGCTCGGTCGCTCCGCTCAAGGTGATCGGTGAGACGGGCGTGACCCTGATCGCCCCGGGGATGCAGTTCAACGGGAAGGAAGGCAAGATGCTCCCGTTGGAGGCCACAGAGGCGGTGAAACTGCTCATCGAGTTCGACGAGTTGGATTCTCTCGCCGAGGAGGCGTCGACGACCGACGGGACGCCGAAGAAGGAGTAACCCGTCTCTCCAAACATGGAATCGAAGTCCGGGCCGTGCCCGCCCGGGCAGTTGGTGTTACTTCGTGCCTACCGCGGATGAACACCACCTAGGCGTGCGAGGGCGAACGGTCTTTGGGTGCTCGATGGGAATCGTCGCCTCGTCCATGACTTGGCTGCGAGTGCGGACGGGCTTCAACTGGCCTTCTTGGTTTGAAGGCACCCCGGATTTAACCGGAAGGTTTCCAATACCTCTGTCGCCGTTGCCGGGCGGGTCCTATTGCTCAGGTTGAACCAGGGGCTGGGAAACTGGAGCGCGGCTCCAGGCGGATGCTTGAAGGACAACCGCCACCGTCTCCAGCAATTCTTGGACGGTGTAGGGCTTGTTCAAGATGGAATCCGGTTTTAGGCCCGGATCCCGGCCGAACTCGTCATGCGGAGCCAGGCCTGTGGCCATGATGACTGGGAGCGCCATGCTGGCGCCACGCAGGTTCTTGATCAGGCCGAGCCCCGACAAGTTGGGCATGTTGTTGTCGGTGATCATCAGGTCGTAGCTCTGGAGTTGGAGGATCTGCCAGGCGGCGGATCCGTCTTCCACGGCGTCGACCCGGTAGCCGCTTTTGGTCAGCGCGTTCGCGTTTAGCGCGCAGATTGCGGGCTCGTCGTCCACCAAGAGGATGCGGAATGGAAAGTCGGCCGCCCGCCTGGCCGAGTGAGAAGATCCAATAAGGGCGGGCTGGCTCTCGATGGCGATCGTGCTCATATCTTCAGGAGTTGCTCTACGGGGTCGTGGCGATCCGGTTTTCCGCCGGGGCTGGACCGAGGCCCCAGGTCCGGGGAACGGACCAGCGGGGCGGGAGGGGTGGGTGCAGTTGGTTCGGTTCGAACATCTCGCCAAGCATGTGCATGTCCAGGATCTGCTGCGGAGCGAGGCCAAGGATCTTGGACCCGGACACCGACGCGAAATCCCACAGCCAGTAGCGGTTCGTCCCTTCGGAATTCTCGGCGCCCGGACCGTAGTCGAGCGGGGCGCAGATCCGGTCCACCACGTCGGCGTCCGGAGCGGAATAGAAACGGACGTTGACCTTTTTCCTCTCGTGGATCGCTTCGATGAAATCGGGGTGGTTGGGGATCATGTCGGCGGCGGGGTTGGCGGATCAGCGGACCTGTGGAACGCGGATGTCCCCGGCCCGGTTGATGACCCCGAATGCGTAGAGCAGCCACACCACCACGCAGATCACGACGACGACGTTGAGGATCTGTTTGATCTTCGAGTCCATCGGGATGTAGGTGTTGACGAGCCAGAGCAGCACGCCGACGACGATCAGGGTGACGACGACGGAGATCAGGGACATGTGTGGCCTTTCTTGTAGGCTTCGGAGGCTTTGACCATGGCAGCATACCCTAGGGCCGGGTGCGCCGCCTGATATGGGGTGTTGTCCCCATGTGCGTCAGGGGACTCCTTGGGCGGGGCCGTCGGGCCATGGCCCCAGTTTCCGCAGGCCAGTCCGGAAGACGGCCGCCATCCAAGGGGCAATCTGGCCGAGCGGGCCCGACATGGTCCAGCGAGGCGGCTTCCTGTGTTCGATTCGTTGTTCATGGGATTCAAAGGCGGCCGGTCAAAAGGAGGATCACCAGCACGAGCAGGAGCAGCCCGAGTCCGCCGCTGGGGTAGTAGCCCCAGCTCTTGCTGTGCGGCCAAGTCGGCAAGGCGCCGAGCAACATCAAAACGAGTAGCACGATGAGGATTGTTCCAAGAGTCATGTTGAGACTCTGCGCCCTCGCGCGGCCGTTGAGCCATGGGGTGTTTCCCCCGTTTTTTCGAACGTCGTTCGGCGCTGAAAAACTTGGACCGCGTCACCGCCGGCGGCGGCAGTTCGTTGATCGGGAGAAGGATTGCAACAGGAGTTCAAGCCCCCTGTGTCAGGACGGAGAGATTGGAAGAGGCTCCGGGTAGGGGTTCTGGAATGCAGTCCAGACCTATCAACAGGATGGGTTAGGTTCCGGCCCCGACCCGAAGCCGGAGCGATCCTCGTCGATTCGCCCTCTCCCTGTAACTGGGGTGATTTCCCCATGCCGGCCCCGTGGCTGTCTGGATGAAGGGCGACAAGCTCTTGGCCGGAATGATGCGGTTGAAGGCAGGGACGACTTCCAGCGTGCCGCGTTTTGCTGAACATCGAAGGCATACAACCGGGAGCGATGGTTTTTCCGGAATCCACGGCGCGGATGAACGCCACAAGCCGTTCCGCGCGCGACGCCCGGAACAGCAGGCCGGAGGCCCGCGCCACCCGATCCCAGTCACCTCGTCCAAGACAGCCACCGCGTGATCCGCCCACCCCTTTTGCGGTGCGCGGCCTACAAGGCCGCGCTCCTAGGACGTCGTGTTCTGGACGCGGTTCTCGATCACGCCGGTGCTGATCGCGTAACGGGTCAGGCCGGCCGTGTCGTGGATGGCGAGCTTCGCCATCAAGCTCGCCCGGTGCTTCTCGACCGTCTTCGCGCTGATCGAAAGCTCCGATGCGATGTGCTTGTTGGTCGATCCCTCGGCGATGAGCTGGAGCACCTCCGTCTCGCGCGAGCTCAGCTCGCGCGCCTTGGCGACCATGGCGCCTTCGCGGGTTCGCCTCGTCGGATTGAGCAGTGCCAGGCGCTTGGCCACCGACGGGCTGAAAAAAGTTTGCCCCGCGTGGATCTGCCCGATGGCGCGGCAGACGTCCTGGGAGGAAGTCTGTTTGAGGACGAATCCCTTGGCGCCCACCTTGATCGCCTCCGCCACGTAGGCGTCGTCGCTGTGGGCCGAGAGGATCAGGATCCTGGCAGTGGGAAAGGCCTTGATCACCTGGCGCGTGGCTTCGATGCCGTTCAAATGCGGCATGGCGAGGTCCATCAGGATGACATCAGGACGAAGCTTCAGTGCCAGGGCCACGGCTTCACGCCCGTCCTTGGCCTCGCCGATGATTTCGATGTTGGCCTCCATGCCGAGCATCTGGCGGAAGCCTTCGCGCACGATGGTGTGGTCGTCCGCCAGCAACACGGTGATCCTGTTCATAATGGTTTACGTTTTGGGTTCATCTGACTCCGCCCATGCTCCCGTCCGCGAGGCTCTCCGAGCGGCACCTGGACCTTGACGGTCGTGCCTTTCCCCGGTGCGGATCTGACGATCAACGTGCCGCCCACCCCCGTGGCCCGCTCGCGCATGCTGAGCAGGCCGAAGCCGCGTTTTGCTTTTCCTTTCGCGTCAGGACGGTCGTGGTCGAAGCCCACTCCATCGTCGTTGATCTCCAGTTCCACAAAGGCTCCCCGTTGGGTCAGATGCACCGTGGCCCGGCGGGCGCGGGCGTGGTGTTCCACGTTCTTCAGGGCTTCCTGCAGAATGCGGTAGAAGGCCATTTCGGCTGCGGCCGGCAGGCGCGCGGTCAACTGCCCGCAGTTCAATGTGAGCGGCACGCCCGTGCGGGCCGAGAATTCCGTGCTGTCACTGTGCAGCACGGCGGCCAGTCCGAGATGGTCCAGCACGCTGGGCCGCAGGTTGCGCGAGATGTTCTCCACTGCCGTGGCCGCTTGGCTGATCATGTCCCGGAGTTTCTTCGCTTCGTTGCGCGCGGCGCGAGCATTCGGCGCAAGTTTGTCCGCCAGCGTCTGGCTGCGGACGAGAATGGCGCAGAGCAACTGGGTAATGCTGCCGTGCAACTCGAAGGCCACGCGCTCGCGCTCGGCTTCCTGCACCTCCACGAGCCGCTGGGAAAAGCGGCGCAACAATTCCTCGGTGCGCCGCGCCTCGGTCATGTCCGTCACCACCATGCCGACGGTCACGATTTGGGAATCCTTCCTGGCCAGGGGGCGGACCGAGATGAGCACCGGGATTTGGGAACCATCGGCCGTATGCAACATCAGTTGCACTTTGGATCCGTTTTTGCCGGCGCGTTTCAACAACGCCCGCAACGGCTGGCGGTCTTCGACCGCGAGAAATTCCTTGAAGGAGCTGCCGATCACCCGCTCGAGCGGAAGCTGGACCATTTGGGCGAAGCAACGGTTGGCGTAGAGGATCATCTTGTCCGTCGTCAGCGTCAGCGCGCCTTCGTTCATGGACTCGATGAGGAAACGGTAGGCGTCACCGGCGCCGGCCAGCGTGAACACCTGCCGGTTATTTTTACCAGTCCCGACCATCGTATCCACTTCGCCATTGCGGATGGCGCGGAGCGTCTCCTCGGCTTCGACCATGCGACTGTGGACGGAACTTTGATGGCGCGGAATTTTCACAGTGCGATTTTAGCTTTGGCGACCAAATCCAATTCGACAAACAGCCCGTTGATGTTTGCCAGGTTGCCGATGAACCGGCGCAACGGCTTGGGAAATTCCACGACGAGCGTCGGGGTCGCCACGATCTGGTTCGCGCGCGCCAAGTGCGGTTGCTGGTAGATGTCGATCACTTCCAGATCGCAGCCGTCGTTCAATTCCGTTTCGCACAACTGCTGGACGCGCAGGACGGCCTGGCGCGAGCGGGCGGTGGCTCCGGCCACGAACAGTCGCAGGATGAACTTGAACTTGGGCCGGGCGGCCCGTGACTTCGTGGTCGGGCGCGTCACTCCGTGCGCGCCGTCTGCGCTTGCAACCAGCCGCGGCGCGCGCGGAGCGACGCGCCCTACCTTGGCGGGTCGTTTGTTGGTTTTTGTTTTCACAGGCAAACGTCTTGGTCAAACAGCGGCGCGCAAATCCAGCCCGACCAGCACGCGCTCGGTGTCGGAAAGATTGCCGATGAGGGTGCGCACGGGCTTCGGCAACCGGCGCACCACCGTGGGGATCGCGAGTATCTGATCACCTTTGGCCAGGTGCGGCTGCTTCAACAAATCAATCACCTTGATACGATAGCGTCCTTTGAGATGGGTTTCGCAAAATTTTTTCAGGTTCGCGAACGCCGTCACCGATTTGTGCGTCGTGTCCATCACGTAAAGGCGCAGTTGCCAGAGCTGTGCGGTGCGGCGCTTGTCAGTTTTAGTTTTCATCAATGGCCCCTCCCATTTCGGATGGATCGGACCCGCGTTCCGGCCGCCACATTGGCATCCGCCTGACGCAAGCGGCCCGAGGCAGCCCGCTCGGTGGTGAGCATGAGCGTGCTGGTGCCGACCTGCTCGGCGATGCGCCGCAGTTCCTCGGCTTCGGCTTCGTAATCGGAGCGCAGCGAGGTGATCTGCCGTTCGATGGCCGTGCGTTTGCGCTCCACTTCGCGCTTGAGCCGGGCCGCTTCCTGCTGGTTGGCCAGCACGGCGGCTTTTCGGAGGTCTTCTTGCGCCACGCGGGCGGAGCCGGTCAACACGCCGCTGGCCCCGATGTAGGCGTCCACGACGTCAATGCCATGGTCCGAAATCAGGAACTCGCGGATCTGGTTGGAGTGCTTCATGCCGCGCGCTTTGAGCACATAAAACAAGCGGTTGCGTTCGCCGTTGCCCTCGAAATCCTGCAACAAGATCCAAGCATCCATGAGCGAGGACATGGAGGCTTCGGTTTGTTGCAGCGCATGGCCGCCCTGGGTCAGACTGGTGAAGAGCGAGGTCACCTGTCCGGCCTTCAGGTAATCGATCAGCCGCGTCACCATCCCCCTGCTTTCGGATTCGGTGCCCGAGTCCATCAGGCTGGTGATGGGATCAATGATGACGACGTGGGGTTGAAACGCGACGATCTCCTTGAACATCGTGGCCAGGTGCATTTCCAAGCCGTAGAGCGAGGGCCGCGCCGAGTGAAACCGCAGCAGGCCGCGCTTGACCAGCGGCTCCAGATTCAACCCGATGGAGTGCATGTTGCGGATGATCTGGTTGGGCGATTCCTCGAACGAGAAGAAGAGGGTGCGCTCCCCGCGCCGGCCGGCGGCATGGGCAAAATTGGAAGAGACGATGGTCTTGCCGGTGCCCGGCGTGCCCGTGAGGAGAATGCTGCTGCCACGGAAGAATCCCTTCCCGCCCAGCATCGCGTCGAGCCGGGGAACGCCAGTGCCAATCCGCTCGTTGGAGACCTTGTGGTTCAGCCCCAGCGAGGTGATGGGCAGCACGCTGACGCCGTCCCCGCCGATGAGAAACGGAAACTCGTTCGTGCCGTGCAACGCGCCGCGATACTTCACCACGCGCAGATGCCGCGTCGCAATCTGGTCGTTGACGCGGTGATCGAGGAGGATGACGCAGTCCGAAACATATTCCTCCAGCCCGTGGCGCGTCAGTGATTCGCGCCCGCGCTCGGCGGTGATGACGGCGGTGACGCCCTTGTCCTTGAGCCAGCGGAAGAGCCGGCGCAACTCGCTGCGCAGGACGGCCTCGTTGGGCAGACTGGAGAAAAGCACTTCCAGCGTATCGAGCACCACGCGCTTGGCGCCGATGGAATCAATCGCGTGCCCGAGCCGGACGAACAATCCTTCGAGGTCATACTCGCCG
>JBBRDN010000184.1:0-9733 GCA_038203875.1 Verrucomicrobiota bacterium
GAGAAGAACCCGCCGCTGACCATGAACAGCACCGCCGCGCCGTTCTTCTTGGCCGGCTCGAACACGTCAAACGTCAGCGCGACGCCGAACTTGCGGCCGTAGATGACGTCTTCCGTGCGGGTGACCTTTCCGATGGAGTCCGCCGCCTGAAGCGACGAACAGACTATCAAAAGCAGGAGGGAGCAATGGATGAGGTGTTTCATGGTCGGCGAGTGGTATTAGGCGATGCGGATACGGCGGACAAGTTGTTGGTTGGCTTCCCAGTAGGTGCGCTTGTTCTTGATCGAGGGATCTTCCGGCGGCGGCTGGACACGACCATCGTCGTCGGTCGCGCGTGACACGACGGTGTGCTCACCGGACACGGCACCCGTCCAATCAAAGTTCCAAAGGCTCCAGGTGAATTTCCCATCTGATCCACGAACTGGTTTCTTCGCCATCGTCGCCAACCGCCATGGCCCGTCGTCGATGCGCACCTCCACCTTGGTCAAGGGCGTTCCATCACTCCAGGCCGCTCCAGTGATCCGATGCACGCCATTGCCGAGCCGAACAACGCGGGCGCAGATGGACTTCACGTTGATGTTGCACACCGAGGTCTCGCGCCAGTTCGTGTCCTCCCCGTCGCGCTGCTCGCCGCGGATCGTGACATACTCGCGCGCCATCCACTTGCCCATGAATCGGCGGTCAAGCACGTCGATCCGGTTCAGCCACTTTACCCACGAAATCCCGAACCATCCCGGGACCACGAGACGTAACGGCGCACCGTGCTTCTCGTCCAAAGGCTCGCCATTCATCTCCCAAGCCAGGAGAACCTCGTCCTGCAGCGCATGGTCGATCGAGAGGCTGCGCGCGAAGTGCTGCGGGTAGTCCTTCTCACGGATCTTCTCAATCTTCTCGTCCGCGCCGTAGAACACGACCTCCTGGGAACGTTTTCCCAACCCGCAGTCTCTCAGCAAAGACCCGAGCGGAACGCCCGTCCACTTCACGTTGCCGATCGCCCCCATGAATCCCGGGCTCGAACCGTTGCCGCCACATTCCAACGTCGCGTAGACCGATTTTTGCCGACGCTTCTTGAGGTCTGCCAGCGTCACCACCCGCGGCGTTTTCACGAACCCCGTGATGTCCACTCGCCCCTCAGATGACACCGATTTCGGCCGACCATAATGGCTGACCTCGTAGAGGTCCTTGGTGTCCGTAATCCAAGACTTCAGGTTCTGCCAATAGAGCATTTTTCCTATAGGCTGGACGTCGAGGAAAGGCACCAACTGCTCCGACGGGGCTGGTTCCAACCCGAACGCACGCAACGGACGGGACGCAAGAGTGAAAGCAGCAAGCGCCACGGAACCGCGCAGAAGGTCGCGGCGGGACAGATCACGGGAAGTCATCCCCGATGCAAACCCGAATCCAAGCGCCAAGCCAATGACGGAAATCGAGTGCTCACAGAATCCAAGGCCAACCCGCCGGCTCCCCAAAGCCGGATTTCAGGCAGGCCGAAACTGGAACCGCGCGGGTTCCAAATCCCCTGTTGACGCATCAGGCGGCACCTCGCTACTTTGCGCGCCCGGTCGCGTTCCAGAGTAGCTCAATGGTAGAGCACGCGGCTGTTAACCGTGTGGTTGTAGGTTCGAGTCCTACCTCTGGAGCCATTTTGGCGCGCTCCTGCCTCGCAGTTCAGGTGATTGTGTTCAAATCAGTTGAACCTTCGGCCGAATTCATTGATCGATCGAATTGGAATTCGATCTATTTCCTTCAATCGCTTTTTCTTCAGGAGCTGTCCATGCGCCTCTTTGGTCTTGGTGTCGGGTTCTGTTGCAATTTTTCTCTAAAACCATCTTCCGCCCCGGCGCGGAAGTTCTGTTTCTCTGCCAGGGATGCCCTCTCCTACGCCCCTCTGTTGCAGGGTTTTTAGTTCTATGGCCTCACTTTTCGTCCGCCGTTTACAACGTGGAATCCCCCATGCCTTGTGTATCATGATCTCGGTGTTCTACGACGATCCGAAGGACGACCCGCGCCTAGCCCGAGACGAGATGGCTGATCTCTCCGATCAAGTCTCTCTTTTCCACGCCGGCATGCGGGCTCGGACTAGGTGGACCGGTTCATCCTCTATTCGCGACGCATCGGGCCCGCGTCGGCGTTCCATCACTTGCCGTTGCAGACCGGTCAACGATCCGCCAGGTCAGGCGGCCGCGGGATCCCAGAGCGTGAGATGCGTGAAGTAGCTTCGGTAGTAACCCCGATCGCGGGCGAGCAGCCGGTCGCAGAGCTGTTGTGCGTGTGCGGCGATGAGAAAATCCGGCACGACCCGCCCGCGCTTGCCGCCGTTTTCCAGATAGGATCGGAACATCCCGCCAGCGAGGACGGCGACAGCCTGGGTGGAAGGCAGGAAGGTGAGCTTCCAGTCGGCGAGGAACTGAGGAATCTCCCAAGGCTTGAGCGCGGGAACGATCTCGGCCAGGGCCGTTTCCGAGATGACGAGGGAACCCTCCGCCGCCGCCCGGCGCAGCGCCGCGATGGAAGCCGCGGCGTGCTGCGCGTCGTTCAGCAGAACGTCGAGCAGCACCGACGTGTCAATGGCTGTCACCATCGCGCGTCAGTCGGAGGAATTCGTCGGCCGACTGTCCAACGGGCACCCGTCCTGCACCGCGCCATTTGTCGAACGGATCGGTGTCGGATTTCTTCCACGCGAGAAGCAGGCCTCCCTCCGTTTCAACCTCCAGGCTTTGGCCAACGACCAAGCCAAGGCGTTCGCACACTTCGCGGGGAAGGGTGAGCTGACCCTCGGCTGTCACAAGCGCTGTCATACCGTTGAACACTATTATGAAGGACAAGGCGAACAAGGTGAAAGAGGCCAACGCTCCGATTTGAGCTGTCTTTCGAAATTGAGCCGGTCTGCGTGAGAGATTCAGGATGCTGAAAAGAGCCAAGCCAACCCTCCTTACCGGCCCGAAACGGTAAGCTCGCTTCAATTAGAAATGACCGCGCTTTTTCGGGCCGTGTGAGTGCATTGCGCCAGTTGTCAGTGGCCCAGCCAGGGTCGATAACGGTTCAGGCCAAAAAGCTAATCGCACCCCAGCCACACGCTCGTTCAAAAAGCCCTCTCTGTCCGGCACTTGGCTCAGTTTGGCGGGATCACGTCACGATTCCTGCCTTCGCATCCAAGTCGCTGCTCTTGGCATATTTACCTTCCTGTTGAACGGCGTTTTTTTCCATCGTCGAAGCGGGGTGCCGGTTCAAAATCGTTCCATGCCTATTCGATTGCGTCTAGTTTCGTAGAAGACATCCGACGCTCGGGTCATCACGACGCAATATTCCCCTCGTCAACGGAAGTGGTGTCGGACCAAAATTGAGAGTTGGAGGATGTTCATCTCCACTGATACGGGAAGAAACACAGCAGAGGCAATCGTGGCTGCAATCCCCCAGAACTCCGGGTCGATGGCGCTGGAACCGGCGCGACATTTCAACACCACACACTGGAGCGTCGTGCTGGCGGCGGGACAGCTCACCGCGCCGGGCGCAACCGAAGCCCTGGAAAATCTCTGCGCGGCGTATTGGTATCCGCTCTACGCCTGGCTCCGCAGGCACGGCAAAAGCCTGCACGATGCGCAGGATTTGACCCAGGCTTTCCTCGTTCATTTGCTCGACAAGGACCGTTTGCAGAAACCCGCTCCGGACCACGGCAGGTTTCGATCCTTTCTTCTCGCCTCACTGAAAAACTTTCTCGCGAACGAGTGGGACAAGACGCAGGCACTCAAGCGCGGAGCGAAGTTCACTTTCATTTCCGCGGACGAGGAGATCGGCGAGAGCCGCTTCCGTCTTGAACCATCACATGACGACACGCCTGACAAAGCCTTCGAGAGAACCTGGGCGCTGACCTTGCTGGAATCGGTGCTCGGCCAGTTGAAGAAGGAATATGCCGGGGCCGGCAAGTCTGGACTCTTCGACGCGTTGCAAGGCTACCTGTCCGGCGACAAAGGCACTCTGCCATACGTCGAAATGGCCGCGCGGCTGGACTTGACGGAAGCCGCGCTGAAAATGTCCGTGCTCCGGCTGCGGCGGCGCTTTGGTGAACTGTTGCGGGCGAAGATCGCGCACACCGTGACGGGCCCGGAGGAAATCGACGAAGAGATCCGCTCCTTGTTCGCGGCCACCACGGCGTAAAGCCGCGCCAGTTTCTTTGTTACTTTCCCCTTCGCCTGCTTTTGTATGCAGCGACGGTTTGACTGAAACTTGAACCATGAGCAAGAGACGCACTTGCCCGAACTGCGGGACGGAGTTGGCGACGAACGCGCCGCCCGGCCAATGCCCGTCGTGCCTCCTGCTCATCGGTCTGGCGCTGGCCATCGCGGCGGAGCCGTGCCCCTCCCTCCCATGATCACCACGAAACACTATCCGCCCGGTGCCCTTCGGCGCATGTCGGTCATGGCGGCAACCCTCGTCACTCTATGTTGTGCCACTCAAGCCGCTGACTGGCCCATGTTCGGGCGCGACAAGACGCGCAATGCGGTCAGCCCGGAGAAGAATCCGCCCTTGGAGTGGGACATCAAAACCGGCAGGAACATCAAATGGAAGGCGCGGTTGGGCAGCTACAACTTTGGCAGTCCGGTGGTGGCGAGCGGATTGGTTTGGATCGGAACGAACAACGAATCTCCCCGTGACACAAACCACACTGCCCTGGCCGGAGTCCTGATATGCTTTCGCGAGACGGACGGCGAATTTCTATATCAATACCTTGCTCCAGCGCGCCTGGGACCAACTTACAACCAAGCTCACACCGGAGTCTCCTGCTCGCCACTGATCGAAGGAGACCGGCTTTGGTTCGTCAACACGCGCGCTGAAGTAGTTTGCCTGGATGTTGGCCCCCTGCAGCGTGGCGAAGGAAAGCCGACGGAGCTTTGGAAGCTGGACATGATGGATGAATTAGGCGTTTTTCCACGCCAGGCCGTCATGGGCGGCGGAGGGATCTGCTCCATCGCCGCGTCGTATCGGGATTTGATTTATGTCATCACTGGCAACGGGACAGATCGGGAAGGGTCCAATGTGCCATCTCCATCAGCTCCGGCTCTGCTTTGCCTCGACAAAAATACGGGCAAGGTGGTCTGGGAGGACAATTCGTCCGGGGCGAAGATTCTATTTGGTGAATGGGGAAGCCCGCTGGTCATCGAGATTGGAGGCCGCGCCCAGGTGGTCGCGCCGCAGGGAGACGGTTGGCTTCGCTCGTTTGATGCGCTGACCGGCGAACTGATCTGGAAATTCGACATCAATCGCAAGGATGGCAAATGGCTGATGACCCGGGGATTCTTTTCCACTCCGCCCGTCTTATATCGGGACCGCGTTTACATTGCTCTTGGGAATTATCTCGAGTTCGGCGAACTGCCCGGACGCCTCGTTTGCCTCGACCCGACGAAGAAAGGCGACATCAGCCTGGAGTTGGACGACGGGCCGGGCAAGGGCAAGCCCAACCCGAATGCCGGGGCCGTCTGGCACTTCGACAAAATCCACCGGATGATGTCAACGGTGGCGATTCATGATGGCTTGGTGATCGCGCCCGATCACGCGGGATTCGTGCATTGCCTGGATGCGGATACGGGGCGCACAAATTGGAAGCATGACATGCGAGCGCATGTCATCAGCTCGCCGCTGATCGCCGATGGCAAGGTCTATGTCGGCGATGAAGACGGCAAGTATAGCGTCTTGGCGTTATCCAAAGCGAAACAATTGCTCGCCGAGTCGATGTTCGACGGTTGGATTACTTCCGCCCCGATCTTTGCCAACGGCGTTCTCTACGCCGCCGGCGGAGATACGCTCTATGCGATCGAGGAGAAATCCGGCTCGTGGCCGCAATGGCGCGGAACCGACCGTTCCAATCGGTCCAGCGAGACGGGTTTGCTGAAATCGTGGCCGACGAACGGTCCGCCGTTGTTGTGGAACGCCACCGGTCTTGGCACCGGGATCGCGTCCGTGTCCGTCGCGTCAGGCCGGGTTCACACCCTTGGCTATCGCGGGAGCAATGAGTTCGTTTTTGCCCTCGACGCGAAGACCGGAGACAACCGCTGGACGGCGCGCGTTGGACCCGCCGTCAATGAAAACGCCCTGATGCGCTGGATGACTCAACGGACGCCGACCTTGGATGGCGACCGGCTTTACACCATGACCGCTAGCGGAACGCTCCTTTGTCTGCGAGCCTCCACCGGAGAACAAATTTGGCAGAAGAGTTATCCCATCGATTTTTCCAGCAAGGGCCGCGTCTGGGGGTTCTCTGATTATCCTTTGGTGGACGACGAAAAACTCATTTGTTCGCCCGTCGGAAGCGACACCACGGTCATCGCGCTCGACAAGGGAACCGGCGCCACCATCTGGAGCACGCTCGTCCCCGGCGGCGATTCGGCAGGCTATGCGGCTACAGTCGTGTCCGAGGCGGGCGGGATTCGGCAGTATGTGGTGTTTCTCTCCAAGAGCCTGGTCGGAATCGCGGCCCAAGATGGACGCGTGCTGTGGCGTTACGAACGCCCGGCAACGAGGACGGCCAGTTCCTACACTCCGATCGTGAGCGGTGATTTTGTCTTTTCCGCCAACGGTTACGGCGGAGGGATGTCCCTGCTCAAGCTGGTCCGGGAAGGCAACGGGATTGTCGCGCAGGAGCGGTATCATCAAGCGTTCAACTTTAATCCGTTTCAAGACAGCACGGCCCTCGAAGGCGGGCATGTGTATTCGATCCAGGGCACGGATGTTCCGGTGTGCATCGAGATGATGACGGGCAAACTGGCTTGGGATTCTATCGTCCAGGCCGGGCGGGGCCGGGCGGCGCTGACCTTTGCGGATGGACACCTTTTTGTTCGCCGTTCCACCGGCACGATGACGCTCGCGGAAGCGACGCCCAGGGCCTACCTCGAAACAGGTTCCTTCCTCATTCCGGATCGCGAGGAGGCTTCGGGCGTGACTGCGCCGGTCGTCGCCGGTGGACGGCTCTACTTGAGGGACAACGGCCGACTGCTTTGCTACGACGTTTCCGCCGACGCGCTCACCAAGCCGCGAAGCCAACCGAAGACCACGGTCGTATCGTTGACGACTGCGCGGACGCGCGCGGAGGACGACACCGGGACCGCCCGCCCGCGCACCGGCAAAGATCGGGCCCCGGACGCGATTTACGTTCCAACGCCGGACGACATCGTGGAAAAAATGCTGGAGCTGGCCCAGGTCAAAAAAACGGATGCCGTCTATGACCTGGGAAGCGGTGATGGGCGCATTGTCATCGCCGCCGCGAAAAAATTCGGCTGCCAGGCGGTCGGTTACGAGATCGACGCGAAGCTGGTCGCGGCCTCGAGGGACACCGTCCAGAAAACCGGCCTGCAACAACTTGTCCGCATCGAACACGAAGACATTTTCACGGTCGAGTTGGGCGGCGCGGACGTGATTGCGCTCTACCTGCCACCTCCTCTGCTCCAGCGGCTGCTCCCGCAATTCAAAAAGCTCAAGCCCGGGGCGCGGATTGTCTCCCATCAATTTGAAATCCCGGACCTCAAACCGGCCAAGACCCTTACGGTCCAATCAAAGGAAGACGGAGAGCAACACAAGCTCTACTTGTGGACGGCTCCACTTGAACCATGAGCGAGGGACGCACTTGCCCGAACTGCGGGACGGAGTTGGCGACGAACGCGCCGCCCGGCCAATGCCCGTCGTGCCTCCTGCTCATCGGTCTGGCGCTGGCCGATGGCGGCAACGCCGATCCCGCGGTGCAATCGTCCATTGGCGATGACTCCGAAGTCCGGACTTCGCGCTCCGCACTCCAGCGGCTCCGTTACTTCGGCGACTACGAATTGCTGGAGGTGATTGCCCAGGGCGGCATGGGCGTGGTTTACAAGGCCCGCCAAGTCACGCTCAACCGGATGGTGGTTGTGAAGATGATCCGCGCAGGAGTGTTGGCGAGCGAAGCGGACATCCATCGCTTCCGCACGGAAGCCCAGGCCGCCGGCAGTTTACGGCACCCGCACATTGTCGCCATCCACGAAGTCGGCGAGCACGACGGCCAGCACTATTTCTCGATGGATTTGATCGAAGGCAAAAGCCTGGCCGAGTCCGTGCGCGAACATCCCTGGCCGGCGGAGCGCGCGGCCGCCTGCGTCAAGACGATTGCCGAGGCCATCCATTACTCCCCTCAGCGGGGCATCCTGCACCGCGACCTCAAGCCCTCCAACGTGATGGTGGATGTGTTCGGTGCGCCGCACATCACCGACTTCGGACTGGCGAAACGGATCGAGGAAGATTCCCGATTGACCGCCAGCGGCGCGGTGCTGGGCACGCCGAGTTACATGGCACCCGAGCAGACGTTGGGCCGACGGGCCGGCGCGAGCGCCGGCAGTGATGTTTACTCCATGGGGGCCATTCTGTATGAGCTTCTCACCGGCCGTCCGCCGTTTCAGGGCGAGACGCCGCTGGACACGTTGAAGCTGGTCCGCGAAACGGAGCCGGTGTCGCCGCGCCTGCTCAATCCCAAAGTGCCCCGCGACCTGGAGACGATTTGCCTGAAGTGTTTGGAGAAGGAGTCGAAACGGCGTTACGCCTCGGCGCAGGAGTTCGCGGATGACCTGAGCCGCTTTCTTCGCCACGAGCCGATTCTCGCACGACCGAGCCGCGCGTTCGAACGAACGATCAAATGGGCCAGGCGCAAGCCGGCCGCAGCGGCCCTTTCCGCAGTGAGCGTAACGGCCCTACTCGCTCTCGCCGGCCTTTTGTTTATCGAGCAGTTGCGTCGGACGGAACATGACTTACGAAGGCAGACCCAAGAGGCGCTGGTGAAAGCTGAAGTCGCGCAACAGGCCGAAGCCCGGGCGCGCGGTCAAGAAGTGGAACAAAGAAGGCGGGCTGAAGGAACGCTCAAGGAATTGCGGGCGGTCCAGTATGATCGGAATCTGGTTCTTGCCGAGCGTGAACTATCTGCCGCCAACGCCAGTGCCGCCGACCAACTACTAGACGAGTGTGCAACCGATTTTCGCAATTGGGAATGGAACTACCTGAAGCATCTTTGCCATTCAGAATTGCGGACGTTCAATGGCCACACCAGCAGCATCGTTTCCGTCACGTTCGCCAAAGAGGGCGCGGGAGTGGTTTCGCTCAGCAGCGATGGCGTGTTGATGGATTGGGACGTGTCCGGCGGCTTCCGCACGTCGGCGGCCCGCCCTTGGACAAATGGAATCAACAAAGCGGCTTTCAGCGCAAACAACTCGCGGCTGTTCGTTGACGGGTTGAAGGATGACTTCGTGCGTGTGTGGGATGTGGCTTCGGCGAAGGAGTTTTTCTCAATCCGGTCAACTATCTCACTGATCGCCGCAGAAAGTGTCGCGATCAGTGCGAACGGGGAGTTGATCGCGGTAGCCGATGAGAAGGACAGCACGATCAGCGTTTGGAACCTTGCGAGCAGCCAACTCATTCGCACGGTCAGAGGCCATCACGGAATCGTGAATGGTCTGGCGTTCAGCCCGGACGGCCGACGGCTCACGTGGGGAACAGGGAAGTTGCGCGCATCCGACAAAAGAAACGGCAAAGAGATCCCCGATCAACCGGGGCTTGTCTGGGTTGGGGATATTGTCGGGGAGAGCGAACCGGTTTCACTCGGCAAAATCGAGGCACCGGTGCTGGCAACTGCGTTTAGCCCGGACGGACGCTGGCTAGCGGCCGGCCGAGGAGACAGGACAATTGCCGTCTGGGAATTGAGATACCTCGCCATCACGAATGGAAGTGC
>JBBRDN010000185.1:0-9732 GCA_038203875.1 Verrucomicrobiota bacterium
ACCAACAGCGTGATCGTCCGCGCACGGGCCTATCAGGACGGGCTCCTGCCTGGGCCGCCGCGCACAGAGGCCTACCGTCTGATTTCCACCAACGTCGTCGGGTTCACGTCGTCATTGCCGATCCTCGTAATGGAAACCTTCGGAAAGGAGGTGGCCGTGTCGTCGCAACGTTCCTTCGTCCACATGGCGCTCCACGAACCTGTCAACGGCCGGACCTCGCTGACGAATGCCCCGACCCTGGCCACGCGGGCTGGCTTTCGGGTGCGTGGTTCGACCTCGGCCGGGATGGCCCAGCAGGGATTCGCCATCACGTTTCTCGATGAGTTCAACGGGGACCGTGAGCTCTCGCCGTTGGGACTGCCGGCCGATGCGGATTGGATACTCTACGCGCCGAATGATTTCGAGCCGGTGATGATCCACAATCCGTTCATTCACCAACTCAGCCGCGACATGGGGCGCTATTCGCCGAGCACGCGTTTCGTGGAGGTCTTTCTGGTCCGCGGCGCGGGACCCGTGCGCGACGTCCACTACAACGGCGTCTATGTCCTTCAAGAAAAGATCAAGATCGGTAGACACCGCGTCGCGATCGACAAGGCCGGCGCGGACGACTTGAAGGCGCCCGAAGTCACCGGCGGGTATCTCCTCAAGTTCGACCGACTCGGGCCGGGTGAGGAGGGTTTGAACGCCGCCGGGGCGGGCATGGTTTTTGTCGAACCCAAGGAACAGGTCATGGTCCTCCCGCAGCGGGCACCGCAGATCAAGTATCTCCGGTCCTACTTCAGCGACTTCGACCGTGTTCTTTATGGAGCCGATTGGAAGGATCCGGTGAAGGGTTACGCGTCGTTTCTGGACATCGAGGCGGCGATCGATTTCCACGTGCTCGAGGTCCTCAGCGGCAACGTCGACGCGATTGTCCTAAGCACGCACCTCTACAAGCCGCGCAACGGAAAGATCACTTTCGGCCCGCATTGGGACTTCGACCGCGCGCTGGGTTCCACCGATGGTCGAGACGACAATCCCCGCAACTGGACCACGGGGCCGTTCTTCAGCGGCGCATGGTGGCCGCGGTTGTTCACTGATCCGGACTTCTGGCAGCGCTGGGTGGACCGCTGGCAAGAAATGCGCGGCACGCATTTCTCGACCACCAACCTTAATGGCCTCATCTATCGCCTCACCGACGAACTGCGCGAAGCCCAGGCGCGCCAATACAAGCGATGGGACCTCAGAGCTCGCGGCGGCTCCTTCCAGAGCGAGATCGACCTGATGAAGAAGTGGCTGTCGAACCGGGTGGACTTCGTCGATGGCCAGCTCACCCAGCCTCCGGCTTTGAACCGTCCCGGTGGGAAGGTCGAAGCCGGGTTCCGCCTGTCGCTGGCCGCGCCCGCCGTTACGACCAACACCACCGTCTACTACACGCTCGATGGTTCCGATCCGCGCCGGCCGCAGGGCGGCGTGTCGACGAACGCTTTCCGTTACGCCAGTCCGGTCACGCTGAGTTCCAACTGCACAATCGTAGCCCGCGCTTGGAATCCGGATCGGCGCCAGACCGGTGGGCCACCGGTGTCCACGCCTTGGTCCGGCCGGGTCACCGCCAAGTTCGAGATTGTCCGACGTTAGGGAACCACCGGGCATGCGCCTCTCGGCGAAATGCACCTGGAATCGGACTCGTCATGGCCGAAGGGGATCCATCAATGTCTCATCAACCTTCCCAGCCGATGAAACGATTCGCTCCATTTGATTTCATCCACCGCTCCAAGCCTCTCGCGCTGTTGGTCGGCGCGTTGCTGGCTGCGGCTTCGTTTCCCGCATTCGGCGCAGTCAGCGGGAGCGCCGCTTTCGAGAAGACGATCCGGCCGCTGCTCAAGGAGTATTGTCTCGGCTGCCATTCGACGGAGAAGTCCAAGGGCGATCTTGATCTGGAACGCTTCATCTCGGCCAAGGAGGTCGCGAAACATCCCAAGGTCTGGCAGGGCGTGATCGAGCAGATGGATCTGGGAGAAATGCCGCCCAAGGACAAACCCCAGATGAAGACTGCCGAGCGGGAACGCTTCCTAGGCTGGGTCAATTCCGCCCTCGATGCGGCGGGCAAGGCTCGCGCCGGAGATCCTGGCCCGGTCGTGCTGCGGCGCCTGAACAACGCAGAATACACCTACACCATCCGTGATATGACTGGCATCCCGTCGCTCGATCCGGCGAAGGAGTTCCCGGTCGATTCGTCCTCGGGCGAAGGCTTCATGAACGTCGGCAACTCGCTCGTCATGTCGCCATCGCTGGTGACGAAATATCTCGATGCGGCGAAGGACGTCGCGGCGCACGCGGTCTTGTTGCCGGACGGAATCGCCTTCTCCCCGAGCACCTCGCAGCGGGATTGGGCCGAGGAACGGCTGGCGGCGATCCGTGGGGTCTACAGCCGCTACTCGGTCAACGGCGGCGGTTCGGCGGTGAACCTGCAGGGGATCAAGTTCGACACCAAGGACGGCGGCGTGATTCCGTTGAACAGGTATCTGGAGGCGACGATCGAGTTGCGTGCTCTTCCCCCTCGCCCGGTGAGGAACGAGCGGGGAGAGGGCAGGGGTGAGGGGCCGCTTCAAAAGCTCGCCGCAGACCGCAGCCTCAACGCCAAATACCTCGGCACTCTCTGGTCCGCGCTGAACGACACCAAGCCGTCTCTCGTGCTCGACCCGCTCCGCGCGCAGTGGCGCACCGCCGAGCCCGGCGACTCCGTATTGTTGGCCCAGACCGTCGCCCAATGGCAGCAGACGCTGTGGCGATTCACCCAGGTCGGCCACATCGGCAAACGTGACGGTCCCAAGGCCTGGCAGGTGCCCGTGACCCCGCTCGCCGCGGCGCGTGAAGTGCGGCTGAAGCTTCCCGCTCCGAAGGCGGGCCAGGACGTGACGCTCTATCTCGCGACCTCCGATGCCGGCGATGGCGACGAGAACGATTTCGCCGTGTGGGAGAATCCGCGCCTGGTCGCCCCTGGTCGACCGGACTTGCTGTTGCGTGATGTCCAAGCCGCTGTCGCGACCAATGCCGACAAAGCCATCTCGGAGGCAGCCGGAACTTTTGGTATCGACCCCGCGCGCTTCGGCCGACACCCGGATGGCTCGGCCATCGATGGGAAGACCCTGTGCGTGCGCGCACCGTCCGTGATCGAGGTTCGGCTGCCCGCCGGCCTGGCCGAAGGTCGCGAGTTCGTCGCCACGACGACGCTGCACAAGGAGACCGGCCGCGAAGGCAGCGTGCAAATGCAGGTGCTCACCACGAAGCCGGCGGCGTTCGGCCTTACCGCAGGAGTGGTGAAGGAGCAGGGTGGCAAGAGCACATGGTCCGACGGTGAGCGTCCGGTGGTTTCGGATTCGCCGATTCTCGTCGCCGATGGCAGCGCAGCCCGGCAGCGCATTGAAGCCGCGCTCGACGAGTTCCGTCGATTGTTCCCCGCAGCGCTGTGCTACACGAAGATTGTTCCCGTCGATGAGGTCGTGACGCTCACGCTCTATCACCGTGAGGACGATCACCTACGCCGCTTGCTGCTCGACGAGAAGGAGACGGCGCAGCTCGAACGCCTTTGGGCGGAGCTGCATTACACCAGCCATGATGCGCTCAAGCTCGTCGATGCCTTCGAGCAGCTCTGGCAGTTCGCCACCCAGGACGCCGACCCGAGCGCCTTCACGCCCATGCGCGAACCGATCAAGCAGCGCGCCGAGGAATTCAGAAAGCTGCTCGCTGACACGCAGCCGAAGCACCTCGACGCCGTGCTGAAGTTCGCCGATGACGCGTATCGCCGTCCGCTGACCGACGCGGAGAAGGACGAACTGCGCGGCCTCTATCGCAAGCTGCGCGCGGAGGAGATTCCGCACGACCAGGCCATCCGCCTCACACTCGCCCGGACCCTCGTGGCGCCGGCGTTTCTCTATCGCGCCGAGAAACCAGGGCCGGGCGAGAAGCCTGGTCCGGTCACGGATTCGGAACTCGCCACGCGTCTGAGCTACTTCCTCTGGTCGTCCGCGCCCGATGCCGAACTCCGCGCCGTCGCCGCGAGCGGCCGGCTGCGCAACCCCGACGTGCTCACCGCGCAGATGCGGCGGATGCTCAAAGACCCACGTGTGCGCCGGCTCGCCACCGAGTTCGCCTGCGCGTGGCTGCATATCTACGACTTCGATGAGCTGGGCGAAAAGAGCGAGCGCCACTTCCCGACCTTCGCCGGCCTGCGTGGCGCGATGTATGAGGAGACGATCCGTTTCTTCACCGACCTGTTCCAGAACGACGGCTCGGTGCTCAACATCCTCGACGCCGACTATACCTTCCTGAACGCCGATCTCGCGAAGAACTACGGCATCACGAGCGTGAAGTTCGACGGCAGCAACGACTGGCAGCGGGTCGATGGCATGAAGAGGTTTTCGCGCGGCGGAATCCTCGGCCAGGCCTCAACGCTCGCCAAACAATCCGGCGCGTCACGCTCCAGTCCCATCCTGCGCGGCAACTGGGTGGCCGAAGTGCTCCTCGGCGACAAACTTCCGCGTCCGCCCAAGGACGTTCCACGCCTGCCCGAAGACGAAGCCACCGAGACTCTGTCGGTGCGCCAGCTCACGGAGAAGCACACCACCGACCCGAAGTGCTACGGCTGCCATCGTCGCATCGACGCGTTCGGCTTCTCTCTCGAAGCCTTCGATGCCATCGGCCGCCTGCGCAGCAATGACCTTGGCGGTCGTCCGATCGACACGCACGCCAAGGTCATGGACGGCTCGGAGTTCGATGGCCTCGCCGGTCTGAGCGACTACCTGCTCAACCAGCGTCGCGATGCGTTTCTGAAACAGTTTTGCCGCAAGCTGCTTGGCTACTCCCTCGGTCGCGGCGTGATGCTCTACGACAGCCCGCTCATCGACGAGATGCGCAACCAACTGACGGTGGGAGGATATTTCGTCGGCTCTGCCATTGAAACGATCGTCCGCAGCAAACAGTTCCGGGAGATCCGGGGCAAAGATATGGTTTCCGAAGAATAACCCCGCTTAAAAAAACCGGACTAGGATCGTCTATGACCACGCACCAATTCTCTCGTCGCACGTTTCTTCGCGGGGTCGGCGTCACGATGGCGCTGCCGTGGATGGAATCGCTCACCGTCTGGGGCGACACGCCGCCCGCCGGGGTCAAGCCTGCCAGCGAAGCGCCGGTGCGTCTGGCGGTGCTCTTTTCCGGCAACGGCTTTCACTCGAAGGAATGGTGGGCCAAGGGCGAGGGCAAACAGATGGAACTCGGCAAGGTTCTCGCGCCGCTTCACGACTTTCGCGAGAAGATGCTGTTTGTGCGAGGTCTCTACAACGACGAGTCCACGAAGGGGAACATCCACAGTTCGCAGACCGGCAATCTGCTCTCCGGCGCACCGCTGGCGTCGGGCGGCGAGATTCGTTCGGGCACAAGCATCGACCAGTTGATGGCGCAGACTTACGGGCGCTCGACGAAAGTTCCGTCACTCGTGCTGGGTTGCGAGAAGTCGAATCCGTCCGTCCACAAGAATTACTCGATGCTCTACAGCTCGCACATCTCGTGGAGCTCGCCGACCACGCCGACGCCGCTGGAGGTTTATCCCGCGCTGGCCTTCGACCGGCTGTTCAAGGACGAGGTGAGCAAGGGCGACAAAAGTGTGCTCGACGCCGTGATGACCGACGCGACGGATCTGCGCCGCCACATTAGCATGAACGATCAGCACAAGCTCGACGAGTATCTCGACTCCGTGCGCGACGTAGAGCAGCGCATCGAGAACGCCGGCAAGAAGGGCGAGCTGCAGGGCTGGCGACCGACGCTTGATGCTGAGATGGCCGTGCGCCAGCACCCCCGTCCCGCCGACGGCATTCCGCAGGACATCGCCGAGCACATGAAGCTGATGTGCGACATCCTCGTGCTCGGTTTCCAGACGGACACCACGCGCATCACCACGCTGAAGTTGAACAACGACCACAGCTCGCTGCGTTTCCCGAACCTCGGCGTGGATTACATGATTCACCACCTGCTCTCGCACAGTGACACGGCGGACTGGCTGAAGGTGAACCAGTTCTTCCTTGAACAGGTCGCCTACATTGCGCGCAAGCTCGACGCCATCCAGGAAGGCAATCGCACGCTGCTCGACAACACCATGCTGATGTATTGCTCCAGCATGATGACCGGCAATCACAACAACGATCAGCTCCCGGTTGTCCTCCTTGGCGGTGCCGGTGGCCGCATCCAAGGCGGGCGTGTGCTGGACTACAAAGAAAAGTCCGAGCGCCAGATGTGCCGGCTCTATCTCTCGATGATGGACAAGATGAACGTGCGTCTCCCGAAGTTCGGCGATGCGACGAAGGCGCTCGAGGAGTTTTAGCGCGGCTGGGCCCTACTTCAACGGCATGCCCGGCTCCGGTTTGCCGTTAGTGGTGAGGATCTGGAAGTGGTGCACGCCGGCGGCGAGAGCGTGGTCGCTGGTCCAGACGATCTTGTGGTCGGGCGTTACCTCGATCATCGAGACTCCCTTGTTCGCGGCATGGCTGCCCACGACGGTGTTGCCGTTGGCGAGGCGCTGTGAACCGCACGGGTCCTTGAACTGGCCGCCCACGTTTTCGTTGGTCACCTTCCAGACCACCTCCCCGAGTTGATTGAACTCCGCGACCTTGTTGCCGTGCGTGAGGGAGACCAGCGTGTTGCCGTTGTCGAGGCGGATGGCGGTGAACGGCCAGTTCTCCGCCTTGCGGCCGCCGAGTTCTTCGAGATCGGTTTTCAGGACGCGCACGACTTTGCCTTCCGGTGAATATTCCTTCACGGCGAATGCCAGCAGGTGCGGCACCAGGTAGTTTCCGTTCCGGAGTTGTCGGGCCATGCGCGTCTGCAGGTGGGTGTTGTCGGTCTCTGGCTGCAACGGAACGTCGAGCACGACTTTGCCCTGGGGATCCACTTCGAGAAGCCTCGGTCGCCCGCCTAGTTCCGTGACGAGCGTATTGCCGTTGTAGAGCCTTTGGGCGGTGCCGATCTCGCCATTCTCCTTGCCGCGTTGGTAGGTGAAGACGACCTCGTTCAATTTCTCCCCGGCGGGAACGACTTCTTCCACGCGATCCGAGAAGGCGAGCAGGACGTTGCCGTTGGGCAGCACGAATCCGTCCCGTGAACCGCCCTTGTATTCCCATCGGGCCTTTCCGTCCTCGCCGATGATGGCGGTCTTGCCGCCGAGGACCAGATAGGAGTGGCGAATCGGGCTGTCGGAACCCGGCTCGGCGGCGACGCCCACGGAGAGTCCGATTGCAAGGGCGAGCACTGGAAGTATGAGTTGGCGAAGCATGGGAGTTCCCGAGAACACACCAAAACCCCGCTCTGATGAAAAGCCAAAGTCCCGGGGCACGCTGCCGGGATTTCGGTTCGACCTTGGTTCAAGGCCGTTCCATAGTTCCAACATCAGCCCGATGAAGATCTGTTTCACAACTGCAATGCTGTCGACCGTCCTCGCATGGACGGCGGGTTCGTTCGGCGTCCTTGCGGCCACCTCGGGACCCGAGTTCTTCGAGACCAAGATCCGGCCGGTTATGGCCGAGCATTGCTACGAATGTCACAGCGCCTCGGCCAAGAAGCTGAAGGGAGGCCTGCGGATGGACGGACGCGAGGAACTCCTCAAGGGCGGGGACACGGGTCCGGCCATCGTCGCCGGAAAGCCGGAGAGCAGCCTGCTCGTCACCGCCATGGCGCATCGCGACAAGGATCTGGAGATGCCGCCCAAGAAGGATCGTTTGCCGGCGGCGGTCATCGCGGACTTCGAGCGCTGGATTCGCGATGGCGCGGTCTGGCCGACCGGTGATGCGGCTTCTGCCGCGTCCAAACCGGATGCCTTCAATCTCGAGGAACGTAAGCGGAAACAGCCGTGGCTCTGGGAAGCTCCCCGGCGCCAGAAGATTCCCGCCGTCAAGGATGCCCGGTGGCCGCTCAGTGCCGAAGACCGGTTCGTTCTTCACCGCTTGGAAGAGGCCGGTTTGCCACCAGCTCCGGCGGCCGATGACCGCACTTGGCTGCGCCGGGTCCACTTCGTCATCACCGGGCTTCCCCCGAGCCCCGGGGAGATCCAGATGTTCGTCGCGGACGCGAAACCGGGTGCGCGCGAGCGTGTCGTTGACCGATTGCTGGCGTCGCCGCATTTCGGAGAGCGTTGGGCGCGGCATTGGATGGACCTGATGCGCTACGCCGAGTCTCGCGGGCACGAGAGCGACTACATCATCGCCAATGCCTGGCACTATCGCGACTACCTGATCCGGGCCTTCAACGTCGGGCTGCCCTACGATCAATTCGTCGTCGAGCAGGTGGCCGGGGATCTCCTGCCCAAGCCGCGTTTCCGGGCCGGGACCGACATCAACGAGTCCGTGCTTGGGACTGGGTGGGCTTTTCTCGGCGAGGAAATCCATTCGCCGGTAGACATCCGGCAGGACGAGTGCGACCGCATCGACAACAAGGTCGATGTCTTCAGCAAGACGTTCCTCGGGCTGACCGTCGCCTGCGCCCGTTGCCATGACCACAAATTCGACCCCATCCGCGCTCAGGACTACTACGCCCTGAGCGGGTTCATGCTCGGTTCGAGCTTCCGGCAGGTGCGCTTCGAGGCGATGGAGAACAACCGCAAGTCGGCGGCCGAGTTGACGGCACTACGCGACCGGTTTGTGCCCAAGGTGGCGAAAGCGGTGGCCGCTTCCCGTGACGACGGCATCCGCCGAATCGGCGATTACGTCCTGGCAGCGGACGAGGTTCTTGCGACCGGGGCTCCTGCGACGGGCGGTCTTCAGGCCGTCGCGCAGAAGGCTTTGCTCGATCCGACGCGCCTCGGGCTTTGGGTGGCTCAGCTGCTCGACGCGAGGACGAACACCTCGAATCCGTTGAGTTGGTTCGCGCGAGGCGTTTCAAGTTTCACAGCAAGGGCGTTTCCGACGAACGACGCGGGCATACGCATCATCGCGGACTTCACCCGACCCGGTCGTCAGCCTTGGAAGGTCGACGGCGAAGCCTTTGGATCGCGACCGGCCCTTCCCGGCGACATCATTCTTGGCGGCAACCCCACCAACCCCATCGCCCGCGTCATGACCTACGGCGCGGCGCGGCGCGACCTGTTCTGGAGCCGGCTCAAGGCCCCTCCCGGCAATGAAAGCGACTCCGGATCCCTCGCGGCGACGGCGCGGTCGGGCCAGATGTTGCGCACGCCCACCGTGACGCTCGGCTTGGGCAAGCTCCACTACCTGGTCAAGGGCAAGACGCTGGTCTACGCGGCGGTCGACTCGCACGTGATGGTCACTGGGCCGTTGCATGGCCAACTCGTTCGGAAGTTCGACAGCAGCGCGAAGAACGAACCGCGTTGGTTCACGCACGATCTCAGCGCTTATAGTGGACACCGCGTCCATCTGGAGTTCGGTCCCGAAGGTGACGCCGAACTGGAAGTGCTGATGGTTGTCGAAGCCGCGGAGACGCCGAAGTGGCGTCCGGGAATTTCGTTCGACTCCGCTACGACGGCCCGGCCTGCCGCGAGCTACGCCAAAGATTTCCAGGCAGCGGTTGCGTCGGCGAACAAAGCACTGAGCCGGGGAACGATCTCCAAATCACCCGTAGCCGAAACCCAGTCGGCGCTTGCGGACTGGCTGGTGCGGAACCCTGCGATGTTCCTCGATGCGCCCGACCCGTCGACGTTGCGGGTGGCGAACGAGTTCCTCGCGGGCCAAAGCAATGTCGCAAGCAAGGTCC
>JBBRDN010000186.1:0-9731 GCA_038203875.1 Verrucomicrobiota bacterium
GGAGATGCGGTTAGCCTGGCCGATGGTGACGGGCCGGATCTTGCCGAGCTTTTGCCGGGCTTCATGGCGGAGGCTGGGAACGGTCTGGTAATCGACCCACGCCGGAATCTGTTTGTCTTCGAGGGTGCGGAAGCGGGCCACGTCGGCTTCTTCGCGCTGGATGTAGCCCTCGTATTTGAGGTTGATCTCGACCTGCTGGGCGATGTCTTCGGGGAGGTCGGGATCGGACTTGGGGAGGGTGCGGTAGGTGATCTCCGGCCGGCGAAGGAGCTGGGCGAGGGTGTGGGTGCCTTCGCGGGTGTGGTTGAGGCGCGCGAGTTCGGCGGTGATGGACTCGCGTTTGGCGGCGAAGCGGCGGTGGTTGCGGGCGGGGAGGAGGCCGATGTTGAAGCCGAGCTGGCTTAGGCGGAGGTCGGCGTTGTCCTGGCGGAGGAGGAGCCGGTATTCCGCGCGGCTGGTGAACATGCGGTAGGGCTCGAGGGTGCCCTTGGTCACGAGGTCGTCGATGAGGACGCCGATGTAGGCCTGGTCGCGGCCGAGGATGACGGGGTTTTTGTCCTGGACGCGGCGGGCGGCGTTGATGCCGGCCATCAACCCTTGGGCTGCGGCTTCTTCGTAGCCGGAGGTGCCGTTGATCTGGCCGGCGAGGAAGAGGTTGCGGCAGGTCTTGGTTTCGAGGGAAGGGTCGAGCTGGGTGGGGAAGGAGAAATCGTATTCGACGGCGTAGGCCGGACGGAGGATCTCGGCGTTTTCGCAGCCGATGATGGTGCGGACGAGGTCGACCTGGACTTCGTAGGGAAGGCTGGTGGAGAAGCCGTTGACGTAGATCTCGTCGGTGGCGATGCCCTCGGGTTCGAGGAAGACCTGATGGCGCTCCTTGTCGGCGAACTTCACGATCTTGTCCTCGATGGACGGGCAATAGCGGGGGCCGATCCCTTCAATGACGCCCGAATACATGGGCGACTTGTGGAGATTGGCGCGGATCAATTCAGCCGTCCGATCCGTCGTGTAGGTGATGTAGCAGGGAAGCTGGCGACCGATCTGGGAAAGGATGGACCCGGGAGGATAAGGCGAAGAGGAGGCGCCTTGTTCCACGTGGAACATAGATTTCCCCATTCCCGGGAAGTTGGAGGTAGGGAAGTAGGTGTCGAAGCCTTGGTGGGGGATTCCGGGGAGAGGTGAGTTTGGACTGCCTTCGTGTTCCACGTGGAACAAGTCATCCTTCCAGTAGGTGAAGAACGGAGCCGGCTCATCGCCGGGTTGGATGCCGGTCTTGGAGAAATCGATTGTCTTCTTGAGCAGGCGGGGAGGTGTCCCGGTTTTGAGGCGGCCGAGTTCCAGGCCGGCTTCGACGAGGGAGGCCGACAAGGACATGGCGGCCGATTCACCGGACCGGCCACCGCGTTGTTGATTGGCGCCGATGTGCATCAACCCCCGCAGAAACGTGCCGGTCGTCACAACGACGGTGGTGCCGTGATACTCCACGTCCAGCGCGGTGCCGACGCCGTAAGCGATGCGATCCTTGAGGAGGAGGTGGGTGGTCTGGACTTGGCGGATGTCGAGGTTGGCCTCGCGTTCGCAGACCCACTTCATGCGGAACTGGTAAGCCTTCTTGTCGCACTGGGCGCGTGGAGCCCAGACGGAAGGGCCCTTCTTGGTGTTGAGCATCCGGAACTGGAGTCCGGTCATGTCCGTGCATTTACCCATCTCGCCGCCGAGGGCATCGATCTCGCGGGTGAGATGGCCCTTGGCCAAGCCGCCGATCGCCGGGTTGCAGGACATCTGGCCGATGGTGTCGGCGTTGATGGTCAGCAGCAGGGTCTGACAACCCATCCGCGCCGCCGCCAACGCCGCTTCGACTCCGGCGTGCCCGGCTCCGACGACGATGACGTCGTAATGTTTGGGATGGATGAAAGACATGCTGCTTCAAACTTGGCCGAAGGATGCCCGGCGGATTGGCTTAACGACCCAAGCCCAGCGATCCGGGATGCGGGATGCGGGGAGTGCAAACCGTGGCGTCATGCCGGGTTAGGCGACGGTCGATTTCGCATGTTCGCGTTCGCGCCAGAACTCCTCCGCCTGGCTAGCTATAAGTGAAAGCACTCCAAGTGCTGTGTCGGTAAGAATCTGTTCGCTAGTGCTCTCGGCAGAAAACCAATGGCCGGCTTCTTTGGGCGGCTTGGCTCCGAGGCGTAATGGTAAAGTGCCTCCAATGTGCGTGACAGTAACTTTGTTGGGTGGCGTGTGCTTGCCGGTGTAGTCGGTGTATCCGGTTGGTGGGCAGGCATGGAGATTCACGCAGAACGTCGGACCGAACATGCTGAACTGGAAAGTCAGTAAATCGATCTGTGTGGCACGAATCCGACGGAAATGTGGAAACGAACCGGAAAAGCCCTTAGCGCGGAGTGCGGGAATGACCACATTCTTCAGCTCGGCAACCATTCTGTCTCGTTGGTCACTCATGTGTGGCTAGTCGCCTTACATCCATTTGAGCCTAACCATGATGTAGAGGCAATGTTCCACCCGTTACGAGGTAAAGGACCGCCATCCGCACGGCCAGCCCGTTGGTCACCTGCTCCAGAATCACCGAGCGGCCGCAGTCGGCGATCTCGCTGTCGATCTCGACGCCGCGGTTGATCGGGCCGGGATGCATCACGATGGCTTCGGGCTTGGTTTTGGCCAAGCGGGCCTTGGTCAGGCCGAAGAGCGACGTGTATTCGCCCAGGCTTGGGAACATGGTCAACCGCTGCCGTTCGTGCTGGATGCGGAGCAGGTTGATGATGTCCGCATCGCGGATCGCGTCTTCAACGTCGTGGGTTACGCGGACAGTTCCTGGGGCCGATCCCATCTTCTCCAGAATCGAAGGAACCAAAGTCGTAGGCCCGCAAAGGGTGACGTGGGCACCGAGTTTGGTCAGCGCCCAAATATTGGACCGGGCGACGCGGCTGTAGAGGATATCACCGAGGATCGTGACGTTGAGCCCGGCCACACGGCCGAAGTGTTCCCGCAGTGTGAACGTATCCAGCAGAGCCTGAGTAGGATGCTCATGGGCGCCATCACCGGCATTCACCACATGGCTGCCGAGGAACCGGGAAATGAAATGCGGCGCTCCCGACGCGCTGTGACGCATGATGATGACGTCGGCCTTGAGCGCTTCGAGATTCCGAACGGTGTCCTTCAGCGTCTCGCCCTTCTTCAGGGAACTGGCTTCGGCACTGAAGTTAACCACATCCGCCGCAAGACGTTGGGCCGCGAGTTCGAAACTGATCCGTGTGCGGGTGCTGGGCTCGACAAACAGGTTGATGACCGTCTTGCCTTCCAGCCACGGATTGCGTTTCCGGGGTTGTTCGCCGAGTTCCTTGAACGATTTGGCGGTGTCGAGAAGCGTCGTGATCTCCTCGGCGGAGAGCGATTCAATGTCGAGCAGATGGCGGCGAGACCAGGTCATGCGAGCACTGGGAGGGTGGCCCGGTGGGCAGTTGGCGTGAAGGGAAAATTGACGGCCCCTCAATCCTCCAGCTCGGCATCCACGATCGGTTTGCCTTCCCAGATCCATTTGCCGCCCTCCTGGACGAGGATCCGTTGGGCGCTGCCGGGAACCGGAGGGTGACTGGCTTTCGGCAGCCAGGCCGCGTGTTCGCGCAGCTTGGCGGCGTGTTGGGGCAGCTTGGCGAGGTTGATCCATTCGTTCGGATCGCTGCGCAAGTCGTAGAGCTCCTCGGTGCCGTCGGCATAGCGGATGAACCGCCAGTGTTCGCTGCGGACGGAGTGGTTGCCGGCGTTGTGCGTGGTGATCGCGGGCCACTTGCGCGCGGTCGAGGCGTCATCCAGCTGCGGCATCAGGCTATGGCCTTCGAGATCGGAGCGGGCCGGAAGACGACATAGATCAATGAGCGTGGGAAAAAGGTCGAGAAGTTCGGCCGGCTGCGAGCAGCGCGCGCCCTTGGTGATGCCCGGCCCGGCAAAGGCCAAAGGCACGTGGGTGGAACGTTCCCAGAGCGAGTTCTTTCCGGTGATTCCCTTCTCGCCGAGATGCCAGCCGTGATCGGACCAGAGGACCACGACCGTGTTCGAGCCTTGTCCTGAAGCGTCCAGTGCATCGAGAACGCGGCCCACTTGGCTGTCCATGAAGCTCGTGCAGGCGAGGTAGGCGCGGACGAGGCCTTTCCATTGATCATTCTTCTTCAGCCACGAGAGGCGCGGTTCGGGCAGTTGCCAGTGCAGATACCAGGAGAAGAATGGCACGTCGGACCGGTCGTTCTCCAGGACGGGCGGCATTTTCACCGTGGCTTCGGGATACAGATCGAACCACTTCTGAGAGGCGAAACACGGGACGTGCGGCAGGCGGAATCCGGCGGCGATGAAGAACGGTTTGTCCTTTGGCGCGGCCTTCAACTGGGCGATGGCGGCATCCGCGATCTTCCAGTCGGCCTGGTCTTCGTCGCGCTCCGGGAAGACGCCCCAGTCCACCGCAGCCATCTTGCTTGGAGTGTTCACGAACTTCGTCTTCGGGGTCGGGATTGGCGGCGCGATTCCCCAGACCTCGAACTCATTCGTCCGGTCCTTCGGCGCGATGGATCCGTCGTGGTAGACCTTGCCGAAGGAGGCGGTGAAGTAGGCGTTGTGACGGAAATGCTGCGGCAGTGTCACGCGGTCCTTGAGCTCCGCCACAGAGCGAATGCCAGGAGCCAACCCGTAGATGCCCGTCGTCGAAGGACGCAGCCCCGTCAGCAGACTGGCACGAGACGGATTGCACAGAGGCGCCTGGCAATGGGCGTTGAGAAACGCGGTTCCGCGCGCGGCGAGACGGTCGATGTTCGGCGTCTTCGCCTGTGAATGACCGCCGAACGCGCCCACCCAGTCGTTCAAATCGTCGACGGCGATGAAGAGGACGTTCGGTCTCGAGGCCTCTGCTGCGGCAACATGCGGAACCACCCCGGCCAGCCAAAAACTGGCGATCAAGAAAGCGGCGATACGGTAGGCGGGTCGGGAGTTCATTGAGGAAGGCAAACGATGGGAGCCGAAAGAATTCGGCGGAGCCAAGGGAAATTCCAGGAAAGGTCCGCTTGCCTCGGGTGCCCATTGGCGTCATCAACAAAGAACCCCGGTTCAACCAACGCGCTCGCCCCATGAGTGAATTCAAGTTCGCCTGCCCCAGCTGCCACCAACGCATTGCCGCCGACGCCACATGGTCCGGCCAACAGATCCAGTGTCCCGCCTGCAAAGCGCAGATCGCCGTGCCCGCAGCGCCGGCCCCTACACCGTCCGAGGCTCCTGCGGCGCCGACACCTCCGCCCAAGGGACGACTCTCCGTTTCGTCGCATGCTCCCGCCGCTGAGGCTCCGCCACCGCCGTCACCTGTTCCTATGGGCGGTCGCGGCCGGCCGATGAAACCGACCGTGGGATCCTCCGCTGGCAAGACCGCCGGCATCGCCATCGTGTGCGTCGTCCTGGTCGCGGGGGCCGCCTTCGGCTTCATGAAGTTTCGCGCGCACAAGGCCGAGGCCGAGGCCAAGGCAGCCGAAGCCGCCGCAGTCGCGGCCAAGGAAGCTGCTGCGGTTGCAGCCGCAGCCGCCGCCAACACGCCCAAGACCAACTCCGTCAACACCGCCAAAGCTACCGCGACGGCAGCGGCCACGACGCCCGACGCCTCTTCGGCAACACCCGCAGTGTCGGCAGCCACGCGTCGCGCGGTCTCCGAAGCCGAGTCCCGTTATGGCAAGGCCACCCAGCCGGCTTCCCCTGGAGACGAAGGCGTGGCTCCCGACCCTTCGCAGATCCCCGAGACGCCTGTCGCCGGCACCGTGCAGAACGAAGCCTTCAAGATCACCTCGGCCTCCTATCAAGCGGGCTGGTTGACCTTGGGAGAAGGCTCCGGCGCGATCCCCGACCGGAGCGTGAAGTTCAACCTCTACGTGCCTTCCACCGAATCCATCGAAGGCCGCACGTTCAGGCGTCCCGACCCGAAGGAACGGCGGCCTTTGACCGTTCAACCCAGGGGCAAACGCATGGCCGGCTCCCCCGCGACGGCCGGCTACGCGTTGCAGATGGAGTTCGGCAAGAAGCAGGGCAACCAGATCCCCGGAAAACTCTACCTGAGCATCCCCGGCACCGTGACCAACCAGATCGCCGGCACCTTCAAGGTTGAGATGAAATGACGATCAGCCCGATGGCTGACCGATCCATCAGTCCCATTCGCAAAGGCTCTCGACATACGCAGCCGAGCCGTCGCGGAGCCAGCCGTCGAGCTGCGCCTGGTCCTTGAGCTGTTGGCCGCGCAAGCGGGGAACGACGACGAACTTGGTGTTGATCTCAGGCAGGGCCGTGAGATCGCTCCACAGCTTCTCGAACTGGGCGACGGGGAAGACGTCTTCCTGGCCGTGGCCCCACCGCTTCTTCACGTCCTTCACGGTCACGTAGGTCGGCAGCTTCGCCGCCAGCGTGCGGATCGCGGCGGTGATCTTGGCATCGTCGCCGGCAATGATGTCCTCGCGTGTGAGCCCCATAGCGGCCAGGAACTGGTCGAGGTCGATCCACGTCGTCATCGAGTTGTAATAGCTCAAGCGGAACTCGTCCTCCTCGCGCGGCATGGCGAGGCCTTCCACGAGACGTGGCCGGCCGTTGACACGAGCGAGGCCGCCGCCGCGGTCTTCCAATCGCCGGGTGATGACCTCGAAGGTCAGGCACGCGCCGCTCTGGATGTGTTGGCCGAGCAACGCGGCATCGGGGCTCGCACCAAGCGTGTCGATGTTGTGCAGCATGAGCCAACGGAGCTGCGGTCGTTCGGCCAGCAGTTTGGCGAGGACGCCGTTGCGAAGCAGGTTCGGCAGTTCGAAGAAGTGACCGACGGGGTGCAGGCACTGGAGCGGGACATTGTCGGTGTAGTCGCCGGCTTCGCCCGCCGAACGCGCCCAGTTCATAAGGGCAGTGCGCAGGCTTTCCCGAACTTTCTGCTGCTGGATGTCGAGGACCTGCTGGGGCATCTCCTCCCACTGGAAACGCAGGTCGCGCACGGTCGGTATCATCCGCAGACCGACGCTCTTGCCCTGCGAGAGATGGAGAGGGCCTTCGAAGCCGTAGCTCCTCATCCGCGCCAGAAACTCGGCGGTTGGTCCCTGCGTGAGATAGCTCGTGGTGAAGATGTGGGGAATGGTCGCGCCGAAGATGCGCCCGGCTTGGCGGGATTTTGCCAAGTGCGTCTCGATGAAGGTGCGGTGGCGTCCGCCGAGCTTGGCGTAGGGATGCAACGCCTTGCAGGTGCCGGCCCCGCCGGTCCAGCGCGAACCGGCGCCGGCTGCGAGGGTGACGATTGCAAGTTCTCCGTTCTTGAGAGCTTTTTCCCCAAGGCTGAGCGCAGCGAAATCTCCCGAGCCCTTCATGAAATCAGCCACGTCATCATCGGCGACATCCTCGATGCGCGTGTCGGCGCGGAGGCGGTTTTGCGCGAGGCCGATGCGGCCATCCTTCATGTCGGCGCGGATCTGCTCGTGCTGGGCGCGGTCGAATCCGTTTTCTTCAAGCAGCTCATGCAGCGACGCACCGCCGGACTTGTCGGACTTGCCGCGGGGCATTAGGGCATCGAAGAGAGTCTGCACCATGCCGCGGAGCTCGGGTCTGGCGCGGCAGGCGACGCCGAACTTGTCCAACTCGGTGCGCCGGCTTTCGGGAAGTTCTGTGAGATCAGCTCGGAGAAGCTTCGGGAGGATCAGCGAATAATACCCGGAAGGCATGAGGGCATCGTCGCCCCTCAGAAGGTCGGCGAAGGTGCCGTGTTCATTGATGGCGTAGTCGAAGACCACGGGGTCCATCGCGAAGGGCAGAGACGCCGACAACTCACGCTTCGTTTCGAGCATGATCAGCTGGAGCCGGGCCTGCGCCTCGAGTTTTCGGTGCGGCGCGAAGATGAAACCCATGCCGCCGCCGGACATGCCACCGAGCATCCAGAAGCCCCAGAAGTCGCCGCCGAACTCGGCCTCGCATTTGGCGATGAGCTGTTCGGTGAAGTAGTTCGAGGCCCACGGGATGATGGCCTGGAGCGGCTCGCGGAAGTTGCGCGTCGTGGCCGCTCCGAGGGCCTTGATGTCCCCGCGCTTCAGGGCGGAGATCACTTCGTCCAAGACGCTGAGGGCGTCCTGCCGGCCGAGCCATTCGGCGCCGGAGCGGAGCAGATACTTTTCCGTCACCATCTCCAAAATGGGTCCGACATTCTGGGCCATGCCGCCGTGGACGACGACGAGCGAATCCATCAGCGCCTTGCGCGCGGACTCGGGAACTTCATCCCGGGTGAAGACGTGGTGGACGGGCATGAGCCGGCCGCGCGAGATCCCGAACTCGGGATCGCCTTCGGCCGAAGGCACGCCGGTGATGAGCTTGATGCCGGGCCAGACACCGCCGGAGTCCTGCCAACCGCCGCCAGACCCGCCGAGCCACTCGCCGAGCAGCGCGCGGGCGAGGACAAGACGGCGTTCCGACTCCTCCAACGTGCCCGTGAGCGAAGCGGCCTGGGCCGTCGCGCGCATGCACACGCTGATGAGCGATCCGAGCAAGTTGGTGCTGACCGCGAGGCGGGAGCCCTTGGGGATGGCGTTGACGCTGGAAGCGATCTCGAGACCGCGGCCGGGGCCAACGATCTGCGCGAGCAATTCGGCGAGCGATTGGCCCGAGCCTTCGATGCCCGGCGGAACGATGCCGGCCGCGATCACGGCCGCCTTGAGCAGGCCGAGGTAGTCTTTCGCGAAGTCAAAGACGTCGCTCAACGAGGTGATGTCGGCCGTCGCGCCGAGATCGACGGAGGTCAGACGGAGGACGGGTTCGTCGATGACCCGCAGCCACGCGCTGACGGGCGGACGCGGAGCGGCATCGCGCCCGTGCACGCCGAGATCGACGGAGATGTTGATGACCTTGGCGCCCTCGGGGAAATCCATGCCGAGGAAGAAAATGTCGGACCACGCGGAATGCGTCAGGTCCATCCGCACGGGCGTCTGCTCGCGGAGGATCGGGAACGTGCCGTCGGCGCTGCGCTGGAGCAGCTCCGGCCGGATGCGCAACGGCTGATCCGCCGGATGCCCCATGCGGAACATCCACTGGTTGCCGCGCACCGTTCGCACGCTGCGCCGCACTTGGTCGGCCAGCGTCTGAAACGCGAGCCGATGATACGATGCGGCCAAGGCGGAGCTGAGCCCGTCGCTCGGCCCGTGCGTCTCCTGGTCGGCGAGAAAGGTGTCGATGGCTTCCTCGAAACGGCGGTTGAGGAGCTGCTCAAAGCCGTGGAAGGGGATGAGGGCGGGAGCCTGATTTCCGATACCGGATTCCTGATTCCGGATGCCAGACGCCAGCTTTGCCGGAAGATGGAAGCGGTGGATGGCCGCGAGAAAGAAGAGCGCGCGGACGCGTTCGTAGAGGTTGTCGGCCTGGCGACGGAAGAGGTCGAGCTCGGCGCACGCGGCCAGAAGGCCTTCGACCGATGCCGACTTGGCGAAGGCTTCGAGCGACCGGTTGCGCACCGCGTCGTCCGGCGAGGTGATGATGGAGATGAGGTTCATGGCCGAGGGCGGACGGTTCAACGATTGGCCAGGAGATCCACCATGCCCGTGAGGACTTCGTCGCGATCACCGCCCGACAGGGCGAGCGCGAGCTGCGCGGTGAGGAGCCCGTATTTGAGGCCGATGTCGTAGCGGCGCCCATCGATCTCCAGCGCAAGGTAACGCTCGGCGCGGATCGACTTCGCAAGG
>JBBRDN010000187.1:0-9549 GCA_038203875.1 Verrucomicrobiota bacterium
CTACGAGTCCGGCCTGACCCGCGCCCAGCTCTATCTGGAAAAGACCGCGGCGTGGAACGCCAAGTCCCGCGCCGCGCTGAACGCCGGCCTCGACGACATCCGTCGCTGCGGCCTCGAACTCGGCTCCGGCCAGGTCGCCATCAGCAAGGTCAAGCGCGAGGATTGGGCCGAATCGTGGAAACGCCACTTCAAGCCCATCGAGATCGGCCGCGCGCTGCTCATCAAACCCAGTTGGGAAAAGCAGAAGCCCAAGCGCGGCCAGGCCTTGGTCATTCTTGATCCCGGATTGAGCTTCGGCACCGGCCAGCACGCCACCACCTCCTTCTGCCTCGAACAGCTCGCGAACTTCCGTTGCGAAGGCGCCAAACAGGCCCTGCTCGATGTCGGCTGCGGCTCGGGCATCCTCGCTATCGCCGCCGCGAAGCTCGGCTACTCGCCGGTCAAAGCCTTCGACTTCGACCCCGAATCCGTCCGCGTGGCCAAGGCGAACTGCGTCGTCAACGGCGTCGCGATGCAGGTCAAACCCACCAAGGCCGACCTCACCAAACTTTCCGAAAAGAGCGCCGCGAAGTTCGACCTCATCTGCGCCAACCTCCTCTACGATCTCCTGCTCAGCGACGGCCAGAAACTCATCGCCCGCCTCAAGCCCGACGGCCGGCTTGTCCTTGCCGGCATCCTCATCACCCAGTTCCAGAAAGTGCTGAAGCAGTATGAACGCTGGGGCATGACCCTTGCCTCAAGCCGTATGGAGAAGGAATGGATGTCAGGCACGTTCCGCTTCGATTCCTGACCCATGGCGAAAGCAAAGTCGTCCAAGGTTCGAGGCTCGTTGCTTCAGATCGAGAAGCTCTCCATCCGCCGCGATGGCACCCACATCCTCAGGGAAGTCGATTGGTCCGTCCGACGCGGTGAACACTGGATCATCCTCGGGCCGAATGGCTCCGGTAAGACGTCGTTGCTGGCTGCGTTGACCGGCTACTTCATGCCGACTTCGGGCGACCTGACATTGCTCGGGGAGAAGTTCGGCGAGAGCGACTGGCGCAAGCTGCGCGAACACATCGGCATCGTCAGCTCCTCCATCCGCCAGCGCATTCCCGACTACGAACCCGCGACCGAGGTCGTCGTGGGCGGCAAGTATGCGATGATCGACTTCTGGGGCACGCCCAAGCCCGCCGAAGCTCGCGCCGCCCGTCAGCTTCTCGCCGGGCTCGACTGCGCCTACCTCGCGGATCGCGAGTGGGGCGTGCTTTCCCAGGGCGAACGTCAGCGAGTCCTCATCGCCCGCGCGTTGATGGCCAAGCCCGAGCTGCTCATCCTCGACGAGCCCTGCGCCGGCCTCGATCCGGTGGCCCGCGAACGGTTCCTCAACTGGCTCGACCGCCTCGGCCGCGCGTCCAGCCGTCCCGCGCTCGTGCTGGTGACGCACCACGTCGAGGAGATCATGCCCGCCTTCAGCCACGTGCTCATGCTCAAGGACGGCGCCGTTGCGGCGTCCGGCACGATGAAGGCGACCCTGACCTCGGCCAATCTCACCAAGACCTTTGCCTGCCGCATTCGGCTTCGACGTAAGCAGGGGAGATACGCGCTCGGTTTGCCGCGAGCGCTTTAAGGTAGGGCGGACATCTTGCCTGCCCATGAGAGCATCAAAACGGTCATCGGGCACGATAGTCCGGCCAGGCAAATGGATTCATGCGGAAGCCACAACAACCATGGGGCAGGCAAGATGCCCGCCCTACCTTGAAGCGGCACCGGATCAGGCAGACTTGGTTGGCGGCGGACTCTGTGAAGGCAAGGGCGGCGGAACGAGCCGGTTTTCCAGACGATCGATCCACAGGCTGCGCGTTTCCGTCTCCGTCACGACTTGGCGGAACTTGGTGAAGAGCTGCTTTCGCGCCCACAGATACCAGAGGAACGACAAGATGCCGCCGATCACCGACGGGACGATGACGTAGAGCGACATGAACCAACCGGGCGGAGTCCCGCGGCTAAAGAAGCCCGTCATCAGCGGAATCTGGATTACGACATAGAGGATCCACTTGATGAGCCCGGTCACCACGATGACGAGGACGAAGGTCTTGATCATCGCTCCCGAAGTCTTGGTCGATTTCAGCCCGAACCACATCGCCGCCCAGACGACGCCGACGAGATGGAGAGCCTCGGCCACCAGGTTGAGGACCGCGCTGAGAATGGGGACCCACAGTGGGGTCGTTTGAGTTGCGCCGAACATCAGGCTGTCGTCCTGCCCGGCGACTTGGATCATTGCCTGCAGGACCATGATGGCGAAGACCCAGATCAGTCCGTTCCGTAGCAGATGCCAGAGCGTAATGACCAGTTCGCGGTCGGTTACCGGCGAAGTCAGCAGGATCTCCATTTCACCAGTGTGGCGCGCGTCGGAGAAGATGCGGCACGCCGTGTAGATCAGGATCAATTCAGCGGCCAAGCCGGCGAAGAATACAGGGATGCCAAGCAGCCCGATGACCATGCCCCCTCCCATTCCGCCGACGAAGACCGACAGGATGACCGGAAGGCTGCCGAGGATTTGCAGGACCACGAGAACGACGATCCAGCGACGAAGATTGATCCGGCCTCCGAGTGTGCGCGCCAGCGGTGAAGTGCCCATTCCTTCGAGCCAGCGGGGTAAGCGAATCTCGCGTCGTATACCGTCCTTGGGCCGGGTTCGTGCCTTGTTCCGTCGGACGGCGTCTGTCGTCGATGTGAACAACGAACCGTCCCGCCAATTCGTCGCAAGACGCATCGAACCCGCGATGGCGAGGACTGCGGCCATCGCCAACTGGGAGAGAGTCGAATATCAGAACGGGCCGGCGTCGGCGAAATAGGCCGCGTCGCTGCCGAGGTTCAGGCTGATGACCGGGCTGAGCCAGCCACTCCAATGATCCATTCCTGCTCCCGGTCGCGTTGACTCTATCAGGCTGACGGCGACGAATGGAACGGTCGCCATCATCGCCGCAAGGCCGATGCCCATGAGCAATGCCGGGAGCGTCGTTCGGCAGCATGCGGATGCGAGCGTGCCACAGCCGAGCGCCAGTAGGAGCGCGGCGAAGAGGCTGATCAAGGTGCGGAAGACTTCACCGCCAGTCACCCCGCCGAGCAGGACCGGGATCGCGAAGAGCGGCGCCACGACCAGCGCGCCGTAGATCGAGGTCAGCGCGCCGCTGGCGGTCTTGCCCAAGAGCACGTCCCAGCTCCGCAGATTGGTGAGGAAGAGAAGCCCAAGTGTGCCCTCGCGGCGTTCATCCGGGATCGCCGAAGCCACGCTGCGCGCGCCTTCAAACAGCGCGTAGACCAGCAGGAGATAACGCAATGGCTCGAAGATGATCCGCCCGCTGCTGATGCCCATGCCCGTCATCGATCCCATCGTCATTGCCGGGATCAAGAGGAGCGCGACGAGCATCAGGGCCAGCAGATAGATCCCCAGACGGATCCAGATGGTAGACCCTCGACGCGCCCTCACGAGCAGCTCCCTTTGCAAAACCGGCGGCAACACGCGGCGACCGTCCCCGGAGAAGGACTTCGCGGCAAGCGTTCGATGCCGATGTAGGCGCATATTGAACGCGAGCAAGAGGTGACACCGAAGCGATTGGCGGGTCACGGTGCCTTTCAGCGCCGGAGGCGCGGGAGATATTAGCCCCGGGCGTGAGCCCGGGGTAACAATGCTGACGGTTCCGAGCCCCGGAGGGGCGGCAGAAAGACCGATCAAGATTGGCTTTCCCGGATTCTGCCGCCCCTCTGGGGCTCGGAACGTTCTCGTCCCTCAACCCACAGCTCCCGCTGTGGGCTACTTTCTTCCGCTGCTCCGCAGCTGAAGTTCAGCTGGTTTACGCAATGGCTCTCTATCGCAGGCCTCTCAGAAAAAATCGGAGTTTCCACCTCCTTGCCTTTGCGGCTACTTGGCAATTCTCCTTGGGCGCGTCGTTGGACCTTCGGCACAGTGAACGCCGATGAGCGACGTCCGGTTGTCCGATCAGTTCTTCATGCAGGCGGCGGGTTGGGAAGCCATGAAGCAGGCGCGCAGCCTGCTGGAGCGAGGCAACGTGCTTTCTTCCAACTGGACCGCGCCCGTGCTCAAGGGCGTCGTGCAGGAAGGCTCGATCTCCTATCGGTCGGGCATGGTCATCAAGGGCGAGTCGGACATCGAGAACCTCTGCAGCTGCCGCCAGTCGCGCGAGTCGGGCTCGATCTGCGCCCACGCCGTCGCGGTGGGGCTGCATCATTTGAAACGGAGCGCGCCGGTTGTTCCCGTCAAGGCCGGTGTGGTGAATGCGAGCGAGCAGGTGAGCCGGGGAGAGAGCGGAGCGGGGAGAGCTATGGTGCCCAAGTTGAAGAGGAGTGACTCGGGGGAGGAAGTGGAATTGTTCTTCGTGCTGCCGCCGAACCTAGGGCCGGCCTTGGAGCGCGGGCGAGTGATGCTGATCGTCGAAGCCAAGTGGGCGCGTGGCCGGATGCCGATCAATTCGCTGCCGTTGGCGACCGCCTGGAAGTTTTCGCCCGAGGATTTGGCGCCGTTGGAGGTGTTGGAAGAGATCACGAGGGGAGAACCGCCCGGGATGATCCAGCTCACGGCGGCGGAACTGGCCAAGGTTCTCGGCAAACTGGTGGAGCATCCGCGCGTGGGCGTTGGACGGAACACCGGGCTGGAAGTGAAACGGGAGCCGTATCGCCTGGCCATCCAGGCGGCTCTGGACAAGGACGGGCAGATCACCCTGGCGCTCAAAAGTGCGGTGGGCGGCGTGGTGTTGGTGAAGGGCGAGACTGTCTGGGCTTTTTCGCAGAATACTTTTCGGCCGCTTGCCTTGCCGGCGGGAGCCGGTGAGTTGCTGACAAAGCCCGTGGTTATTCCACGCAGCCGTGTGCCGATGTTCTTGATACAGGATTGGAGTCGGCTCGTCGCGGGTTGTGACGTGGCGGCGAACTTCCGCGTCGAAGATTTCGAGCTGGAGCCGCGTCCGCCGAAGTTCCTGCTCAACCTCGCCGGCGGCATCGCCCAGCTCACGGCCCAGCTCCAGTGCGTCTACGGCCAGCGCATCATGACCGTGGGCGTGACCGATCCGAACGAGTCGCATTGGCTGCCCGATCCGGATGATCCGAAACGCTATTCCACGCGTGACTTGGCGGCGGAGCAGGGGGCTTTGGGCCGGTTAACCAAATACGGATTTCGCCCGGGCAAGACCGCCGGAAGCTACGACCTGATGGGGCAAACGCCGGTGCTGACGTTCTTCGCCCGCGAGTTCGCCAAGCTGGAGAAGGAGTGGAAGGTCGCGTTGGAAGAACGTCTCGAACGGAGCGCGGCGAACAATCTTGAACGCATCGAGCCGAAGTTCCAGATCACGCCGTCGGGCGTGCAGTGGTTCGATCTCGACGTGTCGTTCGGCACTAGGAGCGGCGAACGGTTTTCGCAGGCGGATATCCAGCGCCTGCTGCTGGGCGGGCAGAACCACACGAAGTTGAAGAACGGCAAGTTCGCCATCATCGACACAGGCGCGGTGGAGGAGCTGCAGGAGGTGCTGCTCGACTGCAATCCGCAGCAGACCGGCGCTGGCTACCGGATGAACGCAACGCAGGCGGGTTTCCTCGACTCCACGCTTGTCGAGAACGGTTGGCAGGCCGCGGCGCCGCAGGCGTGGAAGGACCGGGCGAAGGTGTTGTCCGGCGAAGCGAAACTGGAATGTCCGCCGCTCGGTTCGCTCGAAGTGGTGCTGCGTCCGTATCAGAAGCACGGCGTGGGCTGGATACATTTCCTGCGGACGAACGGCTTCGGCGGCGTTCTGGCGGACGAGATGGGTCTCGGCAAAACGCTGCAAACGCTGGCGTTTTTGCGTTCAATTCAAAATGGCGAATCAAAGATGCGAAATGGCCGGAAGCCGCATCTCGTCGTGTGTCCGACGTCGCTGGTTTTCAACTGGGTGGCGGAAGCCTCGCGGTTCACGCCGGAGTTGAATGTGGTGGCGCTGCATGGTCCGGACCGGCACGCACGGTTCGCCCGGGTGGCCGCAGCGGATCTGGTGGTGACGAGCTACGCGTTGATCCGGCGCGACGCGGAGAAGTATCGGGCGATCGAGTTCGATACCGTCGTCCTCGACGAGGCCCAGCACATCAAGAACCGGCAGACCCAGAACGCCCAGGCCGTGAAGGCGATCCGGTCGCAGCACCGGCTCGTGCTGACGGGCACGCCGATGGAGAACTCGGTCTTCGATCTCTGGTCCATCTTCGACTTCCTCATGCCGGGCTACCTCGGCACGGCGCAGGATTTCAAAGAACGCTATGAGCAGCCGATCTCGCGCGAGAAGAACTCGGAGGCACAGGTGCGGTTGGCGCGCCGGTTGAAGCCGTTCCTCCTGCGGCGCCTGAAGCGGGACGTGGCCAAGGAACTTCCTGATAAGATCGAGCAGGTGTCGTTCTGCGAACTGACGGAGGAACAGGCGCAGGTTTACAAGCAGGTGCTCGACGCGACGCGGCGCGAAGTCGTGATGGCGGTCGATCAGCAGGGATTGGCGAAAAGCCGCATGATGGTCCTGAGCGCGCTGCTGCGCCTTCGGCAGATCTGCTGCGATCTGCGGCTGCTCAAGATCGAGGAAGGAAAAGCCTCAGAAGAATCAGCCGGCAAAGCCCCGGTTGCGATGTCATCCGGCAAGCTGGAGATGTTCTCCGAATTGTTGGAGGAGATCCTCGACGGCGGACACCGGGTGCTCGTCTTCAGCCAGTTCGTCGGGATGCTGACGCTGCTCAAGGAAAGGCTGGCGGAGGAGAAGATCGAGTATTGCTACCTCGACGGTTCAACGACGGATCGCGGGGCGGTGGTCGATTCCTTCCAGCGGGGCAAGGCACCGGTGTTCCTTATCAGCCTCAAGGCCGGCGGTGTGGGCCTCAATCTGACGGCGGCGGACACGGTGGTTCACTTCGATCCCTGGTGGAATCCGGCTGTCGAAGACCAGGCGACGGACCGCGCCCACCGCATCGGCCAGAGCCGGGTGGTCACGAATTACAAGCTCATCACCCGGGGAACGATCGAGGAGAAGATTCTCCAGCTTCAGGCAAAAAAGCGCGAAGTCATCGCCGCGACATTGACCGGCGAAGAAGCGTTCACGAACACCCTGAACTGGGCGGAGATCCAGGACTTGCTGGCCTGAACGGGGCTCATTTGGCCTTGGCGAACCAGAGGGATGAGACTTGGCCCCAGACCAGCAGGGCACCGATTTCGGTCCAGGGTTTGGTCTTCGCCAGGACGAGCGGGAAGAAGTAGCCCCCGGTCTTCGGCAGCAACGCGAACTCGGTAAGCATCGCCACGATGGGGAGCGCGGCGAGAATCAGGCCGCGTTTCCAGAGGGACGTTTTGGGAATCGGGATGAGCTGCAGGAAGCCCCACAACCCACCGAGGAGGACGAAGTGCGACATCCAGCCGGGCGTCACTTTCACCGTGATGGCGAAGCCTGTCTCACGCCGGAGCAGCGCTTCCGCCACGAGCCAGAGCAACACCGCGCCGGCCGCTCCACCCGCGCAGCCGGCTGCGAAGGCGACGGAGAGATTGCGCAGGAGGTTCTTCACACCGGGAAGAGTGCTGGCTGGTCGGCGATGGCGGGTTTCTGGAAGGCGAGGGAATAGGTCGCGCTGGGAGTCTCCTGAGAACTCACTTCGAGTCCGACGTGGTTGGCGCCGATCTCAGTCAGGCGCTTCTGGACCGTCGAATGGGCCAGGTCGGGTCGGTTGCAGCCGCTGCTCAGGTGGCCGAGGAAGATGTGTTTGAGTTCGGCCGTGACGATCTCAACGGCGACGCCCCCGGCGGCTTCATTCGAGAGATGGCCGTGGCGGCTTTGGATGCGTTGCTTGACCGACCAAGGGCGTTTGGTGTCTTCCTGCAGCAGCTTCGGATCGTAGTTGGATTCGAGGACAAGAACGTTGGCGGGACGGACGCGTTCGACGACGAGCTTGGTCGCGTGGCCGAGGTCGGTTAGGAAACCGATGTTGCCGGAAGCAGTGCGGAGAAGGAAGCCGACCGGATCCTGGGCGTCGTGGGGAATGGAGAAGGTGTCCACTCCGACATCGCCGAGGTCGAAACGGGAGCCGGTTTCGAAGGTCCGGAAGTTCAACTTCACCTTCAGGCTGAATTCGATGGCTTCGCGCGTCAGGCGATTGCAGTAGACGGGGATGCCGGTCTTCTCCGCGATCACGGCCAGGCCGCAGATGTGGTCCGAGTGTTCGTGGGTGATGAGTATTCCCGAGAGAGTTTCCGGGGCCCGACCGAGGGTCGCCAGGCGTTGGCGGATCTGGCGACCGCTGAAGCCGGCGTCGATGAGCAGGCGGGTTTCGCCGGCTTCCAGGTAGGCGCAGTTTCCGCCGGACCCGCTGCCCAAGATGGTGAACTGAACTGGCACGGCGCGACGCTAGGACGGAGACAAGCTGTGGGAAGGAGATTCTCTGCGATTCCGGCGAAGTTTGCTTAAGGCAGCAGGGATGATGCCGAGTAATTCCTTGTCGCATGACGGGACCCACCTAAGAATCACACGCACATGGCGCAAGGGATGCATTTATCTCAGAGGATGTCGCTGTCGCAGGTGCTGGCACCGCAGCTGCAGCAGTCGCTCGCGTTGCTCCAGGCAGCCACGCTGGAGCTGCGTTCTCTGGTGGAGCAGGAGCTCTCCCAGAACCCGTTGTTGGAGGAAATCCCGATCCAGGACGCCGACCAGACGGAACAAAAGAACGACGATTCCTCGGAGGAAACTCCCGCCGCCACGCTCGACTTGGCCGAGCCTCCCGCCGACACGCAGGTCGACAACCAGGCCGAAGCCCCTGTGGAGAAGGAAGGCAGCGAACGGCAGGATGATTTTCAGGCGGAGTTCGACAAGCTGGTGCAGGAAGACCAGCAGTGGCGCGATGTTTTCTCGGCCAGCAACGGTCCGGTCCGGCAGTCGGAGGAGGCCGAGGAGAAAAGGCAGTTCATGTTCGAGAGCCTGACCTCCACCACTTCCCTCCAGGAGGACATGCTGGAACAGGTCCGGACTTCGAATCTCGCGGAGGCCGATTGGCCGTTGGCCGAACTCATCATTGGGAACATCGACGAGCGCGGCTATTGCCGGGTGCAGATGGCGGATCTGGCGTCATTGACGGGTCAAAAGGCGGACAAGCTGGAGCAGGTGTTGAAGGAGATTCAGTCCTTTCAACCCGCCGGTATCGCTGCGCGAGACATCCGCGAATGCCTCATGCTCCAGTTGGAGCGCAGGGGCAAGACGGAGTCGTTGGAATACCAAGTTGTGAGCGAGCACATGGAGGCGTTGCTCAAGCGGCGTCTGCCTGAGATCGCCCGCGGATGCGGCGTCGAGGTCGACGAGATCCAGGACGTGCTCGAGGAGATCGGCAAGTTGGAGCCGCAGCCCGGCCGCCAGTTCCTGCCGGACGAAAACCGCTACATCGTCCCCGAAGTCTTCGTTACCCGCGTCGGCGATGATTTTGTGGTGTCGACCAACGAGGAACACATTCCCCATCTCCGGATCAGCAACGCCTACAAGGACCTGATGGCCCGGGGCGACGCTGGATCCG
>JBBRDN010000188.1:0-9541 GCA_038203875.1 Verrucomicrobiota bacterium
GATTCGAGGCGGCCATTGCCCGGTCCCTGGAGATTCAGCCCGGTAATCCACATGCGCTGCGTCTGGTCGGCGACGTCAATGTCCGGTTCGGCCGTCATGCGGATGCCGCCCGCGCCTATGGCGCGCTTGTCAATCAGGGTGTGACCGACATCGAAGTGATGCTGGCGCTTGGGCGTTGTTTCGAGGAGATCGGGCAAATGCCGGGAGCCCATGCGTGCTACGCCGAAGTCGTCCGCCAACAGCCCGCACATTCGGAGGCGAACCGCCTTCTGCTGGCCGTTGAACATAGGATCCGTGGTGTTGGCGCGCCCGTCCCGGTCCATCACAGCCAACCCGACCATGAACAGGTCCCGTGTCCCGCCTGCGGCAGCCGAAACGCCGATGTGGTGCGGAACCGGGCGGACATCGTGCAGTGCGGCGGCTGCCAGACCGTCTATCTCCGCACGCGGATGACCAGGGACGCGATGCGCCGCCTCTACCAGAGCTACGCCGACGACGGTTCCCACATGGCCCTGCCCAAAACGCGGGAGGAGGCGGAGAAAAGCGGATTGGCCCGCGACTATTTCCTGAAGGAGATCCTGACGTTCATCGAGCCGGACGGCGAGTTTCTCGACGTTGGCTGCGGTTGGGGCGGATTCCTTCTCAACGCCCGCAAACACGGCTTCAAACCCCGGGGCATCGAGCTCACCCGGCGGTGCGTGGGCTATGCCAACGAGACCCTGGGCATCCCGGTGGTCGAGACGCAGTTGGAGGACACCACGGTCAATCCCGGAAGCCTGAGCGTCGTGACCATGAACCATGTCCTCGAACATCTGCCTGAACCGTCGAAGGCCCTGAAGAAGGTGATCGATTCGCTGAAGCCGGGCGGAATGTATTGCGGCATCGTCCCCAACTTCCAGTCGGCGTGTTCGACGGCGGAAGGGGAGAACTGGTATTGGCTCGATCCATTCTACCACTACACCCACTTCACTCCGGCGACGCTTCGGCGGACCCTCGAGGCGGCCGGATTCGTCGTCGAGCGCATCTATACCGTGACCGGCGACTATGGCGTGGAGAACATCCGCAAAGGCTGCCTCCAAGCCGATCCGAAGCTGGCGGACGACGATTACTTCAAGGCGGAGTTGAAGCGCTACGAGAGCGAGGGACGCGGGGAGGAGATCCGATTCTTCGCGCGCAAACCCGTCGCCTCCGATCCGCTGCCTGCGCTCCGGTTTACGGGTGGTGAAGGCGTGGGCCAACCACTCGTTTCGGTGGTCGTGTCGACCTACAACTCGGAGCGTTTCATGCGCCCGTGTCTGGAGAACCTCACGCGCCAGTCGATCTTCCAGAACGTCGAAGTGATCGTGGTGGACAGCGGATCCGAGCAGGGTGAACGAACGATCGTGGAGGAGTTCCAGTTGAGGCACGCGAACATCCGCTACGTCCGGACTCCCCGCGAGACGGTCTATGGCGCCTGGAACCGCGGACTCGCTGTCGCCCGCGGGCGTTACTGGGTCAATGCCAACACCGACGACTCGATGCGCGACGACGCGCTGGAGATCCTCGTGAAGGCGATGGACGCCAACAAATCCACCGCGCTCGCTTATGTCGACTGCGTCTGGACTTCGAAGGCCAACGACCGGTTCCCAAGCAGCTCCGTCGTCCGTGAAGTGCGTTATCCGGACTATGTCCCCATCCACAGTCTCTTTTACTGCGTCACGGGATGCCTGCAGTTTTGGCGGACATCCGACCTCACGTCTCTCGGCGGGTTCGACGCGGCGTATCGTTGCGCCGGCGACTACGAAATCATGACCCGTCTGCTGGAGCGAGGCGGGTCGGCCCTGCATGTGCGGGAGTTCCTCAGTCTCTTTTTCCAGAACACGACCGGGATCAGCCAGGCCGATGCGCGTTCCGACGAGGAACATGCCGCGGTCATGGCGAAGGTCCGCGAGAACCTGGACATCACCCGGATCTACAAGTGCCGCCCGGGCTCAGAACTTGACCAGGCGCGCGCCTGGACACTGCTTGCGCTGTCGGCGGTGAATTTCACGGTCCCGTGGGAGGACAAGACCTTCAACCATTCGGCGTTTGGCACCGCATGTCTCGAGCACGCCATCAACACCTGCGACACGTGCGAGGAGGCATGGCGGAGCTTCGCCGTCTCGGTGGTGGCGTCGGGCAAGACCGTCGAGTTCGAGCAACGCCTCAAAGGCCGGTGGCCGCAGGTCGTCGACTATTTCCGCAAGGCCCGCGAAGGTGCCGGAACCGTGGTTCCGGACATGGGCCACGCGGTCGACGGGCCTAGCTGGGACTGCCCCAGAACCATTCCGTCCATCGAGCAGGAACCTGAGGCGATCCGTCCCTGGGTCGCCCGCCGTGAGGGACGGTTCACTTATCTTTCGCACGATCTGATTCCACGGCCGCGAAGCGTCAACTACGTGCCCAACGAACTCGAAGGCATCGCCCGCAACCTGATGACGGTGCTCGGACGCATGCCGAAGTTCTGCGCGCATTTCGGCGGAGCAGGGGATGCGCTGCTCCTTCTGGCGTCGTCGTTCGACCGCGACCCGAAGCTTCCCATCGTCAGCTATCCGAATTCCCACGCCTCGGCCCGCGCGTTTTTCGAGGCGTTCCCTGAAGGTGGCCAGGTCTACCTTCTGCCGGTCTCGTCGGATCCGCAGATCCACATCATTCTCCGGTGGATGATGAGCCGGCAGGATAACTGCGTCGGCGCCGGGGCCACCCCGGCCGAGGGCTATACCGAGGAATGGATCCCCGGCCTCGACATCACCAAGAAATACGGAGTCCGTCTGGCACCCAAGTGGGCCGCCGCGTTTCGTGACAACAAGGATTCCCGTCGGATTGCCATCGCCCCCAAGGGCAGCATGGCGGGGATGGTCGGGAGCAAACGGAACATCATCGATCCGGCCGTGTGGTCTGATTTGATCGCGATCGTGAAGGATGCCGGATTTGTGCCCGTCATCGTCGGAACGCCGGATGAGGCGAAGCAGTATCCGGTGCTCGAAGGTTGCGTCGAAGCGCGCAGCCGCTCGTTCCGCCACCAGATGGAGGAAATCGGAAAGTGCGTCGGACTCATCGGCGCAGACTCCTGGGCCAAGACCTTCTCCGGGCTGGCTGCGCTGCCGACCATTGTGTTCGATCCGCTCAAGGGGCCCGATCTCGCTGGATGGTCGGATCCGGCGGACAACGTTTTCATCAAACCCTGGCCGACAATCTCGATGGTCAGGGGCATGTCCGAGTTCCGCACGCACTTCGTCCGGAAGTTCGGCGGCGGATCGATTCCCGCGACGACCTCGGCCCAGGCCGTGGTTTCGACGGGCAAGATCGCCGTCTCCTGGGAGGGTTCGTTCCTGGATCTTGGCAGCCTTTCCCATGTTAATCGCGAACTGACGGACCTGCTCGCGGCCGACAAACGGTTCTCGGTGGCCTGTGTCGGGGCGAACGCGATTCCGGCATCCATGCGGAACGATTCCGACTGGAAACGTCGCGCCAAGAAACTGTTCGCGGAGCCCACAGGAAAAGCTTCGGTCACCGTGCGCCATCAATGGCCGCCCGATTGGTCGCGCCCATCGGGTGGCGCGCTGGTCGTGATCCAGCCATGGGAATTCGGGCTACTCCCGAAGGAATGGGTGGCGGCGGCCAAGGACGTCGACGAGTTCTGGGCTCCGTCCAATTACGTCCGCAACGTCTACATCGCCTCGGGAATCGATGCCGCCAAAGTCCATGTCGTCCCCAATGGCATCGACACGCGCCTCTATCGGCCGGAAGCCAAGCACCGGCCGTTGCCGACGACCAAACGCTTCAAGCTGCTCTTCGTCGGTGCGACCATTGGGCGCAAAGGTCCGGACGTGCTCCTGCAGTCGTATCTCGCGTCGTTCACGGCGGCGGACGACGTGTGCCTTGTGATCAAGGATTTTGGCGGCGACACGGTGTATTCGGGCCAGACAATGGGCGCGCTCATCGAGCAAGCCCGCAAACAGCCCGGCGCTCCCGAGATACTCTACCTCAACAAGGAGATCCCCCCGGACGAGATGCCCGGGCTTTTCACTGCCTGCGATTGCCTCGTCCATCCGTTCCGCGGCGAAGGCTTCGGCATGCCGATCCTTGAAGCCATGGCCTGCGGCCTCCCCGTGGTCGTGACGCAGGGCGGCGCGGCGGATGATTTCGTCGGCGACGCCAACGGCTGGCTGATCCGGAGCCAACGCCGGCCGATCGGGAATTTCGTCGGCAACATCCCGCTTGTGGGCGAGGGGTGGTTATTGGAACCCGATGCCCAGCACCTTTCGGCCATCCTGCGCGAAGTCGTTTCCGGCCCCTCGGAAGTCGAGTCCAAGGGGCGGGCTGGTGCGAAGCTGGCCCGCGAGAAGTTCAGCTGGACCAACGTGGCCGGCCTCGCGGCCGATCGCCTCATGGAAGTCGGGAACCGGAAGCCCGCGGCTTCGTCGGATCCGGTGTCCAGGCCGAAGCCGACGGCAGGTCGGATGGTCCTGCCGCCGAACGCGCTGCTGGGCCACATCGGCAACGCTTCCGATCTTCTGCGACAACGCAAATACGCCGAGGCTTGGAAGGTGGCGAGTGTCGCGCTGGAAGAACGCCCCTTCAATCCCCCGGCATGGGAACTTCTTGGCGAAATTGCCGTGGCGGCGGGCGACTACGCTCTCGCCAAGAAATGTCTCGCGACATTGCGGGGCATGGCCCACGGGTGGAAAAAGGTCAAGGAGCTGACCCGTCAGCTCATGGGTAAGCCGGGTGGAAGGCCATCGGGCTACCCGCTGCCGGTCATCCCTGCTTCGCCGCGCATCAGCGTCTGCCTGATCGCCAAGAACGAGGAACGGTTCATTGAGCAGTGCCTGAAATCGGTTCAGGACTTCGCGTGGGAAATCATCGTCGTCGACACGGGTTCCACCGACCGGACGGTGGAGATCGCGAAAAGCTTTGGAGCCAAGATCGGCGGATTCACGTGGTGCGACGATTTTGCCGCCGCCCGCAATGCGGCCCTCGAGCTCGTGCGGGGCGACTGGGTGCTCGTGCTCGACGCCGACGAAGTGATTCGCGGTGGAATGATGGAGCACCTGAAGGCGGAGACCTCGGATCCCGCGGCGCTCGCGTGGCGCATCCCGCTCTACAACGTGGGAAAGGAGGACCAGGGGTCGTGCTTCGTCCCGCGGCTGTTCCGTAACGCCCCGGCTCTCTTCTACGTCGGCCGCATCCACGAACAGATCTTCACCAGTGTCGAAGTTCGGCGGCAGGAATGGGGCCTCGAGAACAAACTCGGTCGAACCGAACTGCTCCACTACGGCTACACGGAGGAGATGACCCGCGACCGCAACAAGGTCGAACGCAACCTGGCGCTCCTCGAGAAGGCCGTGGACGAGATTCCGGACGATCCCAACCTGACGTTCAACCTCGGCATGGAGAAGGTGCGCCTCGGCCGGATCGAGGAAGGCCTGGTTCACTACCGCGCCGCCATCGCGATTCTCAACCGGACGCCGGCCGACCAGCTTGTGCCCGAGCTCCGGGAGGTCTGCCTGACCCAGTATATGGGCATCCTTAAGGAAGCCCGGAAGTTCACCGACCTGGCCGATTCGCTCGATTTGCCCGTTTTGCGCAATGGCCGGCTGACCGCGTCGATGCATTACCTCGCGGGCTTCGCGCTGGTGCATCTCGGCCGCAACGAGGACGCCGCCAAACATCTCCAAGCCTGCCTCGCCCAGCGGGACGAACGGACTTTCGCCCCGATCCATGCGGACATCCGGACGGCGGCTCCGTTCCATTGCCTCGGAGTGGCGTTGGCCAATCTCAAGCGCGTCGACGAAGCCGAAGCAGCCTTCGACCGTGCCAAGGCTGCGGCCCCCCAGTCGGCCGCAGTGATCCTCGACTACGCCCGGTTTGAAGCCGGCCGCGGTGAAATGGCCAAGGCGCTGCATCTTCTCCACTCGATGCTGGGAGCCGATCCGAAGCATTCGATGCTCTGGCGATTCGGCGCCCAGATCCTTTTGCAGAAACACGAGCTCGCGGAAGTCGCCGACCAGTGGACCTCGGAAGCGCTCAACCACTATCCCTCCGACAAGGAGTTGTTGGCGGCTCGTGGCGAAATCCTCCTGCTCTCCGGACGCACCGCCGAAGCCCGACCCCTGCTCGAACAGTCTGCGCGTTGGGGAAGCGCCCGGACCGTCGCGGCGGACGCACTATGCTGTTTGGTCTGCGGCGGCGCTCCCGCCGAGCCGATCACCGACACTGAGACCACCCGCGAATTCCTCGCCTGGTATCGCCGCCTTGTCGAGTGGCAGGCATCGGCCGTGGTCGGTTCGCTCAATGACGCATTGGATCGCATTGAAAAGTCCGTGCCGAAGGCCGGGGCGGTCATCCGAAGCGTCCTCGCCGAAGCCACGGCCTGAGAGCCTCGCCGTCTTTCGTTGCATCCGGAGCTTTGACAGACCGATCAGGCCCGGCATTTTGAACCGCATGAAACGATTCGTTGCCACGCTTGCAGTCCTGGGTCTGGTTGTCTCCGCCGCAGTGGCCGCCGATAGCACGGCCTTTGAAGTGGGGGGGTTGAAGTTCAACAAACCCGCGTCGTGGAAATCCGTCGAGCCTTCGTCCCCGATGCGGAAGGCGCAGCTCACGGTTCCCAATAAGGACGGCAAGGGCGACGGCGAAGTGCTCTTCTTCCATTTCGGCGCTGGGAACGGAGGCGGAACCCAGGCCAACGTCGACCGGTGGTTCGGACAGTTTGCCGAAGGCAAGGACAAGATCGGGGCGAAGTCCGAGGAGAAGACCATCGGCAAGACCAAGGTGGTCTTTGTCCGGGCTGAAGGAACTTACCGAAGCGGCATGCCCGGTGGGCCCCAGACCCCGTTGTCCGACTACGGCCTTCGCGGTGCGATCATTGAAGCGGAGGGCGGTAGCGTCTTCATCCGCATGACGGCTCCGAAGGCGGTGGCCGCCGCGGCGGAAGCGGACTTCAAGGCGATGGTGGAAGCCTCGCTGAAGTAGCTGGTTCAGCCGGAGCCAGTCAGTCGTCCATCCGCAGCGAGTCGGAAAGGATGGCGAGGTGCAGCCGTTCCTCGGCGGAGAGCGGCGCGTTCGCCAAACCGAAGGACACAGTTTCGGCCGAAACGCTTTTTAGGACGGCGCGGAGGACGGACAGGAGAACCGGTCCATTCCGGCGGCGGAACCGCAGGATGTCGTTTTCCGCCACAACCTGGCCCGCCGTGAGGTAACGGAGCTGGGCCTCATCGTGGATGTTGGAAACCAGTTCTTCGGAATCGAGCATGCCGGCCGCGTAGGCGTAGGCCGTCAGAGTAAGGATCATCCTGGCGTTGGGGAAGCCGGCCACCTCGGTCGGCAGGCGGTCTGCGGAGACTTCGTCGACTGCCGTCAGAGCCAGGCGGAGCAGGGTCTCGCCGCCCACGTTCAGCCGCGCGTCCCGGGGAACTGGCGCACTCTGCAGGTTGCCGCTGGTTCCGTAGCTCCTCATGGTCGTCTTCATTGCTTGGTTATCATCGATCGCCCACGTGACGGATGTGTGTCGGCTGAGCAACAACCGGGTGAGGAGTGGGCGGTTTGAGCAAATACCAGCAGTTCATATCATCGTATCTTGATGCGTTGATTTACGGGTTGTCATGATTTGGATTTCGCCGATACCTTCGGACCATGCAGCTAGCGACTTTGCCGTATCTCCGGGGCGACGAATTGGCCCGTTTGCTCCAGAAACGCATCGCCATCATTGACGGCGCGATGGGCACGACCATCCGCACTTACGAGATGAAAGAGGCGGACATGCGCGGCACGCGGTTCGCCGACGCCAAGAAGGACCTGCTCAACAACGGAGACCTGTTCTCGCTCACGCAACCCGCGATGATCTGCGACATCCACCGGCGCTTCCTCGAAGCCGGCGCGGACATCATCGAGACGAATACCTTCTCGGCGACAAGCATCGGCCAGAGCGAGTTCTTCGTAGATGATCCGCGCGAACACGGCGGGCGCAAAGATCCGGCGTTCTATCAGAAGATTATCGAGGACAGGTTTCTCGGCGACTTGGCTTGGGAAATTAACGAGACCTCGGCGCGTCAGTGTCGCGAATGGGCCGACCGCGTGGCGAATCAGGACGGCAAGCAACGCTTCGTGGCCGGCGCCATCGGGCCGCTGACGGTGTCACTGTCGAATTCGCCGGACGCGGATGACGCGGGATTCCGTGTCTGCACGTTCGATCAGGTGAAGGCAGCTTATATCCAGCAAGTGCGCGCGCTCATCGCGGGCGGCTCGGACTTTCTGCTGGTGGAGACGATCTTCGACTCACTCAACGCCAAAGCGGCGCTGGTGGCGATTCAGGAAGTGTTTGAGGCGGATAAGGTGCGCCTGCCGATCTCGATCTCCGCCGCCGTCGGTCGCGGTGGTGAGACGATGATCTCGGCGCAGACCATCGAGGCCTATTGGAATGCGGTGAAGCATGTGAAGCCGCTTTCCATCGGGCTGAACTGCTCGCTCGGGCCGGACTTGATGAGGCCGTTCCTCGCCGAGTTGTCGGAGAAATCCAGTGCCGCCATCTCGTGCTATCCGAACGCCGGGTTGCCGAATCCGCTTTCGCCGACTGGTTTTGATCTCAAGCCCGAGGACATGGGAAATTTTCTCAGCGAGTTCGCGCAGAGCGGATTAATCAACATCGCGGGTGGCTGCTGCGGCAACACGCCCGAGCACATCGCCGCCATCGCCAAGGCGCTGGCGGGACGTCATCCGCGCGATCTCGCGCCGAGAGAATCCGGCACGCAACGTCTCGGCGGCATCTCCGCTAGTGCTCCCGCTCCCGTTGCACCGTTGCCGCTGCGCTTGTCAGGTTCGCAGCCGTTCACGCAACAGATTGGGCAATACATGATGATCGGCGAACGCACCAACGTCGCCGGGTCGCCCAAGTTCGCGAAGCTCGTCAAGGAGAACAAATACGAAGAGGCCGTGGCCGTGGCACGGCAGCAGGTCGAGAACGGGGCCAACGTCATCGACATCTGCATGGACGAGGGAATGATCGACGGCGTGGCCGCGATGTCGCGTTTCCTCCAGTTGCTCGGCAGCGAACCGGAGGTCGCGAAGGTTCCCTTCATGGTCGATTCCTCGAAGTGGGAAGTCATTGAGGCCGGCCTGAAATGTCTTCAAGGCAAGGGCATCGTGAATTCCATCTCGCTCAAGGGTGGTGAGGACTTGTTCCGCGAGCACGCGCGCAAGGTTTTGAAATACGGCGCAGCGGTCGTCGTGATGGCCTTCGATGAAAACGGTCAGGCCGCTACCTACGCCGAGAAGATCCGCATCTGTGAACGCGCCTACCGTATCCTTGTCGATGAAGTCGGCTTCCCGCCCGAGGACATCATTTTCGATCCGAACATCCTCACCGTCGCCACCGGCATCGAGGAGCACAACAACTACGCCGTCGATTTCATCGAGGCCACGCGCTGGATCAAGGCGAACCTCCCGCACGCCAAGGTCAGCGGCGGCGTGTCGAACGTCTCGTTCAGCTTCCGAGGCAACAACCCCGTGCGCGAGGCGATGC
>JBBRDN010000189.1:0-9458 GCA_038203875.1 Verrucomicrobiota bacterium
AAGGAGAAGGCGCCGACGAAGAAGTAGCGTGGGCGCGACTTGCGAAGCCGGCTTCGTCCGGCCGGGGAGTTTTCCTGGAACCACGGCAAAGTGGAGTTTAGAGCGGTGATTGTGCCCCGGATTTCAATTTGTCCCTTGCGCTGGGGTGGGGTCTGACGCTTCTTTCCGACCAATGAGCCAGCGGGTCCTGATCGCTCCTGACAAGTTCAAGGGAACTCTCTCCGCCTCCGCGGCCGCCAACGCCATCGCCCGCGGTTGGCGCAGCGTGCGGCCTGGCGACATTCTCGAACTGGTTCCCATGAGCGACGGTGGTGATGGCTTCGGCGAAGTCCTGAGCAAACTGCACGCGTCCCGCGAACGGTCGGTCAAGACTTTCGACGCGGCTCGACGGCCCTGTGAACCGGTCTGGTGGTTCGAATCTGAAACATCGACCGCCATCATCGAATCCGCCAAATGCATCGGGCTGGCCATGCTTCCTCCGGGCAAGTTTCATCCGTTCCAGATTGATACCTTCGGTCTCGGCACGCTCATTCACGGGGCGGTCAAATCCGGTGCCAAACGCTGCATCATCGGCGTGGGTGGCAGCGCCACCAACGACGCCGGCATGGGCCTTGCACGCGCCTTGGGCTGGAGATTCCTCTCCAAGGACGGTGGTGAGATTGGTTCGTGGACGCTTCTCCACAAGGTCGCCACCGTCGTTCCTCCGGCCAAGCGAAGGCCGTTCGCCCAGATGATCGTCGCAACCGACGTGACCAATCCGCTTTTGGGACCGAAAGGCTGCTCCCGCGTCTACGGTCCGCAGAAAGGCCTTCGGCCCGAAGACATGGAGACGGCCGAGGCCGCCTTGAAAGGACTCGTCGCGGCCATGAAAAAGATCGGGCCCGACTACTCGAAGGAACCCGGTGCGGGAGCCGCCGGCGGATTGGGCTACGCGCTCATGGCTTTCTGCGGGGCCAAACGCGTCTCCGGCTTCGAGGTCTTCGCCAAGGAAGCGGATCTGCGGAAGAAGATCGCCGCCGCCGACCTCGTCCTCACCGGCGAAGGCTCCATCGACGACCAGACCCGCATGGGCAAGGGAGTGGGCGAACTCGCGCTCCTCTGCACCAAACTCAAGCGCCCCGTCTACGGCCTCGCCGGAGTCGTCCAACCCGCGAAGAAGAAGGACATCTTCGCCGGCACCGACGCGCTCGTCCGGTTGACCACTCCCGAAGAAGCCAAAGCCCACCCCGCCGAATGGCTGGCCAAGGTCGCCGCCCACCTCGCTTCAACCATCGTCTGACTGGTTCCTCGGCCGCCGATGTGAATCGGCGCGTTTATCCCGATCAGTGCGGACTGACCTCCACGGCTTCAAGGTGGTTGGAAGGTTCTGGGCTTGGTTCTCGGGGATTGCTCGGTTAACCAAACGGCAATGGCCGCGCCCACTCCCACCGCCGATCCGGCGGACGACAAGTTCCCGAAGCAGATCCCGTTCATCGTCGGGAACGAGGCCTGCGAGCGCTACAGCTTCTACGGGATGAAGGGCATCCTCGCCGGCTACATCACCGGCGAGGTGTTGAAGGGTGGGCTAGGCCAGCAGAAGGACACGGCCACGGTGTGGATCCACCTCTTCATCATGGTGAACTACTTCACGCCGCTCCTGGGCGCCTACATCTCCGACCGGATCTTGGGCCGCTACAAGACGATCCTCTGGATCTCGCTGCTCTACTGCGCGGGCCACGGCGTGCTGGCGGCGAGTGATTTCTTTCCGAGCACGGAAGGCCGCACGTGGATGCTGTGGATCGGTCTGACCCTGATTGCATTTGGCGCCGGCGGCATCAAGCCCTGTGTCTCGGCGTTCATGGGAGACCAGTTCAAGGAGAGCCAGTCGCGGCTCTACGAGAAGGCTTATGCGGCCTTCTATTTCTCGATCAACTTCGGCTCGTTCTTCGCCTTCCTGACGATCCCGTTCATCGCGAAGAAGTATGGGTATTCATGGGCCTTCGGCATTCCCGGCGTCCTCATGGCCATCGCGACGGTGGTCTTTTGGTCGGGACGGAACCGCTACGTGAAAGTTCCGCCCGCCCGTGAAACGAAGGTGGCCGGATTCTTCCCGGTGCTGTTCGCCGCGATGGGCAGTCCGGCCAAGGAACGTCCTTTCTGGGATCGGGCGCTCGGGAAATTCTCCAAGGAAGAGGTCGATGCTGCGCGGTCCGTGTTGCCGGTGTTGAGCGTCTTCGCGTTGATCCCGCCGTTCTGGGCGATGTTCGACCAGCATTCTTCGACGTGGATTTTACAGGCGAAGGCCATGGTCTCCTACAAGGTGACCGAAACCTATTCGATCGGCGGCGAGGAGATGCAGTCGCTGAATCCGCTGCTGGTCATGATCCTTGTGCCGTTGCTGACGCTCGGGGTGTATCCGCTCTTCGGGAAGCTGATGACTCCGCTGCGTCGGATCGGCCTGGGGATGTTTGTCGCCGGCGGATCGTATCTCGTCGTTGCTTGGATCCAGCGGCAGATCGACAGCGGTGCGCAGTTGAGTGTCCTCTGGCAGGCCGTGCCCTACACGATCCTGACAACGGCCGAGGTGCTCGTGTCCGTGACGGGACTGGAGTTCGCTTACACGCAGGCGGCCAAGTCGATGAAGAGCATGATCACGAGCTTCTGGCTGCTGACGGTGGCGGCGGGAAATGCGCTGGTGGCGTTGATCACGAAGTTCGGCGGCAGTGGAGCCAGCGATTCATCGGTCACTTCGGAACGTTTCACGCAGTATTCGATGATCACCTTCGGCGTCGCGATCGTGTTCGTCTTCGTGGCGATGGCCTATCGCTACCGGGACGTGGGCGCGACGAAGGCGGCCTGACGTCAGGGCGATCGTCCGGGCGGGATGCGTTTCCGCGGCAAGATTGTCTTCGTTGGGGTTCGCTGGCGAACAAGCGAACGATTGTCATTCGCCGATGGTGCCTCTACCAGTGTCGCTCCCGTCGCTGGAACGGGGCCGTGAACCATGTGGATCGTCCGCCTAGCCCTTCGCCGTCCCTACACCTTCGTGGTGGGGGCGATCGTGCTCCTGTTGCTCACGCCCTTCGTGCTGCTCCGCACGCCGACGGACATTTTTCCGGCGATCAACATCCCCGTGATCAGCGTCGTCTGGCAGTATGCCGGGCTCAGCGCGCAGGAGGTCGAGCAACGGATCATCTACAACCATGAGCGTTCCCTGAGCGCGACGGTCAACGACATCGAGCACATCGAGTCGAACGCCTACAACGGGGTGGGCGTCATCAAGGTCTTCCTGCGGCCGGGGGCTTCCGTCGACGCGGGCGTGGCGCAGATCACGGCGATCGCCCAGACGATCCTTCGCCAGCTTCCGCCAGGACAGACGCCGCCGCTGATCATACGATACAACGCCTCGACCGTTCCGATCCTCCAATACGCCGTCAGCAGCCGGAAGCTGAGCGAGCAGGAGCTGTATGACATGAGCCAGAACCAGATCCGGGTCGGGCTCTCGACGGTGCTCGGCGCGGCCGTGCCATGGCCCTACGGTGGCAAGACCCGCATGGTTTCGGTGGATCTGGATTTGGTGGCTTTGAAGTCGCGGAACCTCTCGGCGCAGGACGTGGTCAACGCGATCTCGGCGCAGAACCTCGTCTTGCCGGCGGGTTCGGCGAAGATCGGTGCGACGGAATACGACGTGGAGTTGAACACCAGCCCAAGGGTTCTGGAGGAGCTCAACGACCTGCCCATCCGGACATCGAAAGGCGCCACGATCTTCGTCCGTGATGTCGCGCAGGTGCGGGACGGGTATGCGCCCCAGCAGAACATAGTCCGGCAGGACGGGGTGAGGGGCGCGCTGCTGACGATCCTCAAGAGCGGCTCGGCTTCGACGCTCGACGTCGTGGAGAGGGTGAAGAAGGCCATGCCCCGGATCGTCAGCACGCTCCCGCCCGAGCTCGACGTGAAGGAGTTCGCCGATCAATCGCTCTTTGTGCGTGCGGCCATCGGCGGCGTTTTGAAGGAAGGACTCATCGCCGCGTCGCTGACGGCGTTGATGATCCTCCTCTTCATCGGTTCCTGGCGGAGCACCATCATCATCGCCGTTTCGATCCCGCTTTCGGTCCTCGCGTCGCTGGCCGCGCTCAGCGCGCTTGGGGAAACGATCAACCTGATGACGCTGGGCGGGCTGGCCCTTGCGGTCGGGATCCTGGTCGACGACGCCACCGTCGAAATCGAGAACGTCCACCGTCAAATGGCCTGGGGAAAGCCGCTGGAGAACGCCATCCTCGATGGCGCCCAGGAGATCGCGTTGCCGGCGTTCGTCTCGACGTTGTGCATCTGCATCGTCTTCGTCCCGATGTTTTTCCTCACCGGCGTCTCCCAGTATCTCTTCGTGCCCTTGGCCGAGGCCGTCGTCTTCGCGATGCTCGCGAGCTATGTGCTGTCCCGGACCTTGATCCCGACGATGGTGATGTGGTTCTACCGGAACGCCGATCATTACGGGGAAGACGACGCGGCCGGCAAAGTCGCGCTCTGGAAGCGGCCGTTCATCGCGATTCAGGGATTTTTCGAAGCAGGCTTCGATCGGTTCCGCTTGGCTTACCGGAATCTGCTGGCCGCCGCGCTGGCGCATCGGAAAGTTTTTGTCGTCGGGTTCATGGCGCTATGCCTCGGCTCGCTTTTCCTGGTGCCGCAGTTGGGCCAGGATTTCTTTCCAAGCGTTGACGCCGGCCAGTTCCGGCTGCATCTGCGCGCGCGGAGTGGAACGCGCATCGAGGAGACGGTGCGTCTGGTGGACGGTGTCACCGATGCGATCCGGTCCGAGATCCCGAACCACGAAATCGCCGGCATCCTCGACAACATCGGCGTGCCCAGTTCAGGCATCAGCCTTTCCTACAGCACCAGCGGACTGATCGGCACCGGCGATGCGGACATCCTCGTGAGCCTGAAGTCGGGGCATGGTCCGACGGAGGATTACGTCCGTCGCCTTCGCCTCAGGCTCCACCGGGAGTTCCCCGGAACCACGTTCTACTTTCTGCCGGCGGACATCGTGAGCCAGACGTTGAATTTCGGCCTCCCGGCGCCGTTCGATGTGCAGATCGTCGGACGGGATCTGACGAAGAACCGGGAGATCGCCGCGCGGTTGGCCGACCGGATCCGGCAGGTTCCGGGAGCCGTCGACGTCCGCGTCCAACAACCCGCCGACCAACCGAAACTCCGCTTCAACATCGACCGCACCAAAGCCGGCGAAGTCGGCCTGACCGAACGCGACATTGCGGGTTCGGTCCTGTTGAGCCTGAGCGGCAGCGGCCAGATCCAGCCCGGCTACTGGCTGAATCCGAAGGTCGGCATCCAGTATCTTCTCAACGTCCGGGCGCCGGAATATGTGATGAATTCCTTGGAGGCATTGAACTCGATTCCGGTCAGCGCCGGAGAACCGGGCGAGGGCAACGGCCAGGTGCTGGCGAACTTCGCGACCTATTCGCGGGGCGCGGGATCTCCGGTGTTCTCCCACTACAACGTGGCTCCGGTGATCAACGTGTTCGGCGGAGTCTCCGGCCGGGATCTTGGCGGCTTGCTGCGCGACATCCGGCCTCTGGTGGCGGCGGTCGAAAAAGACCTTCCGCGCGGGAGCTTCATCGTCATGCGCGGCCAGGCGGAAACGATGAACTCCAGTTTTGCCGGACTCGGCATCGGTCTGATTGGAGCGGTCGTGTTGATCTACCTGCTGCTCGTGGTGAACTTCCAGGGCTGGCTGGATCCGTTCATCATCATCACGGCGCTGCCGGCCGCATTGGCGGGCGTCGTCTGGGCGTTGTTCCTCACCTTCACGACGCTCAGTGTTCCGGCGTTGATGGGCGCGATCATGAGTCTGGGCGTGGCGACGGCGAACGCGGTTCTGGTGGTCAGCTTTGCCCGGACGAATCTTGCGGCCGGCATCGATCCGCTGCATGCGGCCTGGGAGGCGGGGACCAGCCGGCTGCGGCCGGTGTTGATGACCGCGTTGGCGATGGTCATCGGGATGGTCCCGATGTCGCTCGGACTGGGAGAAGGCGGCGAGCAGAACGCCCCGCTGGGCCGGGCGGTGATCGGCGGGCTCGTTCTCGCGACAGTGGCCACGCTGGTCTTCGTGCCCGTGGTCTTCAGCCTCCTCCATCGTGCAAAAAACCGTCCAGCGGTTGAAAACGCCCCGTCAGTTTGAAGAAATTTCCATGAACCCCAACGACCCGCGAACATCGGCGCCGGCGGAAACACTCGAGACGGTCTATCGGCGCGCGCCGAAGAACCGGCTCCTGTGGATCGCCGTCGTGGTTGCCGTGGTGGCGATCGGCCTCGTGATCGTCGGAGTCATGGCGCGTGCCGGCGACAGAAGACGCCTCGTCACCGAGACGGAAATACTGGCCGTTCCCACGGTGACAGTGGTCTCGCCGGTCGCGGGAAAATCCTCGGGGTCGCTCATGCTTCCGGCCGAGGTGCGCCCTTTCCAGGAAACGCCGATCTACGCGCGGGCCAGCGGATTTGTGAAACGGTTCGCGGTGGATCTGGGAGCCGAAGTAAAGGCGGGGGAGGTCCTGGCGGAGTTGGACACGCCGGAACTCAACCAGGAGTTGGCCAAGGCCCGCGCTGACCTGGTCCAATCCGAGTCCGCCTACAAGTTGGCCAAGTCCACGGCCGAACGGTGGGCCGAGCTGCGCCGCGGAGCGATCATCAGCGAGCAGGAGTTGAGCGAAAAGCAGTCCGACATGGCCGTGAAATCCGCCGCGGTTGAGTCGGCGCGGGCCGGCATCGGCCGGCTGGAAGATCTCGTGGGCTTCGCCAAAATCACGGCTCCGTTCGATGGGGTGGTGAATAGCCGGCGCGTGGACGTGGGTGACCTTGTGAGCGCCGGCACCGCGCGGGAACTGTTCCGGCTCGTCCAGATCCAGAAGCTGCGCGTCTTTGTCCGTGTGCCCCAGGCGTCGGCCCGCGGGATCCGCATGGGCGGCACCGCTGATCTGATCGTGCCGGAGTTGCCCTGGCGGATCTTCGCCGCGCGGGTGGTGCGAAATGCCGGGGCGATGTCGGCCGACACGAGGACCCTTCTGGTGGAGCTTGAGGTGGACAACCCGAAGCGGGAGATCTTGGCCGGCAGTTTCGCGCAGGTCCGGCTCAATGAAAACCATCCGGAGGCGACACTGACCTTGCCGGCGAACACGCTCTTGTTCCGTGTCGACGGAACCGTCGTGGCCGTGGTCCAGCCCAACGGCTCCGTGCAGCTGCGGAAGATTTTGCTGGGGCGTGATTTTGGACCCACCGTCGAAGTTCTCGAAGGTCTCGAGACCTCCGATCAGGTAATACTGAATCCGGCCGACAGCATTGTTGAAGGATCCAAGGTCAAGGTCGCCAAGACCGAGGCGACCGGGACGAAGTAACCGACAAACAAACTCCCTGATCGGTCCCGGCGATGAAGTCGCGTCGGCCGATGGTGAACCGGTTCGGTTCCGTGAAGGACTACTCGTTGATTCCGCCGCGGGGCATCGGGAGCGGTCGGTTCATGATCGAATCCATGGTGGGAGACGATGCGTGGACGCGGGCTTCGATGTTGGCGGGGTTCAGCGAGTCGTGCAGCGCGGAATGGGAACGGTCGGCAGGCTTGGGCTCGGAAACGTCTTGAGCCGGCTTGAGGACGATCTCATTGAGACGCGACAGGTCCTTTAAGATTTTTTCCTGGGCAGGCATAACAATGGAAACCTCCCACTACGGACCGAATCGTCAACGTAATGCTTTTGGAGATCCTGCAACGGAACTTGCCTCAGTCGCGGCCAAGGACCGTTGCGAGGCGTGAGGCGATATCGGTCCGCTCGGTTTCACCGCTGTCGCGGCCGACGTGGATTGGTTCACAGAAGGTGATGTGCATCGCGGCGAAGGGCAGGGGGATCTGGAACGCGTCCCAGCTTCCCAGCGAGATGCGGCGCCGGATCTGGACGGTGACCGGGATGATGGGCGCGCCGGTGACCTGCGCGAGGGCGATGACTCCCGGCTGCATGGAATACTTGGGACCACGTGGACCATCAGGAGTCACCGCGATGCAATAGCCGCGCTCAATTGATGTGGCGCATTCCAGCAGCGCCTGACGGCCACGGCGGCTGGAAGAACCCCGGATGGGATGAACCCCGAAACGATCGAGAACATTGGTCAAAAGGCCGCCGTCCTTGCTGGCGCTGATGAGGGCGGCCAATCGGCCGGCCGGCCGCTGACGGCGGACGTAGCCGTGCCATGCGACCATGCAGCTGGCGAGGCGGTTATGCCAGACGGCGAAGATGACCGGCGGTCCGTCCGCCTGCTTCAGAATTCCTGTTCGGTCGGTGAACTCCTGCTGCCAGGTGGCCATCAGGGTCCTCCCGCATCCGTAGATCGCGGCCGCGGCGGCCCGATGGCGCCACTTCAGAGGAACGGGCCGGACGACTGTCGCGGGTGTGGCCGGGGTGGGGGACGATTCAGCCACGGATCATGCGCCTTTCTTCAACGACGCCCGCACCAGGGCTTCGACGTCCGCCTGCGGCCCGAGGATCGCCAACGAAGCGCGAACGGCGTCGAAAGCCTCATTCTGCTTGAAGCCTAGGGCGGTGAGGGCGGCGATCGCGTCGGTCTGGCGTTGGTCCGTATCGGACAGGACTGAGGGGCCGCCGGCAGTCGCGCTCGGGCCGGCTCCGAAGCCGCCCAGCTTGTCCTTCAATTCGACGACGATGCGTTCGGCGGTCTTCTTGCCGACGCCGGAGATCTGGGAGAGCGCCTTGATGTCACCAGCGCCGACGGCGGTGCGAAAGGCGTTGATGGAGATCCCGGACAGGACGTTCAGGGCGATCTTGGGGCCGATGCCGGACACGGTGTGGACCAACATCCGGAAGAGATCGCGCTCCTGGGTGGTGATGAAACCGTAAAGCGTGTGGGCGTCTTCGCGGATCGCGAGGTGGGTCAGGAGTTTGACCTCGTTTCCGGCGGCAGGGAGACGGTCGAAAGACGACAGAGGGATCAGCAGTTCATAGCCGACTCCGTGAACATCCACTACGACCATGGTCGGCAGGGCCTCAACGAGTTTTCCTTGGACGAATGCGATCATTTTTGGTCTCGGGTTTCGCCGGCTGTGCTCGTCGTGTGAGATGACTTGGCCAGCGCGTTCCGGCGCCGCGCCCGGAGGCTGAAAAAGGCCAGCAGCAAGACGAAGAGGACCAGCGAAAGCCCCACGACCGCGACGATCAGGATGGTGATGGATCTCTGGGTGCTCAAAGTCGTTTTAGGGAGCTGAGGTGTGAACGGCCCTGGGATTGGGCGAATGCAAGGGCAAGGGCTAGGGCATCCGCTTCGTCAGGGCCGGGTTCCGTTTCGAGGTTCAACATGCGTTGGACCATCTTTGAGACGGCTTTCTTTTGAGCCCCGCCAAAACCCACGATGGCCAGCTTGGCTTTGCGCGGAGCCATTTCGCAGACTTCCAGGCCGGCTTCGGCCGC
>JBBRDN010000190.1:0-9454 GCA_038203875.1 Verrucomicrobiota bacterium
GTTCGTCGCTTAGTTGTCGATCCTGTGTATGTCGTTTGTATTCGCCATCAATGGAGGCGATTGAATTGAGAGACTCCGGGTCGTTCAGTGCTACTTCAAAGACCTCGCGTCCCTGAGCAATGAGCCAAGCTCGGAAATAATCGAAACTGTCGTCGCCGCAGCCATTCATCATCACGACTGCCGCAAGCCAAAGGCGCGCATCGTAGGAAACGTCCATGGCCTCACGAAGTTGGGCTTGAAAGCCAACGATGGAGGATTCTTCAAGGCCTCCGAGATGCTGGATCAGCCAAGGAGGCATTTCGTCTGCCGAGCCGGCAGACTTTCTGGCTTGTTCAATCGTATTCCAGAATAGGGCAGATGTCATAAGCTGAAGGCTTTCACGTGCTTTGTCCGACGCTGTGGTAACGCACGCCAAAAATCCCCGCGACCGCGCTTCGGAGAAACCCATTCGCATCGAGAACGAGTGGCTTCCGCATGGTGGCGAGAAGCGTGGTCCAGTTGGCTTCGCGGAACACGGGCCATTCGGTGGAGACTACGGCGGCATCTGCGCCGACCAAGGCTTCTTCCAACGACGCGGCCGCGATCAATCCCGGGCAGACGTGCGAGGCGTCGCGCACGGCGGGATCGTAGGCGACGCACGTCGCGTTGGCGGCGATGAGTTTGGCGGCGACTTCCAGTGCTAGGCTGCGGCGGAGGGTGTCGGTGCCGGGCTTGTAGGTGAGGCCGAGGATGGCGATGCGTTTGCCGGAAAGGTCGCCGAGGGTTTCCTGCAACCGCTTCACGGCCCAGCCACGATGATGGTCGTTGCTGCGCTTGATGGCGGGGACGAGTTCGAGACCGAGGCCGCGGTTCTGGCTGATGCGGGACAGGCTGACGACGTCGCGGGCCAACGTGCCGCCGGCGAACGGGCCGCCGGGATTGACGAAGGCGCGTTCGCCCACGCGCGGATCGCTCTTCAGGCCGGTGGAGACTTCCTTGGCATCGGCGCCGAAGGCCTCGCAGACGGTGGCGATCTCGTTGATGAAGGAGATGGAGAGCGCGAGGAAGCCGTTGAGCGCGTGCTTCACCATCTCGGCGGACTCGGGCCGCATCCAGATCAGGCGCTGAGTGAAACGGCCGAGCAGCGATTCGAGCAACGGGCGGTTCCGTTCGTGGCGCAGGCCGATGACGATGCGGTCGGCTTTCTCGAAGCCGGCGATGGCCTGGCCGAGGCGGAGATTCTCCGGCGAGACTGCGAAATCGAGAGCCGGGAATTCGCCTTCCAAATTGGCGCAGGTGCCGACGGGAAGCTGGGAGGAAATCAGCACGATGGTTCCGGGCGCTAGGTGAGACAGGACTTTTCGCAATGGGCTGAGCACGGCCTCGACATCGGACGTGTCGTCATCGGCCACGGGCGTGTCGAAGGTGACCCAGAGCAATTGCGCACCCGCGCAGGCGGTGGCGGCATCGGTGGTGAATCGGAGTTGCTTCGAGGCGAGGCCGGCGGCGATAAGGTCGTTCAGGCCAGGCTCGGCGATGGGCGGTTTGCCGGTCGAGAGGTTGGAGACAAGCGACGCATCGGGATCAAGGCCGACGACCTCGACGTGTTTGGCGCAGCACACGGCGGTGACACAGCCCAGATGCCAGAGACCGAAGACGACGAGTTTCATCGGAGGGAGGTGCCCGCAGATGGACGCGGATGAAGACCGATCAAGAAGTATGACACCCATGACGGCGGGCTGTAGTCACGCTTACGCGGCAGCTCGGCCCCATCGGCCTTGGCAGGGCGGAGCTGCTGCTCCGTTACCCGTTCTTCTGAAAACCATCTGTGTTGATCTGCGATCATCTGTGGGCAGCCGGGGTCTTCACCGCTTCTCCAAGATCCACTTGTTCTCGCGGATCCAGTCGATGGTGCGTTCGACGCTTTGGCGGATGGTCAGCTTGGGTGCCCAACCGGTTGCGCGAATTCGAGCGGTGTCGAGGTAGATGAACGGATTGTCGCCGATCCAGCCGCGATCGCCGCCGGTGAAGTCGAAGCGCGGCGTGAGGCCGAGCCGCTGGCAGATGACGCCGATGGAGTCCTTCACCGTGACGAATTCGTCGGTGCCGAGGTTATAGACCTGCACGCGGTGTTTCGCGGTCTTGGCCGTGCCCGTCTTCACCACGTGCATGAGGGCGGCAATGCAGTCGCCGACGTAGAGGTAGGACTTGCGCTGCGAACCGTCGCCGAGCACGCGCAGATGGTCGGGGTGATCGAGGAGCTGCTTGTAGAAGTCGAAGACGTGCCCATGCGTGTAGCGTTCGCCCATGATGGAGACGAAGCGGAAGACGTAGCCCTCGAAGCCGTAGCCCTCGCAGTAGGAATGGATGAGGCATTCTCCGGCGACCTTGGACGAGGCGTAGAGCGAGGTCTGGATGGGAAACGGATGGTTCTCTGGCGTGGGAATGATCTCGGCCTCGCCGTAGACGGACCCGGTGCTGGAGAAGGCGATGACCTTGGTGCCGTTGGCGCGCATCGCCTCCAGGACGTTGAAGGTGGCGATGGTGTTCTGCTCCAGGTCGCGGCGCGGATGGTTCAGGCCGAAACGGACGTCGGCGTTGGCGGCGAGGTGGTAGACGGTGTCGCAGCCGGCCATGGCGGCGGTCAGCGCGGGCAGATCGAGGTTGTCGCCGCGGACGAGTCGGAAGTCCGGATGCCTGAGCGCGCCGACGAGGAAGGATTCCTGGCCGGTGCTGAAGTTGTCCCAGCCCACGACGGTGTAGCCGGACGCGAGGAGGGCGTCGATCAGGCTGCTGCCGATGAAGCCGGCGGCTCCGGTGACGAAGACTTGTTTCATGCAATGCGATCGGATCGGAAAGACGCCGCGAATTCAGGCGGTCCCGGCGGGAAACTCAAGGCGGGATGTGCGCGGTTGGAAAAGAGGGCACCAAATCCTACTGGCCGCGCTCTTGGCGATTGGGTAACTCCATGTCCGTCCCAAGCCGAACCCCAGTTGCCAGTTCCGAGGACGGCGGGAGGACAAACACGACGAAGGAGCCAAACCCAAACCCTCACCCAACGCTTTTCCGCCCATGCCAACCCTCATCATCATCGCCGGAGTCTTCCTTCTCCTGCTCGTCCTCGCGGTCGTCGTCATGATCTGCATCCGCAAGATCCATCCCGGTAAGGCCGGCATCAGCGTCGGTCTCGGCGGCCTGCGCGTGGCCTTCGACTACATGATCCGCATCCCCGTCGTGCAGAACTTCGAGGAGATGGACATCTCCGTGAAGAAGCTGGAGATCCACCGCAAGGGCAAGGACGGCCTCGTCTGCAAGGACAACATCCGCGCCGACATCTCCGTCGCCTTCTACATCCGCGTCGAGGCCACCGTGGACAGCGTGAAGAAGGTCTCCCAGATGCTCGGCGTCGAACGCGTGTCCGACATGGCCCAGCTCCGCGAGCTGTTCGAAGCCAAGTTCTCCGAGGCGCTCAAGACCGCCGGCAAACAGATGGAGTTCCACGAGCTGTTCACCGAACGCATCAAGTTCCGCGAAGAGATCCAGGCCACCATCGGCAAGGATCTCTACGGTTTCTTCCTCCAGGACGTCGCCATCGACTACCTGGAGCAAACTCCGCTCGATCAGCATGACCCCAGCAACGTGCTCGATTCCGAGGGCATCCGGAAGATCACCGAGATCACCCAGCGCGAGCGCGTCAGCGCCAACGAGTTTTCCCAGCGCGCGCAGGTGCAGGTCGAGAAGGAGAACGCCGACGCCGACATCGCCAAACGCGAACAACGCCGCCGCAACGAGGAGGACACCGCCAAGCAGAACCGCGCCATCACAGAGGTGAAGGCCAACGAGGAAGCCGAGTCCCGCAAGGTCATCGAAGGCCGACGGCAGGAAGTTGAAGGCAAGCGTCTGGAGGCCGACGAATCCATCCGTCTCCGCACCGAGGACATGAACCGCGCCGTGCAGGAACGGGAGTTCACGGTGAAGAAGGAACGCCAGCGCCTCGAACAGGAGGCCGTCCAGGAAGGCGAGGAAGCCCGCGTCCGCCGCGAACGCACCGTGTCGCTGGCCGAGATGGACAAGGAAGTGAAGGTCAACGAGGCCGCCGTCGAGGTGGAGCGCAAGCGCGCCACCGTCGTCTCCGAGCAGAAGGCCGTCACCCAACAGGAGGAAGAGAAGCGCAACATCGAGGCCCGCATGACCGCCGAACGCGTCCGCGAGGTCACGCTCATCGAGGCCGAGATGAACGCCAAGAAGGACCAGACCGAGAAGGTCGTCGCTTCCGAGGCCCAGAAGGAAGTCCAACGCAACCTGGCCGAGGCCGACAAGATCCGGACCGTCACCGCCGCCGAAGCCGGCCGTGACGCCGCGTTGCGCGACGCCGAGCGCATCCAGACCACGGCCGACGCCGAGGCAAAGGTCGCCGACAAGCGCCGCCACGCAGCCGAGCAGGAAGCCGAAGGCACCGCCGCCCGCGAAGCCGCCAAGGGTCTCGCCGAAGCCAAGGTCACCATTGCAAAGGCCAACGCCAAGAAGATGGATGCCGCAGCCGACAAGGAAGTCGGACTGGCCGAAGCCGAGGTCCTCAAGGCCAAGGGTGCCGTGCAGGCGTCGAACACCGAAACCCAGGCCCAGGCCGAAGCCGAGGGCACCAAGGACAAGGAACTCGCCATCGCCACCGGCATCGAGGCCCGCGGCACGGCCGAGGCCAAGTCCATCCACCTGAAGGCCGATGCCATGAAGCTGCTCCACGCCGCCGGCCAGCAGCACGAGGAGTTCAAGCTCCGCCTCGCCAAGGAACGCGACGTCGAGCTCGCCTCCATCCACGTCCAGCGCGACGTGGCCCAGGCCAACGCCCAGGTCGTCTCCGAAGCGCTCAAGACCGCCAAGATCGACATCGTCGGCGGCGAGAACGACTTTTTCGAGAAAATCGTCCGCAGCATCGGCACCGGGAAATCCGTGGACCGCATGGTGCAGAACAGCGCCACGCTCACCGACATCAAGGACACGTTCTTCAACGGCGATCCCGAGCACTTCAAGACCCAGCTCCGCCAATGGGTCGCCGACTTCGGCATCAAGACCGAGGACCTGAAGAACCTCACGCTCTCAGCCCTCCTGGCCAAACTCATCACCAACGCAGACGACAGCGGAACCCAGTCATTGATGAAGTCCGCCCTCGCACTGGTGAAGGAGAAGGGAATGGGAGAGGTAGCGGCCAAGCAGGCATTGGAGAGTTGATCAGCCGTCCGGATAAATCCGGCTTGGTTCCATGCGCCTTCTCTATCCATCCAATCCGCTGCGAAAGCGGCTTCCCGATGACCAGTATCTGGAGGAGGCCGAAGCCGCCGCAGGTTTCGGCTTCTCGGTGTTCTCTTTTGAGGATTTTCAGGACGGTTCGTTTCGAGCCTTTCCGGAGTTGGAGCCTGGCAGTGAGGTTCTCTATCGAGGCTGGATGTTGAACGCCGAGGACTATTCAAGCTTGGCAGCCGCAGTCGCCGAGTTAGGCGCGAAACTGAAGGTCTCAACCGAACGGTATTTGACGCACCATCACCTGCCGAACTGGTATTCGACGATTGCAGACCTCACCCCCGAGACAAAGGTGCTCGGTATCGACAACGATCTGGAAATTACGCTTCGTTCTTTGGGTTGGGATGGGTTCTTCATCAAGGACTACGTGAAGTCGTTGAAGACATCAGTTGGCTCGAAGATTTCCGACCCGGCGCAGATCCGAACGGTGATCGCTGAGATGCAGCGGTTCCGCGGAACCATCGAGGGCGGGATCTGCGTGAGAAAGGTCGAAGACTTCAATCCGGAAACAGAACAACGCTACTTCTCAATCAACGGCAAAGTCTTTGCCGAAGCCGGCCTAGTTCCCGAAATCGCGGTCGAGTGCGCCCAACGGTTTCCGTCGGACTTCATCTCTATCGACTCAATCCAGCGCAAAGACGGAACCTTCCGCATCGTCGAAATCGGTGACGGCCAAGTTTCCGACCTCGTGGGCTGGACGCCGCGGCGCTTTGCCGAGGTGCTAAAGGAGGCTTGGAAATGATGATTCCTCCACACCCTCCCCACGGCCTATTCGCCGGCGCGGTGCAGTCCCTGACCACCAGTTCGTCACTTTGACCCATGGCTGACCCTACTCCTCCAGCCCAACCCGCTCCCTCCACCCTCGCGGGTGCGACCTACGAGATCATCCGGCAGCGGTTGGCGGCGAACTCGGCGACGCTGCGCGAGCGCATGGGCCGGCTCGACGCGCGGCGGCAGGAGGTCTTCGGACGGATCGAGCCCAAGCTCCTCCAGGCGGACCGCGTCACCACCGCGCACAACTGCATTCCGCGCGACATGGTTCCGCTCGGCAACGGCCGGTTCCTTTTCGGATTCAACGTCCGCCTCGGCCTCAAGAAGGAGATGGATCTCGCGGACGTCTTCGCCGTCTACCGGCGTGACGAGGCCACGGGCGGCTTCAAGGAGGAGTCGCTGGAGCCGCTGCAGGACAAGCAATTCATCACGGACTTCAAGCGCCTCTACAACGTCTACGAGAAGACCTACTTCAGGAAATTCGCGCTCGTCGGCGGGAACCTCTACGCGAAGTTCGGCACCGGCGCGTCGCTCAACGACTACGCCGTCTTCAAGTGGGCCTTCAACGACGGCAACCTCCGCTACCTCGATGGCAGGTCGGAGGCGGAATACCGCCGCGTCGGTTATCCGCCCGCGCACGATTTCCGCTGGCAGACGCCCGACCGCGAGTCCTACCGCTACGGCGACCATCCGCACGTCTCCATCGCGGAACGTGTCTTCGTCGAATGCGTCGGCGGCGATCTCACGATCAAGGTCGAGGACAACACGGCCACCGGCGAGGGCATCTATTCGGAACCGGTGGAAGACCGGCATCAGAAGGTGGACGACGCCGAGATCGCCTTCGCGGAGCTGGACCACCTGCTCCTCCTCAAGGTCCGTCCCTACAAGGAAACCGCCGCGCGCTTCTTCATCTTCAACGAGAAGCTCCGCTCCGTCGTGCGGGTGGATTCCATCGGCGACGCCTGCGTGCGTCTGCCGGAGGAACACGGGCTCATCTTCCCCGACGGCTACTACCTCGGCACCGGCGAGCTGAAGCGCTTCGACGCGAAGGAAACGGGGATGATCCTGGAGCGCGTCGTTCCTTCGCCCAACGGAGAGGATTCGCTTTTCGTCTTCCACGCCCGCGCTTCGGGCGAATACGTCCTGATGCCCTACCGGCTGATCGAGCAGAAGGTCGAGGAACGCATCGCCTGCAATGGGTTCGCGCTGTTTCCAAACGGCCACCTCATCCTCTTCCGCGCGGACGAAGTGCCGCAGAAGCACCACCAGATCCAGCTTCGCCAGACGCCGTTCTACCAGCTCGGCAATGAACCCGTCGGCCAGAAGGACGCGTTCCTCTACCAGGTCGGGAACAAGGACGTCGTCCGCTGTCTCGCAGAGTGCAACGAGGTGCTCACACTCGCGGGCAAGGAGACGCCCTACGCCGAGCTTTACTCCGACCTCGTCCGCCGCTGCACCGCGATGCTCGACGCCTATCCGTGGCTGACGAACGCGGATGGATTCCAGATCAACGATGCCGTCCAGCAGCTCCGCGAGATCGCGGACAAGGCGGTCGACGAATTCGCCAAGGTCCGGCGGCTCCAGCACGAGGCCGTGCTGCGGATCGCCGACGTGAAGAAGCGGTGTGAGGAACGTTTCCAATCCGCGCGCCGGGCCGCGTTCTCCAAGCTGGAGGACTTCGTCCACAACCTCGCCGCGCTGCGTCATCTCCGTGGCGAACTGATCACCACGCGCGAGGTCCGCTACATCGACCTCGCCGCCATCGAGACGCTGGAACAGGCCGTCGTGGCACAGCTCGCAGAACTTTCCGCGTTGTGCGTGAAGTTCCTGCTCAAGCCCGAGGCGCTCGAACCCTACCGCAAACAGGCCGCTGAACATCTCGCCGCCGTGGACAAAGTCGCGAAGGTGGCCGACGGCCGGAAGCTGGAGAAGGCCGTGGCCGACGCCGGCGGCGAGCTGGAGATGCTCATCGAGATCGTCAACAGCCTGAAGATCGACGACGCCACCGAGACCACCCGGATCATCGACAGCGTCACGGCGGTCTATTCGACGCTCAACCAGGTCAAGGCCGCGCTGAAGAAGCATCTCCAGGCGCTCGTCGCCACTGAGGGAGCGGCGCAGTTCAACGCCCAGCTCAAGCTCCTTGGCCAGTCGGCCTCCAGCTATCTCGACCTCTGCGACACGCCGGAGAAGTGCGACGAGTATCTCAACCGCCTCACGGTCCAGTTGGAGGAGATGGAGGGCGCGTTCGCCGGTTTCGACGAATACACCGTCCAGCTTTCCGACCGCCGCACCGAATTCTACGAAGCCTTCGAGCAGCGGAAGATCGCGCTGGTCGAGCAGCGGAACAAACGCGCCGGCGCACTCCTGACCGCCGCCGAACGCATCCTCAAGGTCGTCCAGAACCGCCTCGCCGGGTTCAAGGCGCTGGAGGAGATCCACACCTATATGGCGTCGGACCTGATGACCGCGAAGGTCCGCGAGACGATCGAGCAACTGCTGGAGCTGGGCGATTCGGTGAAGGCCGACGACCTGCAAGGCCGGCTCAAGACCGTCCAACAGGACGCGGTGCGGCAACTCAAGGACAAGCAGGACCTGTTCGTCGATGGCACGTCCGTCATCCAGCTCGGCAAACACAAGTTCAACGTCAACACCCAGCCGCTCGACCTGACCATCGTCCAGCGCGAAGGCCAGCCGCACTTCCATCTGACGAGCACTAAGTATTTCGACGCCATCACGGACGCCGACTACCTCGCCACGCGGGAAGTCTGGGATCAGGAAGTCATCTCGGAGAACGCCGAGGTCTACCGCGCCGAGCATCTCGCGTGGCAGATGCTGAACGCTTCCAAGCTCGAAGACTTCCTCGCTCTTTCCGAAGACCGGCGGCTCGCCGCAGTGCAGGAGTTCATGGCCGCGCGTTACCAGGACGGCTACACCAAGGGCCTGCACGACCTCGACGGTGCCCGCATCTTCTCCGTGCTGGCCGAAACGCACCTGGCGTTGCAGCGCGCACGTTTCAGCCCGACGGCCCGCGCCTGCGCCGTGGTTTACTGGAGCCGCTTCTGTTCGGAGGAAACCCGCACGCTCTGGACCGCCAAGCTGAAGGCCTTCGGCGAACGCAACCGCCTCTTCCCCGGCGATCCCGTCCAGCAGGACTACGTCACAGCGCTCCAGAAGCTCATCGGCGAGTTCCTGAAAAACCAGCCGCTCTATCCGGAAGTGCTCGCCGCCGAAGCCGGCGAATACCTGTTCCACGAACTGAGCGACGGCGAGTCCTTCACCGTCACGCGCGAGGCCGATCAACTGGCCAGCGCCTTCCGGCAGCACCTTGTTGCCAAAGGCCACGACGGCACTTTCGCCGCTGCTCGCGTCGCGTTGAAGGGACATCCGTCCAGTGAACTGGAGC
>JBBRDN010000191.1:0-9360 GCA_038203875.1 Verrucomicrobiota bacterium
CGCCTTGATGACCGGAATCACGCGGCGAAGTTCCTCGGCTTCACCCACGATCGGCGCGTCCGGTCGTGTCGATTCTCCGCCTACATCGATGATATCCGCTCCGTCATCCACCATCGCCAAGGCCTGCGCGGTCGCCTTGTCCGGATCGAGGAACCGGCCACCGTCCGAGAAGGAATCCGGCGTCACGTTGAGGATTCCCATCAATAGCCTCGCCCGCGGAAACCGCCATTCCCTTTTTCCCGCGTTCCAGATCACGCCGCATCCTCCTCGGCCATGGGAACTGCCGGCTTGCCCAGCACCACATCCACCAGCGTATCCGCGATCCCAAGCACCACCGCGTCCGGAACGCCGATGGCGGGATTGCTGGACTGGGTGAGGAGGTGGATCTGATCGTTCACGTAGTCGATGACCACGAACTGCCCGGCATCGCTCAACGTGATCTCCGTGGAAAACATTCCCATCCCGGTCAGACGGGCGATCTCCAGTGTGATCTCGCGAAGCGGAGACAGCCGGAGCGTCGCCAATTCCTCGGACGACACTTCCCGGTATAGATCATTGAAACAATTCCACCAGCAGCACCAGATCCGCCCAAAGATGTAGTAAACCCTGAAATAAGCCGGCTGATCACCCAGCATCCGGGGAATGATCCGTCTCTGGAGCAACAGGCAGCGATCAGGCCAAGCGGCAATTGATCGCGCCACGTCGCCGGCGTCCATGGCGTCCAACACGACACCTTTCCGGCCGTAGCCGAGGCTGGGTTTCACCACGAATGGCGAACCGAGCAACGAGGAGTCCTCACGGGTCAGTGTCCACTTGGCCGCGGCGTCCATCGGCAGAAGGATCGTCGGAGGCACATGGATGCCGGCGGCGATCAACCGGTGGTGCATGGCCGCCTTGTCGAAGCACGCGCGCGCCACCGACGGCGGATCGATCATGCGAATGCCCAACGCTTCGGCGCGGTCGACCAGCCGCGAGAAGATGTCCTTCGGATCGTGGTGTTCGCTGTGGAGATTGATCAACGTGCGCGCCAGAACCGCTCCCGTATCCAGCGCGGTGAAGAAGGCATTCGCCCAGAGCGGTTCGATGAGGAAGAACTCGAGGCCGGCGGCGGCGCAACGCTCCTGGACACGATGGAGGAAGGCCCCGTCCGTATCGAGGCCGTGCGTCATCACCAGATCATACTTCCTCGCAGCCACGGTTCAGTAGGACTCCGTCTTGCTGTCGGTCTTGGGACGCTGGATGAGCTCGATCTCGTAGCCTTCCGGAGCATCGATGAACGCGAAACCGCTTTCGCCGTCGGGCTTCATGGTGGGTCCGTCCGAATACTTGAGGCCGAGGTTCGCCAAGTGCGCACCGAAGGTTTCAAGGCTGTCGACCTCGAAGGCCAGATGGGTCAGGTCGGCCTGGACCAGCACCGGGCCGCTGTTCGGGAAATAGCAGAGCTCGATCAGTTCCTCGCTGCCGGGAGTCTTGAGGAACACGAGTTTGGAACCGCGCGGTGATTCATGCTTCCGGACGACTTCCAGGCCGAGGACATCGGTGTAGAATTGGACCGACTTCTCGAGGTCGTTGAGCCGATAACGGGTATGCAGCAGCTTCTTAACTTTCATGTGCGGCAGTTTGGCGGCGGTGCCGGCACCGCGCAACCGCCGACCACCGAATTCAAGCGGCGATGAGCTGCAGCAGATCCCACTTGTTCCCGTAGAGATCCTCGAAGACGGCAACCGTCCCGTAACTCTCGTGGCGCGGCGCTTCTAGAAACCGGACGCCCTTGGCCAACAGCGCCGCATGGTCACCGACAAAGTCGTCCGTGTGGAGGAAGAGCCAGACCCGGCCGAAGCCCTGCTGGCCGATGCCGGCCCGCTCACGCTCGTTCTTGGCCTGCGCGAGCAGTAATCGCGTCTCATTCTTGCCAGGTGGTGCTACCAGCACCCAGCGTTTGCCAACGAGATCGGTGTTCTCCACGAGTCGGAACGACAGCGTCTCGGTGAACCACCGGATGGCTTCGTCGTAGTCACGGACGATCATGGAAACGTAGCCGAGGGTTTGTCGCACAAGCGAAGTTGGGCACAGGCATCGCGCGGCTCCAAGCCAATCATCCGAACCCAGTTCCCTCTTGCTCCGCCCATGGCTGTCCTGATGCTTACTCCGTGAACGGAACGTCCGCCATAAAGACCACGATCCTCGCCTTCTCCGGTTCCCTGCTCTGTGGGACGACTGGCTGGGCGCAGATTGATCCGACATCCCGGGAACTGATCCAGATCGGCTACAACCAGGCCCTGCAGGGCGCGTCGCCGATCTCGGCCTACGCCTTCTACTACCACAACAAGCCCGGATGGCTCAGGACGAACATGACGCTCCGGCTGGCCGTCGCGCCCGTCTTCATCGACACCGAGGTCGGCTTCAAGAGCCTGCTCGGCCAGAATACGGATGTCGGCTTCGGCCTGTCGGGGGGCGGCTACGGCGACAGCTATTCAGAGATCCGCCAGGGAAAATTCTTGAAGGAGGAAAGCTTCGACGGTCACAGCGTCGAGGTCTCCGCCTCGGTCTACCATCTGTTCAACCCCGGCAAATTGGTGCCGCTCTTCGGCATCGGTCGGATGGCGGTGCATCAATCGTTCTACGAATCCACCGACCACACCCCGGCGGCATTCGCCGTCCCGGCCGACCGCACTTCCTTCAACATCCGCACCGGCTTCCGTCTCGGCGGGCGAGAACCCGTCATCGCCCCCGACGTCGCGCTGGAGCTGGCCGTGTTCTACGACGGTGAATTCCGCACCGACTCGGATCCATTCGGCTACGCCGGCGACCGCGACCTCAGCGCCCAGACACATCTCTTCACCGCACGGGCCCAGTTCATCTACACGTTCCCGCAGATGGACCAATACATCACTCTTGGGCTGAATCTCGGCACCAGCATCGACGCGGACCGGCTCAGCGCCTTTCGCCTCGGTGGACTGCTGCCTTTCGTTTCGGAGGATCCGCTCAACCTGCCGGGCTATTTCTTCCAGGAACTCAGCGCCCGCCAATACGTCTTGATCAACGGCTCTTACAGCCTGCCGCTCGGTGGCGACACAGGCTTCTCGCTCACCGCCCATGGCAGCGTCGGCTCCATTGGGTATGTCCGGGGACTGGATCAGCCGGGGACCTTCCACGCCGGAGTGGGAGGTGCGCTGGGCTACCGGACCAAGTCCGACTTTGTCCGCGTCTATGTCTCCTACAACTACGGCTTCGAAGCCATCCGCACTGACGGGCGTGGGGCCCACAGCATCGGTATTCTGGCGCAGGTAGACCTCGAGCGCAGCGACAAGATGAAGCGCCTGCTCAACGATCCGCTCGCGCCATTCCGCTCGCGGGGCTTCTTCAAGCTGTTCCAGTAGTTCCTTCCCCTTCTCGTTCTCGTTCTCGTTCTCGTTCTCCCACTCGAGGTCGAGAACGAGAGCGAGAAGGATGCAGCCTTCTGAGCACCCCGCCGCTTGCAGAATCGTCGCTCTCGCGAAACAGTCCCGCCCATGACGCCGAAGTCCGTCGCCCTTTCCTTCATGCTCGCCGCCTCGTCCGCCCTAGCCCAAGTGCCTGACAACCTCGCCGTCGAAGGCATCCCCGCCCACACCCCGGAACTCCGGGCCGATGTCGGACGCTACTTGGAGTTTCGGGCCGCCGCATTCAACAGCTGGCATCCCAAAGAGCGGCAGCTCCTGATTTCCACCCGCTTTGCTGACGCCACCCAGCTTCACCTCGTCAAGACTCCCGGCGGCGCTCGGAGGCAGCTCACCTTTCTCCCGGAACCCGTCGGCGGCGGCAGCTTTCGGCCGAAGACCGGCGAGTTCATCGTCTTCTCGCAGGACAAGGGCGGCGGCGAATTCTACCAGCTCTACCGCTACGACGTGGCCGACGGCCGCATCTCGTTGTTGACCGACGGGAAATCCCGCAACACCGGCGGCACCTGGAGCGACTCCGGCAAGTGGATGGCGTATTCATCGACCCGCCGGACCGGGAAGGACACCGACATCTACATCATGGATCCGGCCAATCCCAAGACCGACCGGCTGGTCCTGCGGGTCGAAGGAGGGGGCTGGAGCGTGTCGGACTGGTCTCCCGACGAGTCCAAGCTTCTCGTCACGGAATACCTCTCGATCAACGAAAGCCAGCTGTGGTTCGTCGATGTTAAGACTGGCGCTAAAACCCCCTTCACCGCACGAAGCGGCGATCCCGTCGCCTATTCCGATGCCCGCTTCAGCCGGGACGGTAAGGCGGTCTACGCCGCCTCCGATCACGGCTCGGAATTCCGCCGCCTTGTGCGCCTCGACATCGGCACCGGCGGTGAAACCGTCCTTACCAAGGACATTCCGTGGGATGTGGAAAACTTCGACCTGTCGCCCGACGGAAAGATCATCGCCTTCGTCACCAACGAAGACGGCGCGAGCCGGCTGCATTTGCGCGCGGCCAGGAGCAACTCCCCGATCGCCGGACCCAAGCTGCCGCTGGGGGTGATGGGCGGCGTCAGGTTTCATGAGAATGGCAAGGACCTCGCCTTCACGTTGTCCTCCGCCAAATCCCCAAGCGACGTCTACTCCTATAATTTGAAGGAGAAAAAACTCGAACGCTGGACCGAGAGCGAAAGCGGCGGACTCAAGACCGAAGCCTTCCACGAACCGGAGCTGGTAAAGATCAAGAGCTTCGACGGCCTCCCGATCTCGGCCTTCCTTTATCGGCCCGATCCCAAGAAGTTCCCGGGTAAGCGCCCGGTTCTTTTCAACATCCACGGCGGTCCGGAATCCCAGTCGCGTCCGGCCTTTCTCGCGAGAAACAACTACTACATCAACGAACTCGGCATCGCCTTCCTCGTCCCGAATGTCCGGGGCTCCGCCGGCTACGGGAAGACCTTTCTCACGCTCGACAACGGCTTCAAACGCGAAGACTCCGTGAAGGACATCGGCGCCTTCATCGAATGGATCGGCAAGGACGCGGGCCTCGACAGCGAACGCGTCGCGGTCATGGGCGGCAGCTACGGCGGTTACATGGTCCTCGCGTCGATGGTCCACTTCAACGCCCAGCTCCGTTGCGGCGTCGACATTGTCGGCATCTCGAACTTCCTCACTTTCCTGAAGAACACCCAGGACTACCGCCGCGACCTGCGCCGCGTGGAGTATGGCGACGACCGTGATCCCGCCATGGCCAAACATCTGGAAGCGATCTCCCCTGCCCTCAATTCGGCCAAGATCAAGAAGCCGCTCTTCGTCGTGCAGGGGAAGAACGACCCCCGTGTTCCAGTCACCGAAGCCGAGCAGATGGTGAAGGCCATCCGCGACCAGGGCGGCAAGGTCTGGTATCTCATGGCCAAGGACGAAGGCCACGGCTTCGCCAAAAAGAAGAACGCCGACTTCCAGTTCCTCAGCCAGATCCTCTTCTTCCGTGAGAACCTCCTCAACTGACCGGCCGCAACGCGCCACCATTCTACCATGAACTACCCTAAAAACGTCGTCACGATTCATCCCTACTTCAAAGTCCACCCCGGTAAGATGGACGCCGCCTACGCGCTCCTCCCGAGGTTTGTGGCCAAGACCCAACCCGAGGCAGCGTGCCTCTTCTACGAGTTCACGCTCAATGGCGACGAAGTCTTCTGCCGCGAAGGCTACGTTGGAGCAGCCGGCGTCTTGGCCCATCTCGAAAACGTCAGCGCCATTCTCGACGAGATGCTGAAGGTCTCGGACCTCGCGCGCCTCGAATTCCACGGCCCGGCCGAGGAACTCGACCAGCTCCGCAGCCCCATGGCTGCGCTGAAACCAGCGTGGTTTGTGAAGCAGTGCGGTGTTACCCGCTGATCAGCCTAAAGATTGCCACCTACCTGGCGGCGGCCGAGATCCTCGCGAGAGCGCGGGCTTTCCCATCCTCGACCGCCGCCTTCTGCTGGGCTTCGGCTAGCGGCAAACCCTTGGGCAAGCCGGGACGTTGATGGCCGGTTTCCCTGAGCCATGCGTCTCGCAGGAGTCGTTGTTTGGTGCGCACGAGTTTCAGAACGTCTCCCCCAACCCCGTTCGTCTCCCCGGCCTTCGCCCGCACCTTCCAGAGATCAAGGATCGGCTGCGCCATGACTTTGTGCCCCGCTTCGTTCGGGTGAACACCGTCGCCTGAAAAAGTGAACTTGGGATCGGCCACCCGCCCGGCGGCGACGGCGGACTTCATCGCACCGTGCACATCGAGCACGACCCATCCGTTCTGTTTCCTCTGTTCAAGCAGCCATTGGCCGTAGCGTTCCAGGACAACGTCATAGTCCGCGAAGGTCTTCCCGGATTCGCCGCTCTTGTCGGTTCGCCCCCGGATCGGTTCGACGTCGAACAGCGCCGGCGTGAGATGGATGACGCGCGCGCCGGATGCGACAGCCTTGTCGTGCAGCTTGGTCATGCCGTTCCGGAAAGCCGCAAAGCGCGCCTCGGAAAGCGGCATGTAGATTCCGTCATTCATTCCGTAGCAGATGACCACGAGGTCCGGTTTTACCCTGGAAAGGACGCGGTCGAGACGCTCGTGCAGATCCGGCCGGGGAAACTGCCCACCGGCGTGGCCGGGCTCGGAGAGTCCCGAGACGGTTTCGCTCGGGAGGCCGCAATTGATGATCTCGAAGACGCGGTCGGGATGCGCGGTGATCAACGCGGCCTCGACGAAGTCCACGTATTGACCCGCATGGGTGATGCTGTCGCCGAGAAACAAGATCCGTTTGGCCTGCGGCAAAGCCTTGCCGGATGACATGCACCCAGTCGTAACAAGGCAACAGGCTACAAGTGCGAACAGAGCCGGGCCGATGCGGTTTCGAGCAGAGATGGCAGCCTTCAAACGGGAGAACATGAGCGGTTAGATAGCCGCACTGGTCGCCAGCCTCCAAGGGAAACTTGCCGGCTCAGGGCGGAAACCCTATGGCCAACTTCACGGCCGAGTATTCAAGGTCAATGCTGCCGTCCTTGCGACGGATGATCAGGTCGGGTTCCGCCCAGGACTGACCGCGGAACCAGTCCGGCAGATCGGAGGTCCGCATCATCCCGAACAGGGCGATGAGCGGTGGGTCGCCTTTGCGAAAAACGACCGGCCGCCGGCGAACGATGATCAGGCCGGCATCGGCCGCGCCCTGCACGACGCGTTCAAGCTGGGCTCGCTCCGTCGGGAACACGCAGGCGAAGAAACCGCCGGCCACAAGATGCTTGGCCGCCGTCGAGCAGTAGTCGGCGACGGTTCCACGCAGCTCAAAGCGGCAGGCCAGTTTCTGCGGATGTTCGCTCTCCACGCCGGTCCCCGGCGGGAAATACGGCGGGCTGCCGGTGATCAGGTCGAACTGTTCTTCGGGCCCAAGGACGCCGGCATCCCGGAAATCACCCGTCCGGATCTCGTAGCGATCGGCGATCCCATTGAACTCTGCGGACCGTTTCGCAAGCGCGACGCTCATGGCTTGCGCCTCCACGGTGACAATCCGCGCGCCGGGTAGTCGCCAAGCGCAGATCGATCCCACGGTCCCGATACCACTTCCGAGATCCAGACAGTTCCGGGCCGTTGGACACCACGACGTCCCATACCAGGCCGTGAGGATGTCGTCGGTGGAAAAGCGATGGCCGTCCTTGAGCTGGAACAAGCGGAAGTGCCCGCTGATCGCATCGAGCGTCTCTCCTTCACCCGCGGTGATGCCGAGAGCGTGACCCGGAGGGATCGGTCCGGGTTTGGCCCAGCCTTTGAAATGGGTGTCGGGAGTTTCGTTCGCCACGGAGACAGGCTGACGGAACCGGTGACCGCCGGCCAAGCACTTGTCGATTGGCTTACGACCAGCTTGCTGTTTGATCCACTTGGGTTGCCTTGGAGATTGACGTTCGTCGCACGGCCGGTTGCGCTGACCGCGATCCACCCGATATTTGCCGCCGATGAAAACACGTTCCCTTCTTTCCGCCCTTGTCGGTGCCGGACTTTCCTTTGCCGCCGACACGCTGTGCGCCCAACAAAGCCTGATCGCCGCCGGTGCCAAACTTGAGAGGCTGCCGGCCGACTTCAAATTCACCGAGGGTCCGGCCACGGACTCTGTCGGCAACGTCTACTTCACCGACCAGCCCAACGACCGCATCGTCAAATGGGATGCGAAAACCGGCGCGCTTACCGACTGGCTCAAGCCCGCCGGCCGCGCCAACGGCATGTATTTTGACCGCGAGGGCAACCTCATTGCGTGCGCCGACGAGAAGAACGAACTCTGGTCCATCAGTCCCGAGAAAATGGCGACCATCCTTGTGAAGGACTTCGGCGGCAAATTGCTCAACGGCCCGAACGACCTCTGGATCCGGCCCGACGGCGCGCTCTACTTCACCGACCCGCTCTACAAACGGGACTACTGGAAGCGTGATCCGAAGATGCAGCAGGCCGGCCAGCACGTTTACTTCGTGTCGGCCGACCACAAGGAAGTGAAACCAGTCGCGACAGACTTGAAACAACCCAACGGCATCGTCGGAACACCTGACGGAAAAACCCTCTTCGTCGCCGACATCGGCGCCGGCAAGACCTACTCGTTCGCCGTCCAGAGGGATGGATCGCTCTCGGACAAGAAGCTCTTCTGCGAACAGGGTTCCGACGGGATGACGCTCGACGCCGAGGGCAACGTCTATCTGACGGGCCGGGGTGTCAGCATCTACGACAAGACAGGCAAGAAGGTGGAGCAGATCGAGGTGAAGGAATCTTGGACGGCCAACGTCACCTTCGGCGGCACTGAACGGAACGTCCTGTTCGTCACCGCCAGCAAGAGCGCCTACACGCTGCAGATGCGGGTCAAAGGCGCGCAGTGATCGACCAGATCCCAGAGACCATCGCATGAAGACATTCCCGTCGTTGATCGCCCTGTTCTCGCTGGCAACGTCGCTGTTGGCTGCGGACGGAACCTTCGAGCCCCATGTATTCACAGGCGGCAACGGCGGGACACTGCCCTACCAACTCCTCAAGCCGACGGGGAGCCGATCGGGCAAGCTTCCGCTCGTGCTCTTCCTACACGGCGCCGGCGAACGGGGCACCAACAACACGGCCCAACTCAAAAACGGGACCAAGCTCTACCTCGACCATGACAATCAGCTGAAGTTCCCCGCCTACGTCCTGGCTCCGCAATGTCCGCCGAACAAGCAGTGGGTCGACATGCCGTGGGGCGCGGACAAGGGAACGCAGCCGGAGAAGCCGAGTGAATCCATGCAGCTCGTCATTGCCCTGCTCGACTCGCTGGAGAAGGAACTGCCGATCGACACCGACCGCGTCTACGTCACCGGGCTGAGCATGGGGGGATACGGAACGTGGGATTTAATCACCCGCTTTCCCAATCGCTTCGCCGCCGGAGCCCCGGTGTGTGGAGGC
>JBBRDN010000192.1:0-9179 GCA_038203875.1 Verrucomicrobiota bacterium
GGTAGGGGAATCAATGCGTGAGAAGGACGGGACAGACCCCGGATGCCGGATCTCTGATTCCTGATACCCGATACCTGATTCCGGACTGGGACCCGGCCCGCCAGTCGCGTCGAATCCGGAATCAGGTATCTGGAATCCGGCATCCGCCCCGCTACTCCGGTAGCGGGCGCCCCTTCGTCTCCGGCGCGAACCAGATCAGGATCATCCCGACGACGTAGACGAAGGCGATTGTCTCGCCGGCGGCGGCGTAGCTGTTCACGCCGGGGAACTTCTCCTTGAAGAAGCCCATCAACGCCGGCATCTGCCACGCTCCGGCGGCGGCGAGGATGCGGCCGAAGTTGAAGGCCAGTCCCTGCCCCGCGGCCCGCACCCGCGTGGGGAAAATCTCCGGCAGATACAATGGCAGCCAGCCGTAGAACGACGCCGTCGTGACGCCCGTGAAGAAGACGGCGATGAAGAATCCCGTGGAGACCTCGCTGAAGCCGCGGAAGAGCCATTGGCAGACTCCCAGCGCCGCGATGCAAAGGAAGAAGTAGGTGATCCGCCGGCCGATGGCTCCGCCGATGAGCGCGGCCAACATGCAGCCCACCGCCGCGCCGGACGACTGCCAGAACTGGCTCCAGGCCTTGACCGCCGGCTGTTTGCCGCCGGTCATCTGGTCAGCCCAAAGCGGGATCCACTGCACGATTCCCCACGTGACGATGAGCGCCACCGAGGCGAAGGCGATCGCCAGCAAGGTGGTCTTCAACAGCGCGGGCGAGAAGACTTCGAGTGCCGAGGACTTGCCCGACTTCTTGACCGAGGCCTGCCACGCCTCCGATTCGGGAACGAAGAGACGGATCAAGAACGTCAATGCCGCCGGGGCCGCGCCCACCATCATGACCCAGCGCCACGAGTCGTTGGAGATCGGGAAGAAGATGCCGATCATCGCGATGAGACAGTAGCCGAGGTTGGCCGCCGCGCCGATCAATCCGGCCATCAGCGGGCGCTTGTCCGAAGGCCACGTCTCCATCACCAGCGCCACGCCGAGCGCCCATTCGCCGCCCATGCCCAGCGCCGCGATGAAGCGCAATGTGGCCAGTTGCCATGGTGCGGCCGCGAAGTAGCACAGCCCGGTGAAGATCGAGTAGGCGAGGATGCTCCAGGTCATCGCCTTCACCCGGCCGATGCGGTCGCCGAGCCAGCCGAAGACCAGTCCGCCCGCCGCCGCGCCGAGCAGGAAGAGCGCGGTCACGATGCCCATCCACGACTGCACGAACGTCTCGTCGGCGATGCCGGCCGTCGCCTGCATCTGCTGGAGCGCGGGGCGGGCCACGAGCGGGAAGATGCCCATCTCCATCCCGTCGAACATCCATCCGAGGAACGCGGCCGCGATGGTCATGAACCGGGCGCGCGGAGAGATGGTGCTGGCGACGGGGATCATTCTCCGGACAGGAACCACGTCCGCAGCGGTGAAGGCAACCGGAATTCCCTTCGGGCATCGATAAGGTCCTGTGCAAATCCCATGGCCAAACATGACCCGCGGGTATCCACTCGCGCAGTTCTTCGCTCATGGAATTCGCCATCGAAACCCACCAGCTCACCCGGACCTTCGACCAGTTTGTCGCCGTCGACGCCATCGATGTCCGCGTGAGGCCGGGACAGTTCTACGGGTTTCTCGGACCCAACGGCGCGGGCAAGTCCACCACGATCAAAATGCTGACGGGCCTGCTCGCTTCGTCGGGCGGCTCGATGCGGTTGCTCGGGGTGGATCTGGCCGATGCAAAGGCCGCGCGCGAAGTGAAGCGCCGCATCGGTGTCGTGCCGGAGAACCTCGCGCTCTTCGAGAATCTCACCGCTCGCGAATACCTGACCTTCATCGGCCGGATGTATGGCGTGCCGGGGGACGTGGTGCGGCAGCGGTCGCAGGAGCTGCTGGAGGTGATGGATCTGGCGAACGACGAGAAGAAGCTCACGGTCGAGTATTCGCACGGGATGAAGAAGAAGCTCTCGCTCGCGGCCGCGCTGTTGCCGAAACCGGAGCTGCTCTTCCTCGACGAACCGTTCGAGGGCGTGGACGCCGTCGCCTCGCGGCAGATCAAGGACGTCCTCAAGCGTTTCGTCGACCACGGCTCGACGGTCTTCCTCACGTCGCACGTGATGGAGATCGTGGAACGGCTCTGCACGCAGGTCGGCATCATCGTGAAGGGCAAATTGGTCTTCCAGGACTCGATGGAGAACCTGCGGGCGGCGGGCGGTTCATTGGAGGACCGGTTCATCGCGCTCGTCGGATCGGACAATGTCGAGACACAGAAGCTGAACTGGCTGGAAGGCGCCGCGTGAACAAGGAGCAGTTCCTCGCGCTGCTCTGGCTGCGCTGGCGGCTGTGGGCGAACCGGTGGCGCAAGAGCTCCGGCTTCGGAAAGGTTCTTTCCATCATCCTGCTGGCAATGGCGGTGATGTTGGTGGTCGGGGTTTTTGTCGGCGGCGTGGCGCTGGGCTGGTTTGGATTGGCCAAGGCACAGTCGGTTATCGTCTTCGTGGTCGCGGACGTGGCGGTGGGGCTCTTCCTCTTCTTCTGGCTGATCGGACTTATGACGGAGCTGCAGCGGTCGGAGGTCATCGACATCGGCAAGCTGATGCATCTGCCGGTCTCGATGCCGCAACTCTTCACGATGAACTACGTGGCCTCGCTCGTCGCGCCGACCATCGTCATCCTGCTCGTCGGGACGGCAGGACTGACCCTTGGACTTCTGCGGGACGGACCGTTGTGGCTCTTCCTGGTGTTGCCGGCGGGCGGTCTTGTGTTCGCCGTTTCTGCGTGGACTTATGCGTTGCGCGGATGGCTGGGAGTGCTGATGAGCAACCCGCGCCGGAAGCGTTCGATCATCGTCGGACTGACCGTCGGCATGATGCTGCTCGGACAGCTGCCGAACATCCTCCTCAACAATTCGTGGTCGCAGAAAAAGATGACGGAGACCGCGCAACAGGAAGCCGCCAAACCCCGCAGCGGCGCGGAGTATGAAGCCATCCTGCTGGGCCGGGTCCGCGAAGTGCACCGCTACATCCCGCCCGGCTGGGTCGGGCTTTCGGCGCTCAACATCGCGGAAGGCTCGCCCCTGCCGGCCTTGGGGACGACCGCGATCTTTGGACTCGCGGGAGCGGCCGGCCTCCTCGTCGCCTTCGGCCAGGCACGCCGCGCGTATGGCCGAACCACGGCCCGGATCCGGCCCGCCGCAACGATCCCGACCGCCGGAGTTCCCCTGATCACGCAGCCGCCGAAGCGCGCCTTCAACGACCGCGACCTGCCGCTTGTGCCGCCGGATGTAAGCGCGCTGACACTCGCGTTCTTCCGCAGCCAGATGCGGGCCCCGGAACTGCGGATGGTCTTCGCGTCGCAGTTCATCATGATCGTGGTCTTTGGATCCATCTTCAGCCGGAGCGGCGGAATGCTGACGGAGTCCGGCCTCTTCGCGCCGATGATCCCCGGGATCATCATGCTGACGCTGTTCGGCCTGATGCAGCTCTTCGGAAACCAGTTCGGCTACGACCGTCATGCGTTCCGGTGCCTGGTCCTTCTGCCGACGCCACGGCGCTCGGTTCTGCTGGCGAAGAACCTCGCGGTCGTCCCGGCGAGCGCGGTGTTGATCGCAGTGTTCCTCGTCGCGCTGGCCGCGTTTGGATTCCTGAACCCGCTGGAGGTCGTCGGCGGCGCGGCGCTGTGGCTCGCGGCGTATTTGCTGATGTCCACCTACGGCAACCTCCTCTCGATCATCATCCCGTTCCGCGTGAACCCGGGAGCCATGCGCCAGACACCGCGCGACGGAAAAAAGCTGCTGCAATCCATGGCGCTCCAGTTCGCGACTCCGCTCGTGCTCGGGCCGATCTGGCTGCCGTTGGCGGCCTACTACATCGGCGGGAAAGGCCCTTGGGCCATCGGCGCTGCGGGCATCCTGATCGCGGTCGTGGTCGGCGTGGCGGGACTGGTCTACTGGCTCACGCTCGCTCCGCTGGCCCGACTGCTGGAGAAGCGCGAGCGGGCGATCCTCGAGGAAGTGACGCGGGAAGTGGAATGAGAGCCATCAGTGTTTCGCCGCCGCGATGAGCGCGAAGAGACCAACCACCGCGGCGATGCCGAGGAAGAGGAAGAATATCTTCCAGAAACTGTAGGGCCGATCCCCCGCGATCTCTCCGGTCTGTCCGTTGACCAGCACCTGGTAGCTTTTCCGGCCGTAGACGTAGGACACGAGCCAGATAGGCACGAGCACGTGCTTGAAGGTCATGTCGCTGTAGGTCGCATCGACATTCAGGTTGCGGTGGGTGTCGCCGGGAACATCACGGGCGCACATGGCACGAACCTGCGCGTCCATCTCTTCACGCGAAGTCTGCGCGGCCGAAGTCAGATCCACCTGGTATTGCTCCACCACCCAACCCGCGAGGTAGCCTGCGTCGTAGGGGATCAGCTCCTTGGTGGGGAACGGCTCGATCTTTTCCAGCAGCTTGGGATGTGTGCCCTTCGTCCCGGCGACGAGGTTGTCGTCGAAGAAGTGGTCGAGGGAACCGCTGCTCCATTGCCAACGGATTCGCTGCACCTGCCGTGTCTGGCGATTGCCCTGCGAATCGGTGTAGCTCTCGGTCTCGTAGTAGTAGTAGCCCGACTCGGCCGTCCAATCGGCGTGGACCTTGGCGTCGAAGGTCCAGTAGGGCAGGTAGACGCCCTTCAGCGTGTCGGTCAGCGCGCGGGACTTGAGGGCGCTCGGCGCGAACCAACGATTGCCATACCACTGCCGGATCTGGTCGCGAACGGCGGTGTCGGCCAGCTTGAAGGGCAGCAGGCTCTCGGGGCGGATGACGGCCTTGGTCTGCTCGTAGGGCACGAGCTGGGCGGAGCCGCAGAAATCGCAGTTCTGCGCGACGCGGTTGGGCTCGAAGGACGAGATGGCCTGGCAGCTCTGGCACTTCACCGAGACCCGCTCGGTGTTGTAGCCGCGCTGGTCGTCGGGCACGGAACGCAGCGCCGTGATCAGGTCCAGTTCGCGGATCTCGCCCTCGACCGTGAGCTCCGCGGGCGAGACAGTGCCGCAATACGGGCAGACCAGCGCCTGCTTGGCGGGGTTCCAATGCGCGTCGGCCCCGCAGGTCGGGCAGTGGTATTTGTCGCGGGCGAGGATTTCAGACATACCAGCTTAGTCGGCGTTCTGCTCCCAGCTTACTCCCAGCACCGTCGACACGATCAATACCGGAGCCGCCGCGAGGACGCCCGCCAGGTGATTGGCGAAGCGTCCGTATATCCAGACGCTCAGTGCCAGCCCCGCGAAGAACGGGAGGAAGAAGCGCCAGTATTCGAGGAGCTCGGCCCCGTCGATCAGGTGGAGCACCAGTTCGAAAAGGAGTTCGAGCAGTTCAAGCATCGGGGCCTCCGCGGCTCATCAACCCTTCAGAAACTCGTCCAAGGCGGTCTTCGTGATGCGATAGGCGGTGCCGATCTTCTTCGCCTTGAGACTGCCGTCCGTCACGCTCGCCATCACGTCGGCTTCGCTCACGCCAAGCAGCTTCGCAGCATCGGCCGGACTGAGCAGTTCAAATGAGGGCGCCGCAGCGGTGGCAGGCTGAGCAGCCGGTGAACCGGGAAGCGGAGGAGGTGTCGTGGCCGCGCCGGTGAGGCCGCCGTCCTTCATGAGCTGTTGCGCGAGACCGAAGCCTACCGCGAGTTCGGCCGCCGTGCCGCTCGCGCCGCCACCGCCCGGCTGGCCGAGGCCCTGCGCGAGCTGGAACTTCACGTAGTCGTTCAGGTTGCCGATGGCGCCCATGCTGGAGCGCTTGTCGATGGCCTGCTCGACTTCGGGCGGGACGGAGACGTTCTCGACCACGAAGTTCGTGATCTCGATGCCGTATTTGGCGCGGGTGATCGGGTTTATGACCGGCAGGAGCGCGTCGCCGAGTTCGCCGTAACGCATGGCGACGTCGAGCACGGGCACCTTGGAACTGGCCAGCGCCTCGCTGAAGACGGAGATGATCTTCGACCGCATCGTCTCCTGGAATTCATCCAGCCGGAAATGGTTGTCCGTGCCGGCGACCTCCTTGAGGAACGTGCGCGGCTCGACGATCTTGAAGTCGTAGATGCCAAAGGCCCGCGCGCGGACGATGCCGAAGTCCGGGTCGCGCATCATCACCGGGTTGACCGTGCCCCATTTGTTTCCGGTGAAGGTCCGGGTGACGACGTAATAGACGTCCGCCTTGAAAGGCACATCGAAGGCGTATTTCCACGACTTCAGCTTGGTCAGGATCGGGATGTTCTCGGTGACGAGGCTGTGTTTGCCCGGGCCGAAGGTGTCGCCGAACTCGCCGAGGTAAACGAACTGCGCGGCCTGGCTCTCGCGCACGATGAGCTGGGCACCGCGCTTGATGGCCTTGTCCTCGTCCGGCCAGCGGTAGGCCAGCGTATCCCGTGAATCGTCGGTCCACTCGATGACTTCGAGGGCCTGTCCCTTGAGGAAGTTGAGAATGCTCATTTCGGGATGGTGATAAGCCCGGCCGCCGCGGGTGGCGATTACAGAGTGGACGGGAAATTCAAGGAGGCGGCGCCTACTCCGCCGCGTCGTTGTCGCTGAAGAGGGCTTCGGCGAACTCGTGGGCGTTGAAGGGCTGGAGGTCGTCCTTCTGCTCGCCGACGCCGATGAACTTCACCGGGATTCCAAGCTCCTTCTGGATGGCCACGACCATTCCGGCCTTGCTGGTGCCGTCGAGCTTGGTGACAACGAGGCCGGTCAGCGGGACGGCTTTGTGGAACTCGCGCGCCTGGTTGAGCGCATTCATGCCGGTGGTGGCGTCGATGACGAGCAGGGTTTCGTGCGGTGCGCCCGGGAGCTTTTTGGCCATGACGCGGTGAACCTTCTGCAGCTCCTGAATGAGGTTGGTCTTGGTGTGGAGGCGGCCGGCGGTGTCGACGAGCAGCCACTTCGCGTTGCGGGCCTGCGCGGCGGCGATGCCGTCGTGGGCCACGGCGGCGGCATCGGCCCCGTGCGCTCCGGCGATGACTTCGACGTCGAGGCGGGTGCCCCAGAGCTTGAGTTGCTCGATGGCGGCGGCGCGGAAGGTGTCGCAGGCGGCGAGGACGACGCCTTCGCCGTTCTGTTTGAAATTGTGGGCGAGCTTGGCGCTCGTGGTGGTCTTGCCGGTGCCGTTGACGCCGACGACGGAGATGACGGTGAGGCCGGTGGCGCTGGTCTTGAGGCCGGGATTGACGGTGCCGAGGCTCTTCTCGACTTCCGCGATGGCGATGTCGAGAACCTGCACGCCGGTGCCGCCCTGGGTCTCGTAGGCCTTCTTCACCGCGTCGAGGATCTGCTGCGTCATGGCCACGCCGAGGTCCGCACCGAGCAGGGCGGCTTCGAGTTCCTCGATGCTGTCGGCGGTGAGCCTGGGCGAACGGGTGACGATGCGTTTAATCTCGTGGACGAGCTTCTGCTGCGTCTTGAAGAGACCTTCTTTGAGGCGTTGAAAGAATCCCATGGTCGGAAGAAGGGGAACTCCGGCGGCCGGACGGTTCAGACAGCGGCGGCAGCGCGGCGGGCGCGGAGTTCGTCGCGCGCTTCCTTGAGCTTGTTGTAGGTGTGGATGGGGATCTTCACGGAGCCGATGAGCGGCTTGTTCTTGCTCATGCCGTGGCAGTCGGAACCGCCGCTGACGAGGAGGTCGTGTTTGTCGGCGATCTGCAGATAGTGCTCGGACACGTGCTGCGTGTGTTTGCTGTGGAAGCACTCCAACCCGTCCATTCCGGCCCGCACGAGGTCGGGGATGATCTCGTCGCTGCGGTTGAGCGCGGGATGGGCCAGCACCGCGAGTCCACCGGCGACGTGGATGAGGCGGATGGCGTCGAAGGCGGAGATCTTGAACTTGGGCACCCAGGCGGCCTTGCCCTTCTTAAGGAAGCGGTCGAAGGCCTCGTCGAGGCTGGTGCAATACTTCTCGGCAACTAGCGCGCGGGCGACGTGGGGCCGGCCGGGGGAGCGGCAGTTCGCGATCTTGAAGACGGCCTCGGGCTTGAGCGGGATCTTCTTTTCGTTGAGCCGCGCGACCATCTCGTAGATGCGCTTCTGGCGGACGTCCTGGAACTTGGCCATCTCGACCTGCATCTCGGGATTCCCGATGTCGATGAACAGGCCGAGGATGTGGACCTCGATGCCGTCGATCTCAGCGGTGAGCTCGGTGCCGGGGCAGAACTCGATGCCGTTGGACTCGCAGGCGATCGCCATTCGGGCGCAGCCTTCGACGGTGTCGTGGTCGGTCAACGCCATGGCCTTCAGCCCGACGCGGCGGCCATGTCCGGACAACTCCTCGGGCGTGTAGGTCCCGTCGGAGAAGTTGGTGTGGAGATGGAGGTCGGCGAACACGTCGTGGCCCGGGGAAATCAGGTGTTGGTGTAGCGCGTGTTGCGGAGGAGCTCGCCCTTGATCTTGTCGAGCAGGCCATTCACGAATTTGCCGCTATCGTCGGTGGAGAACTTCTTCGCGATGTCGACCGCCTCGTTGATGCTGACGACGGGCGGGATGTCCTGCCGGTGGAGCATCTCGTGGACGGCCAGCCGGAGGATGTTCCGGTCGACGGCCGCCATGCGGGCGATGTCCCAGTTGAGGGCGACCTTCTTGATGGCCCCGTCGATCTCCGAAAGGTTGTCGAGCACTCCCCGGATCAACGGTTCCGAAAACATCCGCAACGTCGCTTCGGCCACCGTCGGCGGCGGGATCTGCGCGGGAGCGACGTCGAAAGCGGAGTGTTTCTTCTCCGCATCCAGCACGGTCGGCCTCTGCGACTCCCAGAATACGTTCAGCGCCTCCTCGAGATTCTCGGGAGGATTCAAATCGTGTTGAAAGAGGAACTGGACCGCCTTCTCGCGGGCCTCTCGTCTCATGCCCATGACCCGAGTGTGTCACAAGAAACCTCGCTGGGAATAGCATTTTGCTCCTAGCCCGGCCGCAGTCGGGGCCATGGACGACGCCAAGCCGATGAATCGCGAGCGTTTACGGGCCGGAAGCGGAGGGTCCGAGATGAAGGAGCCTGAAGAAAGATTCCGAAGCCCCGAGGCTCGAGGCGTTGGTCCAGCGGTTGACGCCGTTGGTCGCCTGGAAGGTCGCTGCCGCTGCCCAGTCGACGAAGTTGGAGGTCGATTCGAGCCGAAGGTAGGCGGCGCCCTGATGGGT
>JBBRDN010000193.1:0-9082 GCA_038203875.1 Verrucomicrobiota bacterium
CTCGGGGGACGCCGGTCCTGCTCGTCTTACCCGGCTATCCAGCCCTTGCCTCCAAACCACAACCTGCTATGAACACCCACGCCCCAAGGTGGCTGCATTTGACCCGCGAAATGCTGGCTGCTTTTCACCCGCAAATTGACACTTCCTCTTGATCCTCAGTCCCTTTTCCCAAACCCAACCCCCTGCCCAACCCGTCCCGTGACAGTCCGAAAACCAAACCCTGACATGACCATGAAACAACCCAGATCCCATCGAACAGGAAGCCTGCTCGCCGCCATTGCCGGCTCGCTTGTATTGGTGACATCCCAACTCAACGGCGCAGACGCGCCGAAGGCGAAGCTCGTCGACCCGTCGATCCAGGGTGAGGAGACGGCTGTGCTGACCTTCGCGCCCAACGTCCCGCCGCCGATCACTCGCAAATACGCCACCAAGGTGGTCGTGAATCTCGAAGTGAAGGAAGTCGTGAAGAAGATCGCCGACGGCGTCGAGTATCTCTTCTGGACCTTCGGCGGCGAAGTCCCCGGCAAGTTCATCCGGGTGCGCGAAGGGGATCTCGTGGAGTTCCACCTGATGAACCATCCGAGCAGCAAGATGCCGCACAACATCGATCTGCACGCAGTCACCGGACCCGGCGGCGGGGCGGCCAGTTCCTTCACGGCACCCGGCCACGAATCCCAGTTCTCCTTCAAGGCCCTCAACCCAGGCCTCTACGTCTACCACTGCGCCACCGCGCCCGTCGGCATGCACATCGCCAACGGCATGTATGGCATGATTCTCGTCGAGCCGAAGGAAGGCCTGCCGCCCGTCGACAAGGAGTTCTACGTCATGCAGGGCGACTTCTACACGGCGGGCAAGTTCGGCGAGGAAGGCCTCCAGCCGTTCGACCAGAACAAGGCGATCGACGAACGGCCGACCTACGTCGTCTTCAACGGCTCCGTCGGTTCCCTCGTCGGCGACAAGGCGCTCAAGGCGAAGGTCGGCGAGCGCGTCCGGATGTTCATCGGCAACGGCGGACCCAACCTCGTCTCGTCGTTCCACGTCATCGGCGAGATCTTCGACAACGTCTACCAGGAGGGCGGCATTCTCCCGTCGCAGAAGCAGGTGCAGACCACGCTCGTGCCGAAACACCGGACGGACTCAAGCACACCTACGACCCGAGGCGGAGCTTGATGAAGCGGTAGGTCAGGAAGGCAGCGATGGCGAGGAGACCGATGACCAGCCAACCGCGGAAGCCAAGGGATCCATCCTTTGCTTCGATGACTGCGGCCAAATCAGGCACAGGTTGCGGATTGGTTTGAACCTTTGACAAGGGTTGTCCCGCGTCTGGCTGGGAGATCCCAATCGACGGCTGTCTCGCAACAACAAATGGGAGATTGGGAAGATTTGAAGCTCTACCCGCTGGCAAGTTCGTGCCCTCGGCAAGGCTGCGCAACGCCATGGCTGAGAACAACGGAATTCGATTGGTCAGCGCTCTGAAGTCTTCCCGTAAATCAGGGGATTCCAATATTCTATCGACGCAACTCTTCAGCTCAGGGGTGAATGTCGCGAGTTTTACCTTGCCCATTCGTTGCCCCGTCTCTGCCAGAACAATAGAAAACTCCTCCCTTATCGATCCTGCATCGGGGGGTTTCGTGGAAGCCGCGATTGCATCCAAACACACTGCCACCCACACTTGGAAATCGAACGACCTTTCAGTGTCATGCCCCCGTCTCGTTCCCCAAGCTACTGACGCTCCCCCATTGGGATAAACGCAAATCTCCCACTGGTTCCCCATTCTTACGCAAATCTCATCATAAAGCCCAGTAGGCAAATCGCCTGCACGCACTCCCCACAGGACGGCGGTAAATAAAAACAATGTTAATATTTGCTTCATTCGTAATCAACTAAGGCTGAGGATACTCTGTTTCATACTGCGATACAAAGATATCGGATACGCTATCTTCGTTTATCCGGAAGACATCATACGCCGAAATCAATACATGGGGAAGCTCTACAGTCTCAACACGATGCCTTACGATGAATCCATTAAATGCCCTATTTTCAAAATCATCAATGTCGTTGTATGGCTTCCCGTAAGACGCATCGTATATCTTACCAGCATCATTCATGACAACATAGTGAGAGCCGAATATTGAAGCAGGATTCTCAACCCCGCCCTGCCCTGCAACCCCATCTACATCCTCAAACGCCAACGGCGATGGGGAATCCCAATTGTAGTAGAACTTGTCATTCGCGCTTTTCAGGAAATCACCTCCAGAGCCGACATGATTGGCCCATCTAAAGGCAGGAGGAAACCCAGGATAAGGGGTTCCTGCTCCGTTTATCTTCCATAGCGACACAGCTAAATGAGCTCGTTGTCCTGATGCAAACTGGGGCCCACCAATTTTTAGGCCCCAATTGTTCACACTCATTCCTTGCAGTGCGAAACAATCTTTCAACAACCGTTGAAAGGCCCGGCACTGGCCGTCGCCAAGACTCAGAAGACCTTCGACAGTAGTGTTATCATCACTGTTAAGTATGTTCCAATCTTTGTAGTAAGTTAACCGGGTTCCATTGAGTCTATATAGGGACTGGCTTTGAAATTTACCCCAAACCCCGGCCTCAATGCCAGCTCCACCCGCTGCCCCACCGCAACTGATCCGGAAAATTGTCTCGTGGCGGAGCCTGGTCTTCGGCCATGCGGCCGTGACGTAAAAGCGGTGCTTTGTCTTCCCGATGCCCATCCACGAGGAATTGCCGATCTTCACCTTCCACTCGAATTCGATTCCTTCGGGCTTGCTCATTGCTTCCGATCCGACATCGCCTGTGAGGGAAATTGCCGAAAAGCTGCGGTAGTCGGGAACGGTTTCGCTTGGCAGCAGTTCGGTCTCGGGAAAGTCCATTCCCGGGATCGCTGAACAGGTGGCCTTGAGTTTGATTGTTTCACTGGTGATTGGCACCTGAACGATTCCGCTTAAAACAGGCGTTGATCCCGCCACAAACCCGATTGCTTCGTTGACGCCGGCAAATCGGCTCAGGTTCTCGATCTTTTCATAGTGCGCAACCGGCTTTCCTGTCTTGTCCGTATCCAGCCACACGTTTGCGCCATAGGACTGGTTTGCGTCGTTTGCCAGAATCAGCGCCCCTGAAGGGAAGTTGTATGGTCCGAACTGCTCATTAAATGTCAGCGACTGGATGGCCACAGGACTAACCTGAATCGTGGTCAATGTTTTTGAGAATCCATTGCCGCGCGGAACAGGGGCACCCGTAGGCGGCTTGATGTCCATGGGATTTGAATCGTGGCGACCTTCCGAAACAGTGAGGGAAAAGCTGGTCCAAGTTGCTGATTCTTCCTGATATCCGCCCGTCCCGGTCCGGACAACGAAGTAGGATTCCATCGGAATTGGCATTGTCGGCTCCAGATGGACCGAGAAGCGGGCCTCCACCAAATCCGCCGTTTCTATCCCATCAGCTCCGTCTGTGCTGTATGCCTCCCAGTAGGCATCGTATTCAAAAGGCGATATTTCGCGCGGTAGTGTGAAGGGATATTTCGAGTCTAGTTCAGTCGGCTGCGCGCTCCATTGCACTGTGCCGGACTGAGGAGGCGCGTTGTAAGTGCCCCGCCATGAGGCGGAGTAGCTTTTCAAAACTCTTGGACCATCTGGATCATTCGCGGCGTGTGATGCATACATCCGACGGCCAATGCTCAGCCGCGTCGCGCCGACCGGAAGGCTGCTGTTGTCCGACAAGGCGTTCAACGCGTTTTGCAACCCGGCGCTGCTGCTGGAGGCCTTCTTGATCTCGTAGAGATTCGAAAACCCGTCGCCGTCCCAGTCCTTGCTGGCGTCGCTGACGCCGGTGTGGCCGGTGTCCTCGGACGAGGGGTCGTAGCCCATGATGACTTCCTGGGCGAAGGTCAGGCCGTCGAAATCCGCGTCTTCCGGAGGCGGAGGAAGGACCAGCACGATGCTGGAGGTGGAGGCGCTGCCGGAGACGGAGCCACCCGCAAAGACCACGGAGCCGTTCGCCAGAAGGTTGCCGGCCGCTCCCAGGCTGTAGTAGCTCAGGCCGGAGACCGCAGTCCATGTCCCCGGCACGATGGAATAACTCTCCACCCCGCCCACGGCACCGGCACCGGCGTCATACCCGCCCACGACATAGACGTGGCCGTTGCCGTCGTTGACCGCGGTGGCGAAGTAACGGCCCGCCGCCATGCTCCCGCCGGAGGACCAAAGCCCCGTGGCCGGGTCGAAGATCTCGGCCGATGCACGGGTGGATCCGGACGAATAGTCATACCCGCCGATGACCATGACCTTGCCGCTGGGCAGGAGCACGGTGCTCTGGCAGTAGCGGTTCTCGGCCATGGAACCCACCGTCGTCCAGGTGTTGCTGGCCACATTGTAGACCTCGCAGACCGGGCTCGTCGGTGAACCGGCCACCAGCACGCGGTCATTGCCGATCAAAGTGGCGGTGTGCCAGAAACGGTCGGTCACGGACATGGTCCCCGCCGAGGTCCAGGTGTTGGCGGCGGGATCATAGATCTCCGCGCTGCCGACTCCCCAGGAATTGTCGTAGCCGCCGGCCACCAGGACCCGGCCATCGGACAGGAGGGTGGCGGTGTGGGTGTAACGGGCGGCCTGCATCGGAGCCGCATAGGACCATGGATTGACCAGCGGATCGGTCACCGTGGGGTCGTAGATCTCGGCCGTGGCGGTGGCTCCCTGGCCGTTGTAGCCGCCCGTGACGAGGTATTTGCCGTTCTTCAGCCGGGTCAACGTCGGCACGTAACGGGCCTCGTTCATGGCCGGGCCAGTGGACCACGAAGAACTGGTGGGCTCCGAAGGATCGCCGGGGGTGAAGATCTCCACGGTGGCGACGGGGAGGCCGGACTCGTCATAGCCGCCAAGGACCATGATGCGGCCATCGGCCATCATCTCGCTGCGCGGAAGCACCCTCGGGTAGGCGAGCGGCGCGACCTCCTGCAGCGTTGCGGCACGAAGGGCGGTTTGAACGATTGCGGCTAAAAGCCCGATCACCGTGATTAGTCTCATGGCAGTGAACTCCTTGGGATGCTCACGAAAGAAAACCTGATAGGGGGGGGTTATCGTCAATAACAATTTTGGAACTCGTCCGGGACAACGCACTGAACCGGTCACGCACCGGCCTGTCGGAATGGCGGAAGACACCATGCCGTCATGAACCACGGGGGATGCTCCAAACCAGACTGGGATCAGACCATTCCTAGCTCGGGTTGCTCCAATCCTAGTCCGGGTTACACCGTTCCTAGCTCGGGTTGCTCCAATCCTAGTCCGGATTACACCGTTCCTAGCTCGGGTTGCTCCAATCCTAGTCCGGGTTACGCCGTTCCTAGCCCGGGTTGCTCCAATCCTAGTCCGGATCACGCCGTTCCTAGTCGGGGTTGCGGTGTTCCTCTTAGCGATTCCATCGTTTTCCGTTCCAATACTCCCTTTCCGCCCCGTGGAACGGCCAAGAATGGCTCCACCCGGGAGAATTTTGCCTGGATATTCACCATTGATTCGGAATTTTTTGCCGCGTTGCCCAGGGATAAATGCCTGCCATCGCCCTACGGGTGTTGGCACGAAGTCGGCTACACGTATTTACATAGCCCGTGCGTCGTTCCCCGGAGGACGTGTGTCCCCGTGGGGAAGCGGCGCGAGTCGTTCAGGCTATTCGACAGCCGTAACAACAACAAGCCGGTGGTCCAAGCGATCCCGGCGTCAGTATAAGAAGAAAGGACAGCAGCCCATGAGTTTGATAAAGATGCGTTTGAAGGACATGTCCATCCCGGACAAGATCCAGTTCGCCCGCCAGATCGCGCAGGCGATGCAGGGCAACACGGGCTTCCCCACGCCCACGCCGACTTTGCCGGCACTGACGGAGGGCGCGCACGAACTGGAGGACGCCTATAACACCGCGCAGGCGGCAAGGCAGGCGGCGAAGATGAAGACCTCGATCCAGGACGAGCGCTCGGCGGAGCTGGACAGCGTGCTGACGCTCCTGGCGCTCTACGTGGAGAACGCCAGCGGCGGGGACAAGGCGAGCATCGAGAGCGCGGGATTCAGCGTGCGCAACCCGTCCGCACCCATCGGCACGCTGCCCGCCCCGGTGGACGTGCAGGTGGCCCCGAGCGAACACGCCGGCACGGCGGACGTGGCCTGGAAGGCGGTCCGGGGCGCGAACGCCTACTGCATCGAACGCGCGGCGGACGCGCCGGCATTGGACTGGGGCGTGATCGGCACGAGCACGAAGAAGGAGGCGTCGCTGAACTCGATGGTGAGCGGGCAGAAGTATTGGTTCCGCGTCGCCGCCATCGGCGCCGCCGGCCAGAGCGCCTACAGCGATCCGGTGCCGCTCTTCGCGCCGTGACCCGCGCCAAGACATGATCTGGGCAGGATGGGGAACCAGGTTTTCCATCCACGAAGAACACGAAGGGCACAAAGAAGACTGTGCGGGGCGAGACGGGCCTACGGGCTGGTCGCCTACCACTACGGACCGCACGTCATCGCTCTGACACATCGCGTGGTCCTGGGCTTCGTCTCCAGCGTCGTCATCGCGGGACTGATCGTCTACGCGATCGAACTCGCGGAGACGGACTGATCCGAAAGCAGCAAGCGGAACCGGGAGCCGCATTGACGCATGCCGTCGTTCGGGCGGATGATTTCCACATGAATCCCATCCGTCTCGCCGTCGGGCTGCTTTGCGCCATCGTCTCGCTCGCCGGCGCCGCCGACGACACGGTCCACCGCTATCTCTACGTCGCCACTCCCGACGGAGCGCAGACCGAGAGCGCCTCGGGCAACGGCCTGCTCGTGTTCGACATCGACGCGGATTTCAAGTTCGTCCGGCGCATCGAGGCGAAGGGCCAGCACCTCGTCGGCGGTGTGCGCGGGCTGACGGGATGCCTCGCGACCCATTCGCTCTACTACTCCACCACCTTGCGCCGCATGGGCCGGTTCGACCTCGAGACGGAACAGGTTCTCTGGGAACGCACCTACACGGGTGGCTGCGACCGTTCGTCGGTGACGCTCGACGGCGCCAAAGTTTTCGCGCCGACCGGTTGGTGGGAGGCATCCACCGCCGGCGGCCTTGTCGTGATCGACGGCATGACGGGCGCCGAACTCCGCCGGATCAAGGTCGGCACCGGGGCGCACAACAGCATCCTCAGCCTCGACGGGAAACGCCTCTATCTCGGCACCACCACGACCCTGACCGTCTTCGATTCCGCGGACGAACGCGTGATCACCCGCATCCCCGACGTCGGCGAATCCGGCGTGTTCCCCTACACCATCGACAGCCGCCAACGCTACGCCTACGTCTGCCTCGGCAAACACGTCGGATTCGATGTCGTCGATCTGGAGAAGGGCAAGCCCGTCCACCGCGTGTTCGCCGGCGAGTCTCCCATAGCGCACCGCACGCACGGCGCGGCGTTGACCCCGGACGAAAGGGAACTCTGGATTAGCGACCAGGACGGCAAGAGGCTGTTCATCTTCGACGCCACCCAGATGCCGCCCAAGGCCAAGGGCCACGTGGACCTAAGCGTCGGCGGCCATGGCTGGGTGAACTTCAGCCTCGATGGCAAGTTCGCCTGGTGCCACACGCCCGACGTCTTCGACGCCGCGACGAAAAAACAGGTCGCAACCCTCTTGGACGAGAACGGAAAACGCGTCGGAAGTTCCAAGCTGATCGAGGTCCATTTCAAGAGCGGCAAAGTCGTCCGCATGAGCAGCGAATTCGGACTCGGGCGGAAGTAGCTCGAATCGAAACCACACTCGGGTCCGGCTCCGTAAAATCGGTCCTATCCATGGATTTCGCGGCGTCGCCAGTGGGACAATTTCTTGGACATTAGGTTTCGAGGCTGAATCCCATTCCGTTGGCTTCTAGTCGCACGCCTATTGGCGGACGACCGCACATTCGGCTGGAAGCGGCGAATACTTCTCCTAAGCTGCGCGTCCGTTACCCCTTTGATAACCATGCAATCGAGCCATTCCTCGCTTCTCGCCCGCCTCGCCCTCGGTGTCGCGGCCGCCATCGTCCTCGTTTCCCCGTTCGCCGCGCATGCGGCCGATGCGGAACCCGTCCGTGGGCCGTTCTGGTCCGGCACGCTCATGAGGAAGGGCGGCAAGCCTGAATCCCTGGCCAACAAGGGCCTCGCCGTCTACGTGGGCGCGGACAAGAAGAGCTACATGGTCTACGACCTCGACACGCTGCGCTTCGCGGGCGGTTGGTCGGGCGACTTCGTCGAATGGGGCAACACCCTGACGGCGATCCAATGGCCGCAGCCGCCCAAGGTGAAGGGCGACATTTCGGTCGGAACCGACAACGGCCCCGGTTGGGCCGACGCCAAGGGATCCTTCGCCGACAACCGCGACAGCAAACAGGGTCCGCTGCCGAAGACCTGGGCACACTACAAGGGCGCCTACGTCCATGACGGCCACGCCGTTCTGAAATACTCCGTGGGGGACGCCGAAGTGCTGGAACATCCTTCCGCGATTGCGGCCGATGGCCGGACGGTCTTCAGCCGCACGCTGCAATTCACGACGGCCGCGAAGGACGTGAAGATTCTCGTGGCCAGCGCGAAGGGCGCGGCCGCCCAGGCGAACGTCCCCGGTGATTCGCTCACCATCGCCGACGGCACGAGTTCGATCAGCCTGAAGGTGGAGGGCGCGACGAAGCAGCTCTGGAACATCGAGAACGGCCAGATCACCCTCAAGCTCGACAAGGTTTCCAAGAACTCGGTCATCCGCATCTCGCTCGTCAGCGGCGACGCCTCGGCTTTTGCGAAACTCACCCCGGCGCTCAAGGATCTCCGGCCTTGGACCAAGGGCGGCTCCGCGCAGTGGACCCAGACGGTCACCACGCAGGGCAAGATCGGCACCGAGGACGGACCCTACCAGGTCGACAGCATCACCGAACCGTTCGAAAACCCCTACGGTGCGAAGCTCTACTGGAGCGGCTTCGACTTCCTGCCCGACGGCCGCGCGGTCGTCAGCGCGTATCACGGCGACGTGTGGATCGTCTCCGGCCTAGATGCGAAGATGGACAAGCTGGTCTGGAAACGTTTTGCCACCGGCCTGTTCCAGCC
>JBBRDN010000194.1:0-8889 GCA_038203875.1 Verrucomicrobiota bacterium
GTGATGATCCGTTTCGACCGGACCCAATGCCCCGATGACTCCCGGCAGAAGCAATTTCACGGCTTCCACCGGTAGATCAGGCTCTTGGCTTTGTAGTTCTCCTCCACGAAGACGAGGTATTCGCCGGTGCTGCGCTTGAACGCGTTGATGCCGGTGAGCAGATCAATCCAGCCGGTGTTCTTCACTCCGCCGACGGTCGGGCCGGGATCGAACATGCCGACTTCCGCGCCGTCGCTGAGGCGGTTCACCCAAATCTGGCCGCGCGTCTTCCATCCGCCCGTGAACGCGTAGTCGCCAACTGCGGTGACACACGCGGCTTCCTTGCCGGGGCCGGGCACGAACGAAACCGTCTCGCGCTTGCCGGCGAGGTAACCCTTGCAGACGAACACGCGACTGATGTGCCGCATGCTGGGACGGTCTTTCTCATCCTGGCCTTCCTCGGCAATGACGAGCGTATCGGAATCGTCGAGATAGCAGACGCGCGCGGCCTTGTTCACACCTTTCGGCTTGTCGAGGACGGTGATTTTGTCGGCGGAGTAGATGGGATTGCCCTTCGCATCAAGGCCCTGAAAGTCGTAGCGGAAAAAGCCGTAGGCCATCCAGATGTTGCCCTTCTTATCCACCCAGAAAGGGCCGGGCTTCACGCGCTCTGTGTTTGGCGCGAACTCATCGGCCTGATAATCGCCGTCGCCGTTCACATCGCGCCAAATGGATACCTTGCCCGAAGGCCTGTTCGGCGGCCACTTCAGGTCGGTGTTGTAGAGGTTGTTGCCCCACTGAAGAATCAGGCCCGAGGGAATCGCCATCTTGCCATCAAAGCGGAAGTTGTTGAGGAAATTGCTGGCGAACATGCCGCCGACGAAGAGGACGCGCTGACCGTTGAGGTAAACAATCTGCGGCGAGGTCAACCCGTGCTCGCCCTGCTGCTTGACGTGCATGAAGCCGCGCGGGTCAATCGGATATTTGTTCCGGTTGAGCGTGTAGTCGACCCACTTCGAGTCGCGGCCCGGTGGTTGCGACCAATCCATCGCATAACGTTCCTGAATGCCCCAAACCGACGCGGCATCGTCGGCCGGATCGGCGCACGCGACATCGCAGAAGAATTCGCCGTGCAGTTCCCAGCGCAGTTGGCCATTCGGCGTGAACGAGCGCAACACCGTGCCTTGTTCGCTCATGGCGACGTAGAGATTGCCCGCCGCATCCATGCCGAGACCACGGATGCCCCAGAACTTTGTCGGCGTGATTTCTCCCGGCTCGCCCGAGCCGATGCCGCCACGTTCGCCAAAGGCGTGCGTTAGTTTCGGCTTCGCGGAATCAGCTATGTCGTAGAAGAGCACTTGCTGTCGCGGCCCCGTGCCGGAATCCGCGACCATCAGTTGCCCGTTGTTCGCCAGCGCGAGAGCCATCGGCTGCGACAGGTCAGGAAACATGACGATCGCGCCGTCGCAGGTGATGCCCTTGGGCGTGAACTCCCATTCCTGATGCTTGGGGTCGGTGTAGGCGACTTCGAGTTTCCAGAGCCGACCGAGTTTGTCGCGCGTCTCCAGGCTGTTCGGGTTGACGTTCGTGTTGCCGATGACATCGCCGTCCTTATAGACGCCGAACTTCTTCCCGCCCTCGTCCCAATGGCTCCAGGTGTTCACCGTGCCGTCGGGCTGGACCTTGGTGTGGATCAGAAAGTTTTGGACCCAACGGTTGCTCGCGCCGGAGAAGGAATTACCCACCCACGAGACTGCGTAGTTAAGCGGTTCCGCAGGCGATTTCGATCCACCTGCGAGGAAAGCGACAACGGCAGCGGCTATCCCAAAGGCGGGCTGGAACGACTTCATAGGATGATCTACGCGAGAAGTGCTTGGACCACGTTTCCATGCACGTCGGTCAGACGGTAGTCACGGCCGCCATGGCGGAACGTGAGCTTCTCGTGGTCCATTCCCAGAAGGTGCAGGATGGTCGCGTGGAAGTCGTGGACGTGGACGCGGTTCTCGGCAACGGCCGCCCCGATATCGTCCGTGCTGCCATAACTGGTTCCAGCCTTCACTCCCGCGCCGGCGAGCCACGAGGAATAGCAGGCACTGTGATGTCCGCGTCCCTTGTCGCCATCCACGCCGGGCGTGCGTCCGAACTCGGTGGTCCAGACGACGAGCGTGTCTTCGAGCATGCCGCGCTTTTTGAGATCTTTCAGCAAGCCGGCGACAGGCTGGTCAAGGTTCTTGGCGTGTTTGGCGTGTTCGGCCATGTCGCCGTGCTGGTCCCAGTTGTGGCTGGAACTGCCGTCCACCAATTCCACGAATCGAACACCGCGTTCGACCAGTCTTCGCGCGACGAGGCACGGCCAACCGAAGCCTTCGGTCTGGCCGCGCTTCATTCCGTAGAGCGCGAGCGTGTCGTCGGATTCCTTGCCGAGATCGAAGACCTCGCGCGCCTCCGTCTGCATGTAGAAGGCGGTCTCGAAGGTGCGGATGCGGGCGGCGAGTTCGCTGTCCTGCCCTCGGGCCTGGAGGTGGCGCTGGTTCAAAGCGCCGGCCAGTCCGAGCTCCAGTTCCTGCACCGAGGACTGCTTCGTGCGGCGGTCGAGGTTTGCGATTGGCTCCTTGCCCGGCACGACGCGGACGCCCTGGTGGTAGGCGGGCAGGAAATCGTTGTTGAAGATCTGCGTGCCCGCATAGGGCGAGCCGGCGGAGATGGCGACGAACGACGGCAGGTTCTGGTTCACCGTGCCGAGGCCGTAGCTGATCCATGACCCGATGCTCGGCCGCGAAAAGAAGAACGAGCCGGTGTGGATGCCCAGCGTGGCTTGGTAGTGTTCGTTGTCGTCGGACTTCATCGACTTGATGAGGCAGACGTCGTCCATGCAGTCGCGCAAATGAGGGAAAAGATCGCTGACCATCGTGCCGCATTTGCCGCCGGGTTTGAATTCCCAGCCGGGCTTGAGCAGACGCCGCTGCTGATTAGAAAGTCCGCCGCCAATGCCCATTGTCTTTCCGTCCGCCGCAAAGAGCTTCGGTTTGTGGTCGAAGGTGTCCATGTGCGACACGCCGCCGTTGGAAAAGATGAAGATGACGCGCTTGGCCTTCGCCGGAAAATGCGGCTGCTTCGGCGACAGCGGATCGGGTGCGACATCCTCCGCCAACAGATTCGACACGAGGCCGGGCAGCAGCAACGACGAGCCAACGAGCGAACGGATGACCTCGCGGCGGCTGAAATGGGGAAGGCGGGTGTTCATGTTGGGATCAATCGACGTAGACGAATTCGTTCAACCGTAGGAGGGCGCGGACCATGGATTGCCAAGCCTCGGCTTCGAGCTGGTCCAGGGCGGTCCGCGATTCGGCGAGCTGGACGCGCGCGTTCCTAAGGAAGCTGCGGCATTGCTCGATCTCGGTCCGTTCGGCAGCTCGTCCGAGGGCGGAACGGTAGGCGAACTGGATGCGGCCGGGTTCGTCTTTAGCTGAAGCGACGATTCGATTGGCGAACTCGCGGGATTGTCCGTGGACGAACGGGTCGTTCAACAGGAAGAGCGCCTGTAACGGCGTCGTGCTCGTCGTCCGCACGGGAGTGCTGGCCGACGGATCGGCGCCGTCGAAGATGGCGAGGTAGGGATGCCGCTGGATGCGCTGGGTCATGAGGTAGACGCTGCGGCGCTTCGAGTCGTAGACGGCCTTGAACGGATTGTGCTGGGTGAATTTCCATTCCGACTGCGGCGGGAACGGATGCGCTCCGGCCGGCGTAGTGTCCATGTTGCCGCCGAGGACCAACATCGCGTCACGAAGGGATTCGGCATCCAGTCGGCGACGAGGGAAGGAACTCAGCAGCTCGTTGTTCGGATCGCGGGTCGTGGCTTCTTCGCTGCGGACGCCGGCAAGCTGGTAGGTGCGCGACAGCATGATGGTCCGGTGCAGGTCCTTGATCGACCAACCGGACTCGATGAAGCGGTTGGCCAGCCAATCGAGCAGCTCGGGATGCGTCGGCGTTTTGCCCTGTTTGCCGAAGTCGTTCGGCGTCGGAACGAGGCCTTTGCCGAAATGATGGAGCCAGATGCGGTTGGCCATGACCCGCGCGGTCAAAGGATTGGCTGGGTCGGACAAGCGGTTGGCCAAGTGAAGGCGGCCGCTCGTCTGGTCATCCGGAGCAAGCTCCTGTCCGCCGAGGATGGTGAGGAAACGGCGTCCAACGACGTCGCCGGGTTTGGCCGGATCTCCCTTGATCTGGATGGCGGCGTTGACCGCCTTGCCCGCTTCGGCCACGGCGTAGGCCAGCTCGAAGGGAAGCGGCTTGGCGGTGAATTCCTTCACTGCTTTCTCCGCGTCCGCGATCTTGGCTTCGACCGATTTTTTTTCGTCGCCGGTCTTGTCCTTCAGCGAGTCCTTGAGCTTCTGCGTTTCCTTCTCCAGGCGGCGTTTCTCCGTGTCGTGGGCCTTGATCGCAGAGTTGGCTTCGGTGCGCCGGGCGGGTTCGACGAGCGGGACGAGATCGCGTTGCTTTTGCTCCAGCTCGATGCCGGGCCACGGATAACGGGTGCTCTGGAAGAAGCCGTAGAGCGCGTAGTAATCGGCCGTCGGGATCGGGTCGAACTTGTGGTCATGGCAACGTGCGCAGCTCACGGTCAGGCCGAGGAACGCGCGGCCGAGATTGTCGATGGTGTCCTCGATGGTCAGGTGCTGCGGGTAGTCGTCGACGCGCGAGCCGAAGCGCCGGGCGTTGGCGATGTAGCCGGTGGCGACGAGACGTTCCTTCGCGTCGTCGGCGTTGTCCGAGGGGAGCAGGTCGCCGGCGAGCTGTTCGCGTATGAACTGGTCGTAGGGCAGGTCGCGGTTGAAGGCGTGGATGACCCAGTCGCGGTAGCGGCGCATCTGAGGGATGGGAAAATCCGAGTTGTCCCCGGCCGTGTCGGCGTAGCGCACGACGTCGAGCCAATGCCGGCCCCAGCGTTCGCCGTAATGCGGCGAGGCGAGCAGGCGGTCGACAACCTTGGTGAAGGCCTTGGACGATTTGTCGGCGAGGAACGCGTCGATCTCCGCCGGCGTCGGAGGCAGGCCGGTCAGGTCGAACGTGGCGCGGCGGATGAGCACCCGCTTCTCGGCGTCGGCTGCCGGTTTCAATCCTTCCTTCTCCAGACGTGCGAGAACGAAACGGTCAAGGTCGCTCACCGGCCAGCGGGTTTGCTTCACGACGGGCGAGGACGGTTTGGCCAGGGACCGGAACGACCACCATTGGCGGCCCTTGTTCCAATCGATGGCGGACTTGGATGCAGCGGCAGCCACGGTGTTCTCGGTGCGGGGATCGGGTGCGCCCATGCGGACCCAGGCTTCGAGATCGGCGATGGCGAGGTCCGGAATCTTCTTCTTCGGCGGCATCGCCAGATCAGGGTCGGCATGGCGGACGGACTGGATAAGCATGCTTGATTCGGGCTGGCCGGGCAAAATGACTTGCCCGTTGTCGCCGCCTTTGATGATGCCGGCGCGGGAATCGAGCATGAGCCCGCCCTTGAGCTTCTTGGCGGTGGAGCTGTGGCATTCGTAGCAGTGCTCCACGAGCACGGGACGGACTTTGCTTTCGAAAAACGCCGCGTGATCGGCTGTCAGCTCCGTCACGAACGCCGCACTGGTCACACCGGGAATGGTCCCTTCGCCCGTCCAGATCTCGATGCCGGAGAGGTTGACCGCACCGTGGCTCGGAGTGCGGGCAGAGACCTTCACGGTTCCGTCCACGGGCGTCGCGCGCCAAGGCCCCAGCCGTTTCCAGGAACCTCCCGCACCGCTGTGCAGCTTCTCGACGACAGGCTTGTCGTTCACCAGGAGGTCGAACTGCTCGGTGTGGTTGTCTTCCCAGACGTAGACGACGATCTGGCACTCTGCCGAGGGAAGGCCGCCGACAGAGACATCGACCTTACTTCCCCAAACACTGCTGCGGATCATCCGCGCCCGGGCCGGATCAGTCGTCGGCTTCAGGGCGACCGCTTGATTCTCGAACACCTTGCCACTGACCACCAGCTTGGCGGCGTTCGATCCCTCCCACTTGCGTCCGTCGATTTCAAGCGCGGGCCCGTTGAGGTTGAGGGCCCGGAGGAACACGGCATCGGCTGCAAGCACACGGGAGGAGAAACCCGGAGCAAGCAGGCAAGCTGAAAGGCCCAACAGGGCAAGTCTGGATCGATTCATGGGAGACCCCTCTTGGATGCCCTCGGACGGTTTCGCATTCAAGCGCAGCCCGCCGATTTCACCTGGCCTGAGGTGCCCGAAAAAAAGGGAAACGTTGGCGCGCAGGTCGGGTTCACCAACCAAGCTCAAGAGGCACCCGACGCAGTCTTCTAGGACCCGGGCGTCTGGGTCTTGAACGATTTGCTCATCCACCGGCCCTTAATCAGAACGGCACCGTCAACGCCCCATTCACCAGGGGATTTTCGTCGGGAAGAACTCGGCGATGAGGTCTTCGTAGAAGGGCCGAAGCGCTTTGGCGTCGGGCTTGGCGTGGCTCTTGGTGTAAAGGTCGTAGGGATTGAAGGCCTGCACGTCCTTGAGGTGCTTCCGGTCCTGGGCGTTCAGCAGGTGGGCGTATTCACCCTCGCGGTGCCACGGGTAGAAGCTGTGGTAGCGCAGCATGTAGAGGCCTTCCATGGGGAGGTAGTCTTTGTAGACGTTGTAGATGTATTCGTCGTGACCCCAGGAAAGGTTCACCGCATCAAGGCCGCATCCTTCTTCATAGACGCCGTTCTTCGCATGGAACCGGGGATTGCGGAAGTCGGGATTGGCTTCGAAGAACTTCGGGAAAACGATCTTCGGCGAATAGGCACAGCCGGTCGGAAACGTGTCGCCGACGACGGCCCACTGGGGCTCGCCCCAGAGGCAAAGGATCTTCCCCAGATCGTGCACGAAGCCGGTGAGGATCATCCAACGCGGCTGGCCGTCGGCGCGGAGATGCTCCGCGGTCTGGAGGAGATGCTCGAGCTGCGAGAGGTCGGTGTCGGGATCGGAATCGTCGACGAGCTGGTTGAGGTATTCGGCGGCCTCCCAAATACCCATCTGCCGGCGGTTGAGGCCGAGGTATTCCTTCCGTTTGCCGAGCGCGAATTCATGGGTCTGGTGGGCGTGGTTCAGGCGGTAGAACTCACGCACCGTCGGCCGGGCTTCGGCCTCGTAGTTGCGGAACTGTTCGACCTTTTTCTCCGGAGCGGTGCCGACCGAGGCCGTCTTCTGCGCCTCAGTCATCGGCTGCGGGTAGCGCTCCTTGTAGAAGTCCTCAACTTCGTCGAGGGATTGGAGCGGCTGGTTTTCTGCAAGGGCGATGGGGCTCATGGCGAAAGGAGTTCTGCGAGCTTGTTCGCCTATAAAGGGAATCCGCTCAAGAAGGAACTATCGGCCAACCCGAAGGCCGAAGTCACAAAAGCCGAAAGAAGTGCCACGTCCGAAAGCGGAATGCCGTTTAGCTTTCGGGCTTTCAGCTTCGCCATTCCTTCGGCCCTTGGCCTTCGTGCTTCGTCATTTCCCCGCACGCGCCTGCCGCCAGCGATCCAACCCCACGGCCAGGACGATGACGACGCCGATGATGATCTCCTGGGTGAACGTCTGCCAACCCAGTTGGTTGGTGCCGTTGCGCAGCAGCGCCATGATCAGGGCACCGATCATCGAGCCAAGGATGCTCCCGGCCCCGCCGTTCAGGCTGGCGCCACCGATGACGACCGCGGCGATGATGTCGAGCTCCAGCCCGATGGCCACGGTCGGGTCGCCCTGGGTGAGCCGCGACATCTGGAGCAGACCGGCGAAGCCGAAGAGCAGGCCGGCGATCGCGTAGGTCGCGAGTTTCACGCGCGCCACCCGCACACCGCTGTAGCGCGCGGCCGTCTCGTTGGCGCCGATCGCGAAAACGTGCCGGCCGAAGACCGTCTGCCGGAGGAGCACCGCCATCACCAATGCCAGTCCGAGCGCGATCCACACGCCCCAAGGCAGCGGCCAGAATTCGCCGGGATTCACCCGCGCCATCAGATGGCCGACCGGCGAGTCCGGCGGAGCATTGATCGTCTGGTTGTTGCCGAGCCACTTCGCAGCGCCGCGCACGATGCCCATCATGCCGAGCGTCACGATGAACGGCATCATGCGGAACCCGGCCACTATGGCTCCGTTCACGAGGCCGATGCCGCAACCCGCTGCCACGAGGACCAACATCGTGGCGATCGGCGACCAACCGGCCACGAGCAGCTTCGCTCCGAGGACGCCGCAGAACGCAACCACCGAGCCGACGCTGAGATCGATCCCGCCACCGACGATGATGAGCGTCATCCCGAGCGCGCCGATGGCCACGATGACCGTCTGGGTCAGGATGTTCTTGAGGTTGCCGCCGGTGAAGATGAACTCGCGCTCCTCGGTCAAAGCGAACAACGCGCAGACCAGCAGCAGCCCAAGGAAAGGGCCGCCTGTTTGAAGAACTCGGGAGAAACGCGACATCCTGGTGCAATGACTAAAGGCGGGGGCCAAAGGCCGAACCCCGGGTTGGCAACTACTCCTTCAAATATTTGGCGATCGGCGGAGCGAGCAGGGCGGCCATTCCGGGTTCCGTCATGTTCTCCTTCGTTACGAGCGAGACGCCGGTGTCGATGCGTTTCTCGACGGACTTGCCCTGCAGATGCTGGACGACCGTCATGACACCAAGGTAGCCCATCTTGAGCGGATCCTGGACGATGAGTCCCTGAACGTCGCCGTTCTTGAGATCGAGCACCGACTGGGAGCCGGAATCGAAGCCCACGAGCTTCACCTTGCCCCCGGCCCGGCCGATGTCGCGCAGGGCCTTGGTCATGGCGACGGTCGCGGATTCATTCGGACAGAAGATGCCGTTCACGTCCTTGCCGAAACGGTTCAAGAGGTTCTGTGACGCCTGGTAGGCCAGCTCCCGCGTCGCGCC
>JBBRDN010000195.1:0-8852 GCA_038203875.1 Verrucomicrobiota bacterium
CCACTCCGACAAGGGTGAACGGCAGCTTCCACGCATGCCATTCGACAGGCAGGAAGCTGAAGACGGCGTCGGCCCCGCTTGCGATCGAGATCGCGATGGTCAGCACGTAGTCGATGAGCAGGGCCGAGCCAGACACGACACCGGCCGTGGGCGAGAGGAGCTTTGTCGCCACGAGGTAGCCGCCTCCGCCGGACGGGAAGAGCTCGATGATCTGCGAGTAGCTCGCGCAGATGACGAGGATGGTTCCCACGCACATCAGCAGCACGATCAGCGAAAGGTGCGGATGAGCCCCAAGCGCCTTGAAGGTTTCCTCGGGCCCATAGCAGGAGGACGACAGGCCGTCCGCCCCGAGGCCGACCCATGCCAGGACGGCGACGAGAGAGACCTGATGGAACAGGCGCGAGTCGGAAAGGCTGCGGGCCCGACCGATCACCAAATCCTTCAACCGCACGGCCAACGATGCTTTCGCGCTCATCAAACAACGGCGGCATGGAGCCGCCATGGACCTACGCCGTCGTGGGCACGACGGTTCCGGGTCAGGTTCGAATGCGGGAATCGCGGGCGCCGCAGATACGCGGGCCTGGAGGATTGCCCTTCCAGTTGCCGACGAGGTTAGCTGACGGGCTTGGTCTCGGAAGTGACCTTGGCGATGGTTGCCCACCGCCGTTCGCCCCGTCCCCGGCTTACGCCGAGGAATTCGGTTCCCCCGCGCCGGACCTCAGGAAGGAGGCCGGCTTAGGCTGCAACAAGTGCGGTGAAAGAAGTCTCGCGAATCGTCATTCAAGTCAACGCACGCGCGCCGAACGGACCTTAAGTGACCTGTCCTCAGGTCAATCGTTCGTAAACGCCGGTTCACAAGCCGGCGGGCAGCTCCACATGCGACGAACTCGTCGTCGCTCCGCGTTCATCGGTCACGGTCAGGAAGCAGACGAGGGGACGGACATCGGGTAACGCGGCCACGACTCTGCCGTTTTCGATTCGCGCCTCGGTCTTCAACCAAACACGCTTTTGCCAGACGCCCTCGGCTTTGGCATAGCAGAGTTCGCCTTTCTTCAGCTGGGTGTCTCCGTGCACGGATGCGAAAACAGTTTTGGCCGAGACGACGGGTTCACCCAACCGCGCCAGCGATTTCCCGCCGCGCAGCACGCTGTCGACGTAGAGCGCGATCTCCGGCGGAGCCCATCCGGCTTGGTGGGAATGTTTCAGATCCACCGTGACCGCGAGATCCACCGGACCCGGAACAGTCCGGTAAGATTTCTGATAACTGTCGAGCGGGTAGGCGAAGTCCGTCGTGCCGTTAACGAACAGGATGGGGCACCTCACCCCGGGGAGATAGCGCGACGGATCGAACCACCGCACCCAGCGTCTCGACTGCTCCTCGCCCATCGGCGTGAACCTCGGCAGCCACACGCTGTTCTCGTGCAGGTAACCGCATCCGTAAACGGGCACTGAGACCTTCAGCCGGTCGTCGATCCCGCTGACGATGCACGTCAGATACCCGCCCCAGCTGATGCCAGTGATGCCTATTCGCGACGCGTCCACATCGGCCAGGCTCGCAAGCAGCGAATGCCCACGCACCACGGCCGCGACGGCGTGATAGGTCCACATCTCACGCCCATCGATGTCGGTGAAGCTACGGAACTTTCCCTCGTCGCCCTGATCCGGGCCGCCATCCGGCAACCGCACCCGGCCCGGTCCCTGCCCCGCCGTGTCCATCGCCAAAGCCACATAGCCGCGATCGGCCCACATCTGCGCCCACTCACGGAACGCCTGCCCACCACCGCCATGCACGAGCACCATCGCGGGAAACGGTCCTTTGCCCATCGGCTTGCCGAGATAGGCGAAGACGCGCGTGGGTTTTCCACGAAACGGCTCTCCCTCGTAGAAAACTTCCTGAACCAATCCGGTGGTCGCACCGAGCGTGAACTGCGGCGGACGCTTCAAAGCCGTCATGTCCCACGGCCCGGTATCGCGCGGGGGCAACGGCGTCCGGCAACCGGCCACGACACCCACGACCATCACAAGCAGCGCGACAAAACGCAGGCGGGAAATCATGCCGATGAGTTAACAGGCGTCCTCGGCAAAGTCACGGCCCGCCGTAGCCACCGACGCAAGGAGGCGAGGTCCGATCGGCCGGCCATCAGCCCCTTGCCCTCTGCGAGAAGTCGCGAAGCAACTTGGGATAGGAGCCAGCCACGAAGCGGCTGGACGCCAACCGTCCATGGATTTTCGACCCGAAGGGACGCCGGAAGAATAGCGAACACCCAGAGTCCCTCCAGGACTCGCTCATCGCGAAACTTGATTCTACCGCGCCTCCGGAGCTCCGCTTGCGGGCTCATTGCCCGCGTAGCCGGTAGAAGCGTTGGGGCAAACCTGCGGCGCCTGGATCAGTGAACTGATAGACGCCGCCCCCGGCGTTCGTCGCGTTGCCCAGCACCGTCCAATCGGTCGAGGGCAGGCTGACATTGGTCGTGGCCAGCACGCGGAAGGTCGTGTTGGCCACATTGGTGAACGTGAACTGGAACGCTCCGGTGCCCAGCACGGTGAGGCTTTGCGGATTTACCATGGGTGGCTGGACGGGCCCGGCACCGGAGAAAATGTAAGCCGCGCCGGAGTCGCCCGCGAGTCCGGTCGCCGTGCCGTCCACGCCGGTGGCGTTGCTGGCCTCCCTGTGTGCTCCGGCCACCACCGTGTCGCCCGACACGGCCGCGGAATAGCCGAACCGGTCATCCGCTCCGCTGTTGCTGGCCTTGAGGTAGGCCTGCTGCGTCCACATCGTGCCGCTGCGGGTGAACACATAGGCCGCGCCGGAGTCGGCGGAGGAATTGTCGGCCTGGTTGCCGTCCACGCCGGTGGCGTTGCTGTCCTCCCCGAAGGCGCCGATCACGGCTGTGTCGCCCGACACGGCCACGGAGCCGCCGAACTGGTCGCCGGCCCCGGGGTTGCTGGCCTTGAGATAGGCCTGCTGCGTCCATGTCGTGCCGCTGCGTGTGAACACATAGGCCGCGCCCGAGACGACGGCGGAATCGTCGGCCTGGTTGCCGTTCACGCCGGTGGCATTGCTGTCTTCCCCGAGTGCTCCGACCACGACAGTCTCGCCCGACACGGCCACGGAGCCGCCGAACTGGTCGCCGGCCCCGGTGTTGCTGGCCTTGAGATAGGCCTGCTGCGTCCATGTCGTGCCGCTGCGTGTGAACACATAGGCCGCGCCCGAGACGACGGCGGAATCGTCGGCCTGGTTGCCGTCCACGCCGGTGGCGTTGCTGCTTTCCAAGTAGGCTCCGACCACGACTGTGTCGCCAGAGACGGCCACGGAGCCGCCGAACTGGTCGCCCGACCCGGTGTTGCTGGCCTTCAGATAGGCCTGCTGTGTCCACGCCGTGCCGCTGCGTGTGAACACGTAGGCCGCGCCGGAGTTGCCCGAGGAATTGTCCGCTTGATTGCCGTTCACTCCAGTGGCGTTGCTATCTTCCAGGTAGGCGCCGACCACCACCGTGTCTCCCGACACGGCCACTGAGTTGCCGAACCGGTCTGACCTCCCGGTGTTGCTGGCTTTGAGGTAGGCCTGCTGCGTCCACGTCGTGCCGCTGCGTGTGAACACGTAGGCCGCTCCTGACAGGCCGGCGGAATTGTCCTCTTGGTTGCCGTTCACCCCGGCGGCTCTGCTGTTCTCCAAGTAGGCCCCGACGACCACCGTGTCGCCCGATACGGCGACTGAGATGCCGAACTGGGCACTCTCCGCGGTGTTGCTGGCCTTCAGATAGGCCTGCTGGGCGACGGGGTCGATGGTCAGCGGGTAACGCGCGCCGCGCTCATCAACCGAGAGGACAACGCGGGACGGGTGACGCGGGTCGGGCGGCTCGAAGCGCGACGGGAGCACCCGGCCATCTACATCCCAGACCTTCAGCCCTGCGTAGGTGAGCACCGTGGCCCCGGCGGCATCGCGGAAGTCGACGCCCAGCGCATCGCCCGTGACTTGCGGGTGCAGGCCGCCGCGCACGGCGAGGGTGAAGGAAAGGGCCGGCGTCCGGGATCTGGGATCTTGGTCTGAACCACCATCGGGTCTTCGTCCTATGGTGAAGCCGTGCTCGAGTCCGCGCTGGTCGTTGATGAACCATTCCAACACATGGGAATCCCATTGGTAGGTGAGCCTCCGCCCGTCGGCCTTGACCACGGGGGTGCCGGAGATGGGCCGCTGGTTTTCGCCGAAGCCGTAGCTCTGCAACTCCAGACCCCATTGCCAGCCCCCGTCCATTGGTCGGGCGATGAAGCCGCGCCTGTCGAAGGTGGTGAGCCATTGCTGCCCTGGATTACGCGCCTCCCAACCGCTCGCGGTGGGCTGAAAAGTGTGCCGCCCGGCCTCATACGCCGCGCGGATGCCTTGCCAGTCGGACTTGGCCAGCCCATCGGGCACCTGGTCGGGCGACGTGAGTTGCTGGGTTTTGCCCGGAGGTGCGGCATGGGCGGCGAGCGTGGGCAGACATGTCAGCGCGGCGAGGACGAGGGAGGGCAGCCAGCGGGATGGATTCATGACGATTGTTGTCAGGAGGATAACCTTGGTCGAAGGGCGCGTCACCCAGCCACTTTGGAAGGGCGGATGTTTTTTTTCAGCGGGAGACCAGCTAAAATCTGGATGAGTGGACGGGTGCCCTGATGGACGCCGCTGAGTTCGGTCCAAGCCTGAAGTTCAAAGGCGAGATTCAACTATGTTTGGGCATCGTCATTGGAACCTCCCCAAGCCTTTGGCCTCAAGCCGGCCGTCTTCCCGAGGAAAATCCCTTGGCAGGCGGGCCGGGCCCCGCGTTTAGTCACCAGCAATCCGCCACACACCATGAACCGCCGCCGCTTCATCTCCTCCTCCGCCACCGCCGCTCTGCTCGGTGCCGGGCTCGTCTCACAGACTCTTGCCGCCAATACGATGACCACGATCGAATCCGCCCCCTTCGGTAAACTGCCCGACGGCCGCTCCGTCACCCGCTTCACCCTTTCCAACAGCCACGGCATGGTCGCGAAGATCCTCGATCTCGGCTGCATCGTCGCCGAGCTCCATGTCCCGGATAGGAACGGCAAGACGGTTAACGTCGTCACCGGCTCGGACTCGCTCGGATACTTCGCCAGGGGTGGTCCCTCCGCGAACATCGTCGGCCGCGTCGGCAACCGCATCGCCAATGCGAAGTTCACCCTCGACGGGAAGGAATACTCTCTGGCTGCAAACTCCGGGAAACACAGCATCCATGGAGGGCGGATCGGTTTCGACAAGAAGGTGTGGGCCGCGCGCATCCTCAAACCGTCCGGCCCAGAGGTGTCGCTTGAACTGCGATACCGGAGCGTCGACGGCGAGGAAGGGTTCCCCGGCAACCTCGACGTCACCGTCGTCTACACGCTGACCGACGCGAACGAACTGCGCGTCGACTATCGCGCGAAGACGGACAAGGCAACGCCCGTCAACCTGACCAACCACGCCTACTTCAATCTCGCGGGATCCGGAGACATCCTCGACCACGTCGTCATGATCAACGCCGACCAGTTCACCAAGGTGGACGGCGACCTCATCCCCACCGGCGAGATCGCCAGCCTGACCGACACCGAACTCGATTTCCGCAAGCCGACGTCGATCGGCGCGCGCTACCTCAAGGCCGGCCTCAAGGGCAGCGGCTACGACCACAACTATGTCCTCCGCCCCAAGGCCGCCGGCGAACTCGGCATCGCTTCCCGTGTGACCGATCCGAAGTCCGGCCTCACCATGGAAGTCCGCACCACCGAACCCGGCGTGCAGCTCTACACCGCAAACCATTTCAGTTCGGACAACCCGGTCGTCGGACTCGGAGGCCAGACTTTCGGGAAGCACGGTGCGCTGTGTTTCGAGACGCAGAAGTTCCCGGACTCCGTCAACCATCCGAGCTTCCCGACCTCCATCCTCCGCCCCGGTGAGCAGCTCAATTCGACGACCGTTTTCGCGTTCAGCGCGAAGTAAGGGCGGCGTGGTAGGGAACAGGCTCCTGACCGCTGTAGCCGCTGACGTGATTCGGCGTTGATCGATTTAGCGGAATGCGTCTTGGAGCAACGGGCAGCTTCGGCAGGGGATTCATTTCCCCTGCTTCCACATGGCGAATGCGGCCTTGCAGTCGGGGCAAACATAGATCCAGGCGACCCTTGGACTTACCTTGCAGAAGCCTCCGATGAATTCGCGATGGTTTGGAAAAAGCCGCTTCTCTTCATCGTCGGAAGGGGCGTTGGACGTTTTGCTAAGCATGCCATAGATAGGGACCTCCTTGTGCTCCATCTTCACGTTATGAGCACGGCAAACTTCGATTTCGTAAATCGTCTGGCCCTCCGATTCGATCCCGTGAAGTTCTGGAAATCTCAATTCCGCAAAAAGTTCCATTTTGATCGTGAAGGTGTAGGTGCGATTTGTATCCACCGATACGGGCGCGAACTGGATGTCCGGCTTCACCATTGCCCAAATAGTCTTGTAGGTCCGATTCGAGTCGCTGAGGACGAGCCTGATGGATGTGCCTTCTTGGACAACCTGAGGCTTCGTGGTTAGCGAGAGTGGCGCATCGACGTCGTAGACGGTAGTTTCACCCAGTTGAATCCGACGTAGTGTGGGGGTGGTCCATGGGGAGGTTCCTGATCCAGAGTGAAAGTGTAAACTTGGTTGGTATTCAACAGCCCGGGTGAAAGCACTGTGCTGGGATCCCCACGCCATCCAAAGCGTTCGTTGCGGCTGGATTCGCGGACGAGGACATAAGCAAAGGAACCCCTCTGCTCGAATCTGGGGATTCCCTTGATGATTACTGTCGTCTTTCCCGGTTCGGCCGAGGATGCGGTAACACTACTTAAGGCGGCCAGAAATAGGGCGATCAGGGTGCGCATGGCGGGTGAATGGATATGGTTTTCCGAGGGCAGCCAATAATCGATATCTCTGAAAAGCTCTCTGTCGAGCTGTGGTCCCGGTCCTCGGGCGCGCTTAGACGGCAATCTGTCGGTGGTTTTTGCGGGACATGGCGTCCAAAGAACCCTTTTGAATTCGGCGGGCGGCTTTCCCACACTGCGGACTATGTCGACGTCCAAACAGCGCACCCTGAACATGCCCTGCCCCACGATGCCGATCGTCATCGCGATCGACGGCCCGAGCAAAAGCGGCAAGGGCACCTGCGCGCTCGAACTGGCCCGGCACTACCAGTTCTTCCACGTCGACACCGGCGCGATGTATCGCCTGCTGACGTGGCATTGCCTGGAGACCGGTGTGGACATCGCGAAACCGGAGAAGGTCCTGGAGGCGTGCCTTACCTGGAAGACCGAGCTCAAGGCCAGCGACAGCGGGATCCGGCTCACGCTCAACGGCGCGTTTCCCGAGAAGGAGATCCGCGGGCCGGCCGTCTCCGAGAACGTCGCGAAGGTTTCGCCCATGCCCGCCGTCCGCATCTGGATGATTCGGACCCAGCGCGAGTGCATCCATTTCGGCAGCCTTGTCGTCGACGGACGCGACATCGGCACGGTCGTGTTCCCCGAGACGCCGTTCAAATTCTTCCTCACCGCCGACGAACTGCTTCGCGAGAAACGAAGCCTCCGCAAAGGCGAGGTCGCCAACATGAAGGACCGCGACGCCCGTGATTCGCAGCGCAAGTCGTCGCCGATGCTGCCCGCCGCCGGCGCCATCATGGTCGACAACACGCACGACCATCCCGAGGTGACCATCGCCTTCTTGAAGGCGCACATCGACTACAAGCGCACCCAGCTTGGCCTTTGACCCGTGCCATGCCCGACCCCGAGCCCATCGTCATCGCCATCGACGGCCCCAGCGCCAGCGGCAAAAGCACAAACGCGCGGGCCGTGGCCACGGCGCTCGGCTTCTTCTTCGTCAGCACCGGCGCGATGTATCGGGGATTTGCGTGGTTCTGCCTGAAGCAGGGCGTCGACATCTCCAGCGCCCGCGCCGTCGGCAGCGCGTTGAAGCGCTGGAAAGCCGAGCTGGTCCTCGACTGCGCGGAGATCCATCTCGAACCGAAGGGCCAGCGCCGGACGAAGGACGAGCTGGAAGCACCGGCGACCGCTTCCGCCGCGTCGAAGGTTTCCGCCGTGCCCGTCGTGCGGAAATACATGAAGGAGATCCAGCGCGAGTGCATCCGCTTCGGCAGCCTCGTCATGGAAGGCCGCGACATCGGGACGAACATTTTCCCGGCATCGGAGTTCAAGTTCTACCTCGACGCCACCGACGAGGAACGCGACCGCCGCCGGAATGCCAACAAGCCCGCCGATCCCAAGCCTGCAGGAGATTCGGCGGCGGCAGACGACCTCAAGTCCCGTGACAAACGCGACAGCCAGCGCGCCGCGGCACCGCTCATGATGGGCCTTGGCGCGCTCCGCATCGACACCACCGGCCAGACGCCCGCCGAGACCACGGCCCTGATCCTCACCGAAGTGGCCAAGCGTCGGACGGCCTCCGCGCAGGCCAGGAGGACGGAGGCATGACCTTCAGCTATCGCATGGGCTGGCTGTTCTTCCGGTTCACCTACAGCACCTATTTCCGCTGGAAGCTGGTCGGCCGCGAACATGTGCCGCTCAAGGGTTCCGTCATCCTCGCCGGCAACCATGCGAGCTTCATCGATCCGCCGTTGATCGGCTGCGCGGTGTCCCGCGACATCAACTACCTCGGCCGCGAGTCGCTCTTCCGCTACCCGATCGTCGGCTGGGTCCTGCGTTCTTGGAACTCGGTTCCCGTCGATCGTGACGGCGGCGGCGCGCGCGGGCTGAAGGCCATCCTCGACCGGTTGCTCAAGGGCGGGGCGATCATCCTTTTTCCGGAAGGCACACGGACGAAGGACGGCAAACTCCAACCCGCCCGCAGC
>JBBRDN010000196.1:0-8773 GCA_038203875.1 Verrucomicrobiota bacterium
CCGTTCCCAACAGCCGGAACAGCGGGAAGTGCACGAGGTAGAGGGAATACGAGATCTGCCCCAGCCACAGCATGGGCTTGAGCAATCCGGCCGGCATCAGTGTTCCAGGGGCCGGTGACGACAGGCACAACCAGATCAGGAAGAAGTAACCCGTGGCCCAGAAGAAATGCCCGATCACATGGGGCCAACCTTTCAGCACCATGACTGCGGCAACCAGAAAGGCCCCAAGCATCGGCAACCAATACCAACCGCGCCACGGCGGGAGGTTCTTCTGTTTGATGAAATGCGCGAGCAACGCCCCGGAGCACCAGATAATCCAGTATTTGGCGAAGTTCCCCTCCAACCAGGAATACCCTGACAAAACCAACCCAAGCGCGACGGCTGAAACAACGGCGACTCCACTGAGGACCAGCTTCCCGCCCATCCGTTGGCCAAGCCAGAAGATGAGCGGATAGACGAGGTAGAGCTCCATTTCCACGGGGAGCGACCAAAGAGATGGGTTGGACAGCAGTTGTCCTGGCGAAGGTGGATAGTTCTGCGCCATGAAGATCGTCTTCCAGACCGTTTGCACATCGCTCGACCCGGCCCCGAACCGGCTCCGGCAGATCCATTCCACCAGCAGGCTTAAACCCACCGCGGCCAGATACGGCGGCAGAATCCGCAGCACCCGTCGGGGTGCGTAGGACTTCAGCTCGATCCCTTTCGCCAACGCCGTCGGATAGTGGATGCAAAACCCGCTCAACAAAAAGAACAGCATGACCCCCGAACCAAGAAACGGCAGCGGTGCCGAAAGCCACGCCGCCATCCTGTCGAAGGACGAGAACTGGTCCGGATGCATCCGGATTTCGTTCCAACCAACCCACAGATCGACACGGGCATGAAACAGCACGACGCCAAGGGCAGCCAGCCCACGGAGAATGTCGATCCACTCGAAGTGGTTGCCGTCGTTTCGCACCTGTTTCTGCATCGGAGCCGGCTGCTTCGGCCTGAAGGATCCGCAAGTGTGGAGTGGCCGCCGCAGCGGAGGCGAGAGATTTGCCCGCCCGCCCGCCGGCCTCCTTCGGCGACACGACAATTCACGCGCAACTCAGATTGACGCCACGCTTCAACCACCTTTACCTGACCCCACCTTAATCGCAGTTCAATCAGACCCATTTCCATGCCTGCAAAATCTTCCGAAAAGAACGTCGAAAAAGCCGCCGAGAAGGCTGTCGCCGTCGAACCATCCCAGCTCACCCCGCAGAAGCAGCGCGACCTCGAAGCCGCCATCAGCTCCATCACCAAGGCCTTCGGTGACGGCGCGATCATGCGGCTCGGTGCGGCGTCGTTGAGGAACAAGATAGAAGTCATCCCCACTGGCGCGCTCGCAGTGGACATCGCCCTCGGCGTCGGTGGCGTGCCCCGTGGGCGCATCGTCGAGATTTACGGCCCCGAGTCGTCCGGCAAGACGACCTTGATGCTCCACATCATCGCCAACGCCCAGAAAGCCGGCGGCGCGGCGGCCTTCATCGACGCGGAGCACGCGCTCGACCCCAGCTACGCCAAGAAACTTGGGGTAGATCTCGACAACCTCCTCGTCTCCCAGCCCGACAGCGGCGAGGAAGCCCTGACCATCTGCGAAACCCTGGCCCGCTCGGGCGCGCTTGACGTCATCGTGATCGACTCCGTCGCCGCGCTCGTGCCAAAGGCCGAACTAGAGGGCGAGATGGGAATGGCCACCATGGGCATGCAGGCCCGCCTCATGTCGCAGGCGCTGCGGAAACTCACCGCCCTTCTCAGCAAGTCCAAGACTACCTGTCTCTTCACCAACCAGCTCCGCGAAAAGGTCGGAGTCATGTTTGGCAGCCCCGAGACCACGCCCGGAGGCAAGGCCCTCAAGTTCTACGCGTCGGTCCGCATCGACATCCGCCGCCGAGACCAGATCAAGGACGCCGCCGGCACGGTCGTAGGCAACATCACCAAGGTGAAGATCGTGAAGAACAAGGTCGCGCCGCCCTTCGCCGAAGCCGAGTTCGAGATCATCTACAACCACGGCGTGAACAAGGAAGGCAGCATCATCGACGTCGGCCTGACCCTCGGTGTCGTCGACAAGAAGGGCGCCTGGATCCAGTTCAACGGCGAGCTCATCGGCCAGGGCAAGGAAGCCGCCCGCCAGGCCCTCGTCGACAAACCCGATCTCGCCCAGAAGATCCTCGAGGCCATCGCCGCCAAACGCGAAGCCATCGCGAACCCCCCGCCGGCGGTCTAAGCGAACGCAACCCCTCCCATCATGCGCCCATTCGCCGCTGTTCTGGCCCTCGCTTCGCTGGTGGCCGTCACAACCAACCAGGTGTCCGCGGCCGATGCGGAAGACATGGTCAGCATTCCCCGGTCGCAGTGGGAGAAACTTGAGCTCAATGCGAAGGAGTTTCAGCGGCTCACCAACGAGATCGCTTCGCTCAAGGCCGAGATCAAGACGCTGAAAGAAGGTTCCAGACCGGCGTCGTCAACCGTCGCCGTGGCTCCCGCGCTCGAGGCCGAGTTGGCCGCCACGAAACTACAACTGCAGGAAGCCCGGGCCCAGTCTGCGGCCGTCGTGGAGAAGCGTCCGTCACGGGGCGAATGGATCCATCCGGCGGCGGTCGAAGCAGCGAGCAAGGCTCCACCTACGCCCGGCATGGCCACGCTTCCGGCACTCACTCCCGAGACGGTGGTTTCGGCCGTCGATCTCATCCACCACTTCCAGAATGATCCCGTGGCCGCCGAGGCCCGTTACAAGAAGAAGTCGTTCCTGCTCCAGGGAGTCGTTGCCGAGCTCGACAAGTCGATGACCAGCCGGAACTACGACGTCATCTTCCGCCAACCGGGCACGGTCCTGAAGGCCAAGGTCAAAACCACGCCGCCCGCCCGATTCGATGTGACGGTGCTGGTCGACGACCGTGCTTCCATCGAAGGCCGCACCTCCGGCGGAAAGGCGCGGTTGGCCGAGGTGGGCCAGACGGTGATCCTCGCCTGCAGATGCGAATCCTTCTCCAAGGACACGATCATTTTGTCCGACATCGCATCGGACAAGAAGTAGCCCGCGGCCGTCGGCGGAACCGGGAATAGCCGTTGCCGATGCGCCGACCCGGTGCATGGTGTGTCGGTAAGTCTCTTTCGATGAAAACACTCATACTGGTTGCCGCTTTCCTCGTCACACTTCGCGAGTCCACCGCCGCCGGACTGCTCGACCAGCTCGGCCTTGGTGGGAAGACCAACCTGGTTTCAGGCGCGCTTGGTGGGTTGCCCCAGGACCAGATGGTGGGCGGCCTCAAGGAGGCGTTGGCCAAGGGACTGTCGTCCGCGGTGGGACGACTCGGAAAGGACGGCGGATTCCTCAACAATGGCGCCGTCCGCATTCCCGTGCCCGCCGCGATGCAGAAGGTCGAGAAGACCGCGCGCGCGCTGAAGCAGGACGCATTGGTCGACGACTTTGTCCGCGTCATGAACACCGCCGCGGAGAAGGCTGTCCCGGAAGCTGCCGTCGTCTTCGGAGACGCGGTGAAGCAGATGTCCATTGTCGACGCCAAGAGCATCCTGTCCGGCACGAACAACGCCGCGACGACCTACTTCCGTCGGACCACCGAGACCAATCTCTACACGCGTTTCCTCCCGATCGTGAAGAAGGCGACCGACACGGCCGGAGTTTCGACCGCCTACAAGAAGGTGTTGGACGGCGCCGGCCTCTCGGGAGACACGGGCAAATTGATCTCCAGCCTCGGCTCTTTTGGCGGAAAACAATTCGACCCAAAGAGCCTCGACCTCGATGACTACGTGACCCGAAAATCCCTCGACGGCTTGTTCTCCATGGTCGCCGAAGAGGAAAAACGCATCCGCGAAAACCCTGCCGCCCGCACCTCGGACCTCCTCAAGAAAGTCTTCGCCGCCGCCGCCAAGTGACCGCGTCCGCGTTCACCGGAGCACTGATCGCCGGCGGCCGTTCCAGCCGCATGGGCCGCGACAAGGCGTTCCTCGATTGGCAGGGCCGTCCGCTTTGGGAACTGCAGCTCGCCAAACTCAGATCGGTCGGAGCTTCTGAACTGCTGGTCTGCGGCCGACGTGACCAGGGATTTGCGGGCGACGGGTTCCGCTTCGTTCCGGACGACGTCGACGATCTCGGACCGCTCTCGGGCTTGGCCAACGCGTTGAAAGAGGCGTCCCACGAAACCATCGTGGTGCTGGCGGTGGACATGCCCCTGGTCACGGCGGAACTCCTGCTTGAACTGCTGAAGAAATGCGATGGACTCCCCTGCCGCGGCGTCGTCCCCGTTGTCCGAGGTCGATTCGAGCCCTTGGCCGCGTTCTTTCCGGCGTCCTTGTCCTCACTGGCGGCGATACACCTCGCCGGATCCGACCGGTCGCTCCAGGGATTCAGCGCGGAGGCGCTACGCATCGGGTTGGCGGATGGCTGGCCGGTTCCGCGGGACCTTGAGGCACTGTTCCGCAGTATGAATGCACCGGACGATCTCCTCCAAGGACCCTGATAGATGTCCCGCGTCGTGCGCGCACCACCGACGCCGTCAAGCCTGGCCAAGTGTTCGTTGTGCTCCGATCGGATCGCGGGTCATGGGCGGGCAGCCCGCAGGGTTTTGCTTTTAGTGGCTGATGGTTCTGATTAACTACCTCGCAGATGAAGACGCCAAAGTGTCCTGAAATCGGCCGAAACCGTCTTTCGGCAAGGCTTTGTTTGTCGCTGTGCTTCGTTGCTTGGGTTGTCGGGGAATTTGGAGCGAGCGCGGCTGGGCTTGGGACGACGTTGTTGCCGATCGCGGACACCTATGTCCGCAGCCTGAGCCGCGACAGCCGCAAGAACTACGGGTCCGAACCCACGATCGACATTCGCAGCTCCTCGAGGGACGGAGCGTCCGAAGGCTACATCGCCTTCGACGTGACCCCTTTTAGTGGCGCGCCCGCGAGCGCCAGGCTTCGGTTCTACGCCAGCTTGGAAAAAACTGGCGTGGCGGTGCTGCAGGTGCGTTCCGCGTATTCCACCAATTGGATCGAGAAGTCTCTGACTTGGTGGGAAAGCATTCCGCATTCGACACCCCTCGGGCGTGTCGAAATCACAGGTGGATCGCCATCCTGGTATGAAGTCGACGTGACGGAGTTCGTTCAGAAGGAGATTTCGAACAAGCGTCAGTGGGTCAACTTCGCGCTCGTCTACGCTAGCGAGTCGATCAACCGGATCCAGGTGCGCTCAAAGGAATCCGCCGGCTATGAGCCACAGCTGATCCTTACCCGGGGTCTGTTCAGGGCGAAGGTGCAGTTCCTGCCGAAGGGATCAATGCCCGCCGATGGGTATCTTCCGGAAAACGGAACGAAGTTTGCAGTGAAGGAAAGTGGATTGAGCTACGGGTGGAACCAGGACATGACCGCCCATGTCCGCGATCGTGTGACCACCAACAACACGGCCCCGCAGAGGAAGCTCGCGGCCTCAAGACGGGCGCCGACCCGCGTGCATGAAACCTTCAGCTACGTTGATCACGACAAAATCAAGACCAAGGCCGTCTGGGAAATCGCCGTCCCGAACGGGCGATACTCTGTCCGTGTCATCGCGGGCGACCTGGTCGCCAAGGACAGCATCTATTCTGTCAACGTGGAGGACACCAAGGTGTTTGACGTGATACCCGAGGACGCGAACCGTTGGGCCGACGGGACCGTCCTGGTTGACGTGAACGACGGCCGGCTGACATTGACCGACAATCCGAACGGCAGCCACAACAAGGTCTGCGGCATCGAGATCACCGAAGTTACCAAGTGAAGCCATGGAACCCAATACGACCTCCCATGTAATCCTCCCGACGGCACCGGAGCGGTTTTCCCCGCTGCGGCCTTTGGGAAGTGCGGCCCGCTCGTGGCTGGCCGAGGACAAGAAGACCGGAGGCATGGCCTGGGTGCGCCAATTGTCGCCGGTTCAACTGTCCGACTCCGCGCTCGTCGGCGATCTGGGCGCCGCCCAGAGCCGCCTTTCGGCTTGGCGACACGAGGGATTTGGTCGCGTGCCCGACGAGTTTGCCGATGCCATCGCCTGCGGCGGAATCGTCGTGGAACTGCCCTGCGGCCGGCTGTTTTCCGAGTGGGTGGCCGAGACTGGGCGGCTCGACTGGCAGGCCCTGCAGCCTGTGGCCGAATCGATCGCCAAGCTCCTGGAGTTCGCCGGGGAACACGGGCTGGCCGATGGGCGTTTGACGCCGGACCGCGTCTGGGTCTGCGACGACGGCAGTGTGATCATTCCGGAATTCGGATTCGGCAGCCTCCTGGATTCCGACCTGCGCGAATTCCGCCGAGCGTCTCCAGCCGACGTCGCGTTCTGGAGTCCGCAGGTGGTGGACGGTGCAGTCGCTGATCCTGCCGACGATTTATACGGCTTTGGATGCCTTCTCTATTACGGATTCACCGGCCGTGCACCGTTCGGCGGAGAGAATCTGATCCAGCAGATTCGTTACAACCAGGCGCCGTCACCCGCGGCCGTCGTGCCGGATCTGGCCGCAGGGCTTGCCGTGGCCGTCGGGCGCTGCCTGGAGAAAGATCCGGGTCGCCGTCCCGCCACGGTGGGAGATGCACTCAAGGGCCTAATGTCGGTCGCAAAGATTCCCGGGCCGGCCAAGGGCAAACCTTTCCTGATCGCCGAGTATGATCCGGCGATGGCGGATGCAAAACTGCCGTCGGCCGCGTCCGATGACCGTCAGTCGGGCCGGTCGAATCAACCGTCGGCCCCGCCTACCGTGGTGGTCGCCAGCGGACGCCAATCGACGCTGATGATGACCACATTGCTGGTTTCCGTTCTGGCGGTGGGAGTCGCCATGATCCTGCTGTTGCTTCCCAAACAGCAGGAAGGCCAAAGGCAGAAGGAGATGGACGCCGTTCGTCTCAAGCAGTTGGAGTTGGAGGCCCGGCTATCCGCCCAGCAGCGGGCGGCGGCATCCGATCGGTCGGCCAATCGGACCAGCGATTCCATCCAGAACACGCTGGACGAGATCCGCCGGTCCGCCGAGACGCCTCCGGCGCCGGCGATGGACTCGGAGGAAAAGTCGGCCGTGGCGCGGCGACAGGCCGCTGATGAAGCGGACAGGCTTATGCAGGAAATCTCCCGCAAGGCGGCGCAACAGGCGGATCGCGAACAGAAGGTGGTGCAGGACAAGCAAGCGCTTGCGGCGACTACGGCGGCACTTGAGACGGAGGCTGCCTTCAAGTCCATCTTCGATGGCAAGACGCTCAACGGCTGGCGCGGTCCTACCAACTACTGGTCCGTGCGCGACGGCTACATCACTGGCTTCGTGCCCCAGGACGCGCCCAAGTCGACGAACCTCTACTTGATCCTGAATGACGCTCCGGTCGGAGATTTTGAGCTGCGCGGCCAATTCCGTTTCCGGGTGCTGCGCAACAACTACACCGCCAACTCCGGGCTGGTCTATCGCGGAGCGACCAACAACAGCGGCGTTGTCTTTCGTAGCTACCAGTTCGAGATCGCGCTCGATACGAACAAGGTTGGCGCGCTTTACCAGGCAGGAGGCAGGCGCAACTTCTACATGCTCCAAGGGAGTGGTCTTGAAATCACGGCGGATGCAGCTCAGTCGGATATCGTCGATACAAACGCGGTGGGAGCCGAGGTTCTTGCGGGGCGTCTTTCCTTCAAGCGCGAGGAATGGAACGACTTCTCGGTGGTCGCCAATGGCGGCCGCATGGAGCATCGGCTGAACGGCCATGAGATGCTTTCGGTGACCGACAAAAACTCCAGCAAATCGCTGAAGAGCGGCTCCATCGCCCTTGAACTTTTCACCGGACCGCGACCAGGTGCCTTGATCCAGTTCCGCGAACTGAAACTCAGGAAAATTGAACCTGCCTCAGCCGGTCCAAGTTCGCCGAAGCGTTGAACGCCGCACCGTAAGCCCCCGCCATGCTTCCGAGTTGTGCCGGAACGATCCTGACGGAATGACCTCCTGGTCTCCATTCATAGCGTGCGAGGTGTCGCTGCAGGGGTTCGAACAGAGTCGCTCCCGCCCGGGACACGCCGCCTCCGATCACTACCGCCTCCGGGTCCAGCACGTTAATCAGGGAGGCGATTCCGACGGCCAAAGAACGGATGGATTCCTCCCAGATGGCAAGCGCACTGGCGTCGTTTTTCTCAACTGCCGCCACGAGTGCCTGGATGGTTTCGAACTGGCCGCCGGACCTTTCAGAGATCGTGCAGGTCGCCACTAGATCCTCGAGGCTTCCCGGGGTGCCGCAAATGTCGATTCGCGGACTGCTGGCATCGAGCGAGACGTGCCCCAGGTGTCCCGCACGGCCTATCGCCCCACGAAGAAGCCGGCCATCGACAATGGCCGCGCCGCCGACGCCGGTTCCAAGGGTAAGCATGAAGACATTGTCCACTCCGCGGGCCGCGCCCAGCCAGTGTTCCCCGAGCAACGCCGCGTGGGCGTCGTTCAAAACCGGCACCGGATGGTCCCGCCCGAGTTCAAATTTCCAGTCGTAGCCTTCTAGCCCGGATAGGCGGCCGGGCATGTGGGCAATGCTGCGTTCGCTCCGGTGGGCGAGTCCCGGAGCCGAGATTCCGATGATTTTGGACCGTGTCCCGGCTTCGTTCTCGATCTGCGCGACGGCGTTCTTCACCGCGTTGGCGAAGGCGAATGGCACGGTGTCGTCGAAGGCCAGCGTGTGCTGGAAGAGCGGTTCTCCCGTCGGCGCCACGGCAAGCGATTTGACGGAAGAGCCGCCTCGGTCGATGCCGATCAGGTATTGGGACGGGGTCATG
>JBBRDN010000197.1:0-8771 GCA_038203875.1 Verrucomicrobiota bacterium
CCCACGGCCAGATCGACGTGACCAACGGCACTTATTCCGTCCTCGTCCGCGAGGACAAGATCGAGATCGTCGACAGCGCCGGCGCCTCCGTGAATATCGACCTCGCCGACTGTGGTGGAAAGGCGCTTAAGGTGCGCGAGATTGATGTCTGCGAAAGCGGCACCGCGAAGAAGATGCGGCTGCTCTGCTCTTTGACCTACTGACGACCATGGCGCTGTTTTTTTTTGACTGCGGCCCGTGCAACGTTGGCGCGACGCCGTCCTACGACATCCGCGTCCTGGAAACGGTGGTCTTCCGGGGGTTCTATTACCCTGGGGATTCCGATCTTGAAGACCGCCTCGCTGAAGCGGTCGACGCGGCCATCACGGGGTTGATTGACATCGGACCGATCACGGATGTCTCGTGGAACTACCGCACGCGCGGCCAGCGATACTGGTCTGACTCGACATTCACGACGTCGACCAATGCTATCACTGGGCCGGACCTGTCGACGGTGGAGGCGTTCCACTACTCGGCTGCGTCGAGATTCGGAGCGTCCGCGCAAGGCGTCGCGCAGATCGCCCAGATCAGGTTTAACGGCCCCGGAAAGCTGACCGTGAAGGACTACACTATTCTCTACGATGAGGTGCCTGGGCTTGGGCGTCCTTTGATCAGCACCACGAGCACGAACTACACGACCGGCGACATTGTTACCGTTTCCATTGCGCCCCGGTATGGGTGGAACTCGGGAGCACCTGGCGGTGTCGCCACCGGCCCCAACGTCTGCCCCTGAGCCGCCCCGCTGCCGACCAGCGGCAGCACCCCGGCAACCCTCTTCCGCCGCCCTTCCAGACCTCCCTCTAAACCCTTTTCAGCCTACTTTTAACCCTTTTCATCATTGGCAGCGGTTTACCCTGGTGCCGTTTCTGATCGCGGCACTGGTTGCGTTCGCCGCTCGCGCGGTTGAGAGCACCAACCTTCCGTTTGCTGTCGAGACTGCCATTCGGGATTTGTCCAAGGGTGGCAGCGTCGACGACATCGAGCCGAGGATGGAGAATGGCGAACGACTTTTCGATGTTGAGATTACTCGGGGCGAAGTGACTCGCGTGTTTATCCTCGACCGCGAGGGGGTGCCGATCGCTACCGAAGTGTTCGAGAAGGAATTGCCGGCGGCGGTTCAGCGCGCGCTCAAAGTTGAGCTTGGGACTGATGGTAAATTGGAAAGCCTGACGCGCTCGTTCGACGATGGGAAGTCGGTCTTCGAGGCGGAGATTTTGCGCAGAGGACGGACGAATGTTTGCAGTTTCGCCGTGAATGGCCTCGTTACGACTCGCGAGATCTCCGCCGCCGCAGTCCCCAAAGCCGTGCGTGCGGCCCTGAATCAACACCTCAACGATGGGAAGATCGGCGACAAGTTCTACCAGTCCGTCGAGGCCGGCACAGTCTACTTCGTTTGCGCGGTCGAATATCCGGCGAAGGTCGTGTGGTTGTCGTTTCTTCCGGGAGGGAAGTTATCCACGCGCGAGGAAAAGACGCCCCTGCTGCAAGCGCCGGTTGAGGTGCGAACAGCGATCACCAATCGCCTTGGAAACCCTGAGCATGTGCGGGTGACCCTGCAAGTGGAGGACCGTGAGATCCATTTCGAGGTTCTCGCGCTTGTGGGCGACAAGGTTCAGATATTCTTCGTTCTGCCCGGAGGCAAGGTCACGTTGACGCCGCCACAGTAGGGGGAAATGGGTGTTATGACGCGCGTTGAAAAATGGAAACCATGAAGGCAATCGGGCGGGTCATGGATACTCTGAATGACGACTCACAAGCGATTGGCGCGGCTTCGCCGCGTGCTCATCACGGGAAGACCACATGAACATGGAAACCAAACCAATCAAGGTTGCGATCATCGGCGGTGGCCCAGGCGGCCTCATGACGGCGTATCGCTTGGAGAAGTGCACCAAGTTTCACTGGCAGATCACGCTGTTTGAAGGCGGAGATCGTCTTGGGGGAAAAATTGCGACGCGACAGTTTGATTCGGCGCCCGGTCTTCACTACGAAGCGGGCGCGGCGGAGTTCTACGACTATACCCAGCTGGGCCCAGATCCATTGCGTGAATTGATTGCCGAGTTGGGCTTGGCCACCGTGCCGATGCAGAGCGGTGGGGCGATTTTTCGCGGGCGCGTCATTCGGACGCTCGCTGACGTCAGCGGCGAGTTGGGCGAAGCGACGGCGAGGGCGTTGAACAAGTTCAGCAGGAAAGCCCGGTCGTTGATCAGTCCGGCCGAATACTATGAGTCGGACTGGCGGAAGGATAACGATGATCCAATGGCGCGTCTGGGCTTCGAAGATTTGATCCGTTCGGTTCCCGATGAAGCGGCGCGAGATTACATCCGGATCATGACGCACAGCGACCTCGCCTGCGAAACGCACCAGACCAGTGCCAGCTACGGCTTGCAGAACTACCTCATGGATGAAGCGGACTACATGCGCCTCTATGCCATCGACGGCGGCAACGAGCGGTTGACGCAGGAACTGGCCCTGCGCATCTCGGCCCGTGTTCTGTTGAAGCAGCCCGTCGTCCGGGTGGAACGCGCGATAGGCGACACATACAGGGTTACGTCGCGGCAAGGCGGACGGCTTCACGTGGAGGATTTCGACTTCGTGGTCGTCGCTTTACCCAACGATTGTATTCCCGCGGTCGCTTGGGGCGGCGAAAAGTTGAGCGAGGCGATGGCGAAGCATCATCAGTTCTATGATCATCCAGCGCACTATCTACGCGTGACCGCGCTGTTCGAACGTCCCTTCTGGCGCGAGCGAATCGGCGGCTCCTTCTTCATGGCCGAAGCGTTCGGTGGTTGCTGTCTCTACGATGAAAGTGCCCGCTTCGATGCGGGCGGGCGCGGTGTTCTCGGTTGGCTCATTGCCGGCGAGGCGGCCTTGCGCTTGGGCAATCTCCCGGACGCACAGCTCGTCGAACAGGTTCTGCAATCGCTGCCGGAAACGCTGCAGCCGGGTTCCGTCAAATTGCTCGAAGCGCGCGTGCAGCGTTGGGCCGGATGCGTGAACGGGTTGCCGGCGGGTTTCCCAGCGCGCGAACCCGATTCCCGTCACATGCCCGAGCCAGTGGAACATCCGAGCCTTTTCGTCGTGGGCGATTATCTGTTCGATTCGACGATCAACGGTGTCCTCGACTCTGCTGACACCGTGGTAGAATGGATTATCGAAGAATGCGTGCCGGAAGAAACCCCGACAGCCGTTGATGGCCGAGTCTCTGACAGTGTCATGTCTCTCAAACCTGCGATCCAATGAACCCGCCATCCAACCTGCAGCCCACTCTCTATCGCTTGCGATTCGTTGCGGCAAATGCTGCCCGAGGAGCGATCACGTTTGAGTTTTCTGATCCCGCGTCACGTCAGGCCGCAGGCGAGGCAGTGGTGGTGGTCTCTCCACCGTTAGCGGAAGAGATCAATGCTCACGAAGCGCTGCATGTCCTAGTCATTCCTCCGGCACTGAAAGACGACTCCCGCTGGCGTGAAGGTTTTGGCATGTGGCTTGGTCAACCCGATCAGCCCGAAGCGATCACCATACGTGCCGGTGAGGTTCACGTCTCGTGGCGACCGGGAAGGGCCTTGATCATCGCCCCAGCCGCGTTGGTGAGTGCCGCGCTGGAAGCGGTCGTTGATTTTTCATTCTTCGAAAATGAACTGCGTCTCGTGGAGCAGGGGATTGCCGCAGCGTGGCCGACCGTGGAGAGCGACGCGCCATTGACCTACAGAGTCTCGAATGCGGATTTGGCCCGTGACCAGGACATTGGTCAACGCGCCCAACAGGTGCTGCAATGGCGAATGCGGCACGCCCGAATCGAGCCGCATCTTTATGCGCCTCCCGCGCGATTTGCGAAAGTGCCGGCACAATTGGGCGAAGCGCTGCGGGAGTCTGCGCGTTGCGAGGACCGCGCGGAAATCGCCGATGGTCAGATTGAAGTGCAGGAATACATTTATGAAATGGCCAGCCAGCGCATGGGCGAATTCCGCCACGCGCAACAGGGCTTCATCATGGAAGCGATCATTGTCGGACTCCTCGTGGCGGAGGTTGTCCTGATGATCGTCGAGGTTTGTTTCTGGTGGGCGGAATGACCGGCTACTTGGGGCAGATGTTCTCCGAAACCACCAGTCCGCCGTCGCGGCATTCCGGAAGGACTTGTTCGAGGACGCCGCGCGCCGCGCTGTCGCCGGCATGAGCTGCGGATTCGGCCAATCGCTCACGCTCCAGCTCCTTCAGCCTCTTGGCCTCGTCCACCTCCACCAGCCCAAACTGCCTCCGCCACCGGTGGAACGTCCCCTCGCTGATGTTCCTCTCCTGTGTCGCCTAGTAGATCGACTTCCCGCCGTCCACGTCCCGCAGGATCCGGATATTCTCCTCCGTCATGTGTCTTTTGCCTCTCATCGTCTGCGCCTTTGTTTTTGGCCCAGACTCTCGATCCACCTGCGCTGTGCAGCCTTTCGATCCACCGAATGGACCACTGACGCTTGGTGGCCGACGTTTTCCCGAGGGCATGGCCTCATGCCACTTCGCATTCGTCGGCGCCACCGGCAGTGGTAAGACGCGGCTCCGGCGACTGCTCCTCTAGCTGTGATGTTCCAGGAGGTTGTTCATGCGAGGCGGAGCTGGAAAGGTGGGTTTGTGAAGACAACACCGATCCAAACACCCCCCCCGCATGAACGCCCATAGCAATGCCCGACTCACCCCGTTGAGTCGAGCCGAACTGGTAAAGCGCATCGTCGAACTCCACCAGCCCGTCGCCGAGGTCGCCGCCGGGTTTGGAATCTCGGTCCGCACAGCCCGGAAGTGGCTGGCCCGTTTCCGCGCCGATGGCGCCGCGGGCCTTGAGAACCGTTCTTCTAGGCCAAAACGCTCCCCGGACGGCATCCATCTTCTGCGCGTCCTCCGGGTCCTGGCCCTGCGCCGCCGCAAGCTCCCCGGCTTCCAGATCGCCCGCTTGGCCAAGCTCTCAAAAGCTTCCGTCTCCCGCATCCTCCGCCGCCACGCCGCCCTGTTGGAAGAGCTGTCCCCGCCGCCGGCCATCCGCCGCTACGAGCGGGAACAGCCGGGAGATCTGCTCCATTTCGACATCAAACGCCTGGCCCGCTTCGACCGCCCGGGCCACCGGGTGACCGGCGACCGTCAAGCCGGCTCCTCTCCGGGCGCGGGTTTCGAGTTCCTCCATGTGGCCATCGACGACCATTCCCGCGTCGCCTTCGCCCGGCTGTTGCCCGATGAAACCTCCGCCAGCGCCGTGGCCTTCCTCCATGCTTCCTTGGACTTCTTCCAGAAGCCCGGTGTCCGGACCCGGCGGGTCTACTCCGACAACGGGGCCTGCTACCGCGCCCGCGCCATGTCCCAGGCGGTCGCCGCCCTCGGTCTCAAACACCGCTTCACCCGGCCCTACACCCCGCAGACCAACGGCAAGGCCGGGCGCTTCATCCAGACCTCCCTCCGCTCCTGGGCCTACGCCCACGCCTACCGCGACTCTTCCCATCGCGCAGACCGTCTCCAAAACTTCCTCCACAACTACAACTGGCACCGTCCCCACCACTCCCTCAACCTCCTCCCGCCCATCTCAAGGCTCCATCTCCCTGTGAACAACCTCTTGAGCCTCCACAGCTAGGCCGCATTGACCAAGACTCGCAACGACAACAATCCGCTCGTCTCCCGGGCTGCACGCCATCTCCCGTCCGGAGTCATCACCAGCCTGCTCCTGCTGAAGATGGCGGATGAAAAGTCGGGCATGGGAGTTAAACGACTCTGCAACAAAAGGTCGTGGGAAAGGCCACGCAAGGTAGAGAAACAAAACCTCCGCGCCGGGGCGGGAGATTGTTTCAGAGAAAACTGCAACAGAACCCGACACCCAGATTAAGGAAGTCTGATGGACAACTCCTGAAGAAAAAATAATTGAAGGAAATAGATTAAATTCTAATTCGATCGATCAATGAATTCGGCATAATGTTCAGCTGATTTGAACATAATCACCTGAACTGCGAAGCGGGGGCGCGCCCAAGTGGCTCCAGAGGTAGGACTCAGGTCGATGAGCCCCTCAATTCATTCAGAAATTCGCAGGTTCTTCCGGCCAGTTTAAGGCTGCAGCCCACTGCGCCGCTTAAATCCGCATAACGCCTCATAACGCCTCATAACGCCTCATAACGCCGACTGCACAGTTTACTGCACACCCCGACGGTTCAAAGAACTTCGAAAAGATGAGGCAGGAAACCGGCTCAATTGAAGCGAGCTTACCATTTCGTGCCGGTAAGGAGGCTTGGCTCTTTTCAGCACCCAGAGCCACTCAGTCAGACCCGCTCGGTGTGGCGGGGCCACGGCATGGGCAGGTTGCAGCTTCACGGGAGTTGGCGCAGCCGGTAATACTGCTGGGGCCGGGTCAGGGCGTTGGTCAGGGAAAACTGAACCACTTCGTTGTTCCCCGTGATTGTGATTCCGGGAAAAGGCACCCATGGGTTCGTCGTGAAATCCTCACGGCTCTCGACGCCGTAGCTCCGGCCCAGCGTCGAGGGGAAGGATAGCCGCAGATCATTTCCGGAAAGGCTGTAGGAAGTGATGACGAGGGACTGCGGAGCCGGCACGGCCTGCACAGCCGTGCCTGTGATCAGCATCTTCTGGTTGGTGGAGTTGTCGGGCATCGACCACGTGACCCCGGCATCCTCTGATACTGAGACCCCGTAGCCTGCGGCCGCGCCGGTGGGTCTCGTGAAGGTGGAACTGCGCCCGATGATGGTCCCGCTCTCCAGGCTCAACACCGCCCAGTAGCAGGTATTGGGCACGAGAGTGAATGGCGCAGCAGGAACCCATCTGACCGAAATGCCGACGTTGCCCGGCGTGATACTGATCGGGTTGGTCAGGCTGGAGAGGTTCATGATGAGCCCGGTGCTGGCGCCCGGTCTGCCGCTCGCCGGGTCGTGGGTAAAGATCCGAAGCCGGACGCTGACGGGAGTCTGAACACTGGTGAGAAACATGGTCAGGGAGTCGAGAGAGTAGGCTTCGGCTCCAAGACAGAACTTGCCAGCCAGCCATTTGGTGGTGGTGGCACCATTGCTGCCATTTTCAGTTCCACCAGTGTTGTCGAAGATCGCGACCGATCCTGACGCCGTGGCAGCCTGGATGCCGGAGAACCCGCCCTCCAGCGTGTAGCCGCCTCCGCTCAGGGACATACCGCCATCGGGGTGGCCGAAGGCTCCGTTGAGGATGTAGCCGCTGCCGGTGCTCGTGCCGCCGCCCCCTTCCATCGTGTGCCAGTCGATGGAGTAGGACTGGGCTTGGACACCGATGACCAACACGAACAGGGCGGCCAAACTTAAAGTGGTTTGTTTCATGGAGCTTTTGCCTCGCCGCCTCCGACACGTAGCACGGCAGAGGTATGATGTTTGCGAATGGGACTGTTTTCGTGGGGGGCGCATGCGTCCTTCAGAACACGAATATGTTGAATTCAACATCACGATCCTCATCTTTAATGTTCGTGACAATGACAGCGGCCAGATTGGCGTCTTCCACGGTATTGCCGACCACGGCACTTACGAAGACCGGAGTGTTACTAGGAGTCACCGAAATGAAACGGTCTCGGACATCAAAACCGAAATTTATGATGTATCGTCCAGGGCCGAGTTTCTCGACCGTGATCCCGCAAGGAGCTGTAGACGCCAAGTTCCCCGCCCGTTGTGAGTTGTAACAGCGGACAACTCGTTGGCCGTCTGGGAGATAAGGGTCGATATAGGCCATCGCCTTGACGAAGCCGCCCTTGTCACGGGCCTGCGTGGCATTGCCCTCGGCATGGAGGGCGGGTCCAGCAGCGCTTTGAACAACGTGCAGTTTCGCGATGGGAGCCGTCGTCCCGATGCCGACGTTGCCGGCGGTGGTGATGGCGAGTCCATTGGCGGCGGAGGGCGGGACCACGCCGGTGCTGGCCACCAGCTTGAGCACTGAACCGTCGAACCGGAGATCGGCGCGGTTGCCGGCATTCGGGGTCAGCGACATCCCCATCTCGCCGTTGGGAGCGCCGAATTGGGTCGATCCATTGGCGGCTCTCAGGAGGGTGGAGCCGTTCACATCCAACCGGTAGCCAGTGGCCGGGGCGTTGATGCCGAGGCCGACGTTGCCTTCGTCATTGACCACAAAATCGTAGAGCGCCGCGCTGCCGGTGGTGCCGGGGTTGCTGGCCGTGCGGAAAAGGTAGAAGCCGGTGTTCGCGTGGCCCATGCCGAAGCGCTGGCCCGCCGCGTTGGCCTGCCAGGCGAGCGCGGAACCATTCGGAAGCTCCATCGATCCGATCCAGCCGTTCGCGGTCCAACTGGGTCCGCCGCTGAGGCTCAGGCGGTGCGTGGGGGTGCTGGTCCCGATGCCGACGTTGCCGGAGTTGTAGTAGGCGGAATTTCCGTTCGTCAGCCAAATGCTGGCCGCCGCCGCCCCTGAATCGCTCCAGAAGAGGTTCCCGCCATCGTAGGAGAGAAACTGTCCCGGCGTGGGTGCGACGCCGCCGGTGTTCAACTGGTTGGCGACCACGGTTCCCGCCGCCACGCTGCCGGCGGTCTGTGCGCGGATCGCATACGGCGAGGAGGTCATCTCCTGCCGGGGGGTCAGGATCGCGAGGGCACCCACGCCGCCCGGACGCACGGCGATGTCCAGCCAGCGGGCCGGGCCGGTGAAGACGCCCGCCCCGAAATCAAGCCGGGTGGTGAAGAGACCGTTGGTGACATTTACGGGGAGGATCGTGAGCGGGCTGCCGACGATGTTCCCAC
>JBBRDN010000198.1:0-8749 GCA_038203875.1 Verrucomicrobiota bacterium
GACGACAGCCAGCAGAACGGGTAGGGGGCGGAGCGGCTTCATAGCTGAAGGAAAGGCGGGCAAGGGCGGTTTGGCGAGAACGGGGTTGGGCAGGCGCACGTAACCACGGAATCAAGAATAGGGCCGCGCGACAGCGTAGTCCTACCTTCAGGCATGGTAGGGCGGACCTGCCGGTCAGCCACATCTTCGAGGAAGCCTCCCTATCGTTTGAGGTGCCAGTTCAGGTCGAACCGTCCGCTTTCTTCGATGCTCTTCCAGTCAGGAGGAAGCCAAACGCCGGGAGCGTGAAAAGGCGGATAGCCTTCCTTGAGATGATACAAATGCCTGCCGTCCGTGAAACGACCGCAACAGGTAATCCAAAAGATCATTCCCTCGTCCGACGCTGTCCACGCGAGGACATTGATCCATTCTGGGACCATTCCATCTAGCCATAGAAGTTCGACCACCTCATCGAACTCCAAGTTCTCGATGGGATCGGTTCCTTTGGCTCGAATCTTCTTCGGAATCGTTTCTCCGTCAGCCTGCGGGTTCCCATCGTAGGATTGATTCAGGCAGGCACGATAGCGGAACGGAGGATTGAAAGTGTTCTCAACGAAGGTGAGCCCATTTTCATGTGAACTGAGCGTCGCCTTACGGAGATTTTCACTGAACTCGGTCCGTTTCATCTGCCGAATGAATTGATTTACAGCCGCAGCTTCTTGAGGCGGTTCTTCACTTCCTTCAGGTGGAAATCGAAGGAGCAGAGCTTCTCCAGTTCGCCCTTCTTGAAGTGCTTCGCTTCCCAGGTCTTCATGGCGGCGGTTCAGGGCTTCTCTGCCATCACCTTGCCGTCGCGCCAGACGTAGATGGAGGTGCCGTGGGCGCGGGCGGTTTTGCGGGCGACCGCAGCGGCGCGGCGGAGTGCCTGGCCGACGCCGGTGACAAAACTCTTCTCCACTGTCTTCTTGGCCTTGGTCTTCATGGATGTTTTTCCAGCAGCTTCGGGCTGGTGGAGGAATTGTCATAGACGGCCCACGCATCGGCAAGCGGGCGGTAGTGCGAGTTGAAGTTCCTCCAGCCGCGCTCAAAGCGGCGAACGACATCTGCGGAGGGAACATTGTGGCCGCCCTGCTTCACCCGCGTCGCCACGCGCTTTAGGGCGAGCCTAGCGGATGGCAGTCGCAGGAAAACGATCTCCACCCGGTAGCCCTGAGATTTCCAACGGCGGAGGCGGGCCAGATAGACCAACCCGCTCAAGGTCGTCTCGAATGCGAAGTCCACCTGCGATCCTGCCAATCGGTCGAGTTCGGACAGGAACAGCCGTCCGGCAGCGAGAGCGGCGGATTCCGGCCGGAGGGGCGACAGGCCGGCGGCCAGCAGGTCGGCGTTTACGAAATGCAGCACCCCGGCGTCCTTTGGCAGGAACTCCCGTGCGAAGGTCGTCTTCCCTGCGCCGTTCGGACCAGCGATGATGATGCAGCGGGGAGGAGTCATTTCAGGCGAGTTCAGGAAGGCTCTGCACGTCGTCGTCTACAGCCCCAGCCGCTTGAAACGGTTCTTCACTTCCTTCAGGTGGAAGTCGAGGGAGCAGAGTTTCTCCAGTTCGCCTTTCTTGAAGTGCTTCGCCACGTCGGCGTCGGACTTGAGGACTTCGAGGAAGTCGGCGTCGTCGCGGCCGGCGTGCTTCACTTCCCAGGTCTTCATGGCGGCGCGTTGGACGAGCGTGTAGGCGTCTTCACGGGTCAGGCCCTTGCGGATGAGCGCGAGGAGGACGGTCTGGCTGTTCCACATGCCAAGCGAAAGCCCGAGGTTCTTCTTCATGTTTTCGGGATAGACGAGGAGGCCGTCCATCAGGCGGGTGAGAAGGCCGAACATGTAGTCGAGCAACGTGCAGGAGTCGGGGAAGATGATGCGCTCAACGCTGCTGTGGCTGATGTCGCGCTCGTGCCAGAGGGCGACGTTCTCCATGCCGGCAATGGCGTTGGCGCGGATGACGCGGGCGAGGCCGGTGAGGCGCTCCCAGGTGATGGGGTTTCGTTTGTGCGGCATGGCGCTGCTTCCTTTCTGGCCCTTGGTGAAGGGCTCCTCGGCTTCGAGCACTTCGGTGCGCTGGAGGTGGCGGAACTCGACGCCCCAATGCTCGAAGCCGGACGCGATGAGCGCGAGGCAGTTCATGAACTCGGCGTGGATGTCGCGTTGGACGACCTGGGTGGCGATAGAGGCCGGAGCTAGGCCCAGCTTCTCGCAGACGAAGTTTTCGACCTTGGGCGAGAGGTGGGCGTTGGTGCCGACGGCGCCGCTGAGTTTGCCGATGGCGACGATCTGGCGAACGTGCTTCAGGCGGGATAGCGCGCGGAGGAACTCCTCGTGCATCAGGGCGAGTTTGAGTCCGAAGGTAGTGGGTTCGCCGTGGATGCCGTGGCTGCGGCCGATGCAGGGCGTCATCATGTGCTCCTTGGCCCGCCGGGCGATGACAGGCAGCAACGTCTCGACGTCATTGATCAGGATGTCGGCGCTCTGGACCATTTGAACGGCGAAGGCGGTGTCCACGATGTCGGAGCTGGTCAGGCCGAAGTGCAGCCACCGTGACGACTGATCATTGATCTGCTCGGAGACGGCCGTGGTGAAGCCGATGACGTCGTGGTTGAGCGTCTTCTCAAGTTCCTTGGCGCGTTCGGTCAGGGCCTTGGTGTCGGCGAAGCACTTGTCGGCGCCCGCCTTCATCTTCGCGAAATCCTTCTTGGGCACGACGCCGTCGGCGACAAGGGCCTCGCTGGCGAGCAGCTCGATCTGGAGCCAGATCTTGAGCTTGTTCTCGTCGGTCCAGATGGCGCGCATCTCGGGGCGCGAATAGCGTTGAATCATGTGGGGCAATTCAAAGGCCGTGGCGCCGTGTGCCAAGCGCCAAGTGTTCTGGGGAGGTGGAGCAGGTGAGAAAGCGGGCAGGAGTGAAGTGGAGCACCGAAGTCCGGGTGGGCTGCAACTGGTGCCGGTGCGAGTGTCGCGGAGCGACTTGGGAAAGTAGCCAGCCAGGGAGTGGCTGGTTGTCGGCATTGAGGCAATCGAGTCCCGGAGGGACGGAGGATGTGTTCGTCCGTCGTCCTTTCAGGACGAATTGAACCGGGTGGGCGGGGTCCAGCCACCTTGTGGCCGGCTAGGGAGCGTCTTCAAACCAGCTGCGGAGCAGCGGAAGACAGTTGGACGGGAAGAAGAGCGAGCTCCGGAGGAGCGGCAGAAGAGCTTCTTTCGCTCCTCCGGAGCTTGGCGGGCATCTGGAGCACCAAACCCACAGCTCACGCTGTGGGCTACTTTCTTCCGCACCTCCGGTGCTCGGAATCGGGTTTGAAGACACTCCCTAATCTCCGGCGTCGCTTCGCGACAATGCCCGTGTTGCCCATCCGTGAATCCAGGCCTCCCATGTCCAGATCCACCTTTCTCCCTCGCACACTTTCCCACCTGCTCATCTGCTACCACAACGAGCCGGGTCGGAGACCGGCGCTCCGCCGCGTCAGAGGACGCTGCGGCCTTCGAGCGCGCGGGCGAGGGTCATCTCGTCGGCGAAGTCGAGGCCGCTACCGGCGGGAAGGCCGCGGGCGAGGCGGGTGACCTTGATGCCCCGGGACGAAAGCCGTTTCGCGAGGTAGTGGCTGGTGGCGTCGCCTTCCACGTCGGTGCCGAGGGCGAGGATGACTTCCTGGATGGGCTCGGTTTCGAGTCGTTTCTCCAGCTCGGCAATGCGGAGGTCTTCGGGATCGACGCCGTTGAGCGGGGAAATCCGCCCGCCGAGCACGTGGAAGCGGCCGCGAAAGCTCCCGGACTTTTCCACGCTCAGGATGTCCGTCGGTTTCTCGACGAGGCAAAGCAGATGGGAATCGCGCCGCGGATCGGTGCAGAAGCCGCACGGGTCCGTCTCGGTCAATGCGCCGCAGACGCTGCAGGCATGGACGCGTTCTCGGGCATTCGTGAGCGCGGTGGCGAGGGCATGGACGCTGGCGGCGTCGCTCTGGACGATGTGGAGCGCGAGGCGTTCGGCGGAACGCGGGCCGATGCCCGGCAGTGAGGAAAGCGCGGCGGTGAGCTGCTGGATCGGTTCGGGCAAGGATGGCATGCCGCGAGGGATGCCTTACATCAACCTGGGGATGTTGAATCCCTGGGTGGCCTTGCCCATCTCCTGGTTGGAGATGTCCTTGGCCTGGTTCAACGCCTGGTTGGCGGCCGTGAGGATCATGTCCTCGACGATCTGGGCGTCGGAGGGATTGAGCGCGGCCGGGTCGATCTTGATGGATTCGATGGTGCCGTCGCAACGGGCCACGACCTTGACGGCGCCGCCGCCGCTGGTGGACTCGACCGTGCGCTTGGCGAGGGCCGCCTGGATTTCACCCATCTGCGACTGCATTCGCGCAGCCTGCTTCATCAGTTTTCCAATGCTCGACATGCGCGGAAGCTAGTGGCGTCTGCTGTGGCGGGCCAGTGAGAAGTGCGCGGAGGAATGACGAAGCGCGAAGGCCCAAGGCTGAAGGGGCGGAAGCGCAGCGGAGGGCATCAGCCTCCGGCCGGTTTGAAGTCGACGATCTCACCTTTGAAGACTTCGAGCGCCTTCTGGATCAGCGGGTCGTTCTTGAAATCCTCCTTGGTCAAGGTGGGCGGCGGAGGCGGCAGCACCTGCGCCGGCGTGGCGGCGGGACGGTTGACCGGAGCGGGTTTTGCGGCGGTGGCCTGAACAGGCGCGATCGAGATGGGAGCGGACGACGGAGTCCAATCAGTCGGCGGCTGCGCGACGACGAACTTCACCTGCGCGGCGGGTAAGCCCAGCTCGGCGAGCTTCTTCCTGAGGTTTGACTGGTTCACCGGGTTGTCGGCCAAGGTCATGTCGCTCGCGGCGAAGGACGGAAAACCGATGGTCAACAGGTTCGCGGTGACGGAAACCGGGAAGGCCTTCAGCAAATAACTCTTCAGGAACATTGTCGAAGGTTCCGTCATCAGGCCGATGAGTTGGCCCCAGAAAGCCGGGAGATCGGTTGGTGCTTTCGCGGCAGCAACCGGAACGGGAGCGGTGTGGGCCGGTGTCGGAGCAACTGCGGCCGGGCGGATCTCCTGGACGGGTGCCGAAGCGGGAGCCGTCATTGGCGTGGGAGCCGGCGCGCGTGCGGGCTGGGGAGTCGGAGGAAGAGAAAGATTAGGATTAAGAGTTGAAGGCGTGGAGGAGCCGGCTTCTTTGCGCAGCACGTTCAACTGGCGCAACACGGTGTCGATGCTGACGGCCTGGCGGGCCTCGATCGCGCGGATCAGCGTGACCTCAAGAAGGATCTTCTTCGAGGTGGCGTCGCGGAAACGGCCTTCGGCATCGGTCAATACTTCGAGCACGCGGGCTAGTCCATCGGCGCCGATCTGCGGGGCGAGTTCGGCCAGCGAGTGCGCTTCGGCTTCGGAGACTTCGAGCAACGACAGGTCGCCTTTGGAAACCTGGTAGACGAGCAGGTTGCGGAAGTGCCCCAGCAGGTCGGTCAGCAGGCGGCTGAGATCCTTGCCCTGCTTGGCCAGGCTGTTGAGTTCGCGCAGGGCGGGTTCCGCCTGGCCGTCGATGACGGCGCGGACCAGCGCGAGGATCTGGCTCTGGGCGCTCAGGCCGAACATCGAGAGCACGTCGGCTTCGGCGATGTCGTTTCCGCAAAAGCTGATGAGCTGGTCGAGCGTCGATTCCGCGTCGCGCAATCCGCCGTCGGCCGCGCGCGCCACTGCGTAGAGAGCCGCGTCGTCGATCTCCACGCCCTCGCGCCCGGCGATCCACGAGAGGTGTTTCGCGATCATCGGCGTGGGAATGCGGCGCAGGTCGAAGCGCTGCGTGCGGCTGAGGATCGTGGGGAGGACCTTCTGCGGATCGGTCGTGGCGAAGAGGAACTTCACGTGCGCCGGCGGTTCTTCCAGCGTCTTGAGCAACGCGTTGAAGGCCGCCGTGGAGAGCATGTGGACCTCGTCGATGATGTAGATTTTGAACTTCGAGGAAGCCGGAGCGAACCTGCAGGTGTCGCGTAGTTCGCGAACCTGCTCCACGCCGTTGTTCGACGCGCCGTCGATCTCCAGCACGTCGAGTGAACGGCCGTCGGTGATTTCCTTCACGCGCGGATCGTCATCAGAGAACGTGGCGCTCGGGCCGCCGGTGCAGTTCAGGGCCTTGGCGAAGATGCGGGCGATGGTGGTCTTGCCCGTGCCGCGCGGGCCGCAGAAGAGGTAGGCGTGCGCGATCCGGCCGGCGGCGATGGCGTTGGCCAGCGTCTGGGTGACGTGCTCCTGGCCGACGACGTCCTCGAAGCGTTGCGGGCGGTATTTCCGGGCGATGACCTGATAGCTCATGCGACGTTGTGGAGCTGGAGGATGAGCCAAGGACCGCGCCGCGCCAGAATTTCTTCCCGAGGGAATCGAGCGGAGGAGAGCGGGTGGTGCACGCGTCACGTCTGCCGTTCTGGGCGTCGCGCCCGGAGCACTTCGAAGCCTCCGCGTGAACCCAATCGTTTAAGAAAAGCCGACGCGTCGGACTTGCGGCTTTTCGGGCGCACCATGTTGGCTGTGCTCCGCCACTCCGCATCGCATCCGCTTACCCTTGCCGGCGTGACGCCGGAAAGGGCAGGCCGGAGGCCTGCGCCACCGGGGGTTGCGCCCTGCAATTCAGGCCGTCTGAAAACAGAACAGGCGCCGGTCGCCCGGCGCCCGTTTCGTTTTAGAGATTGCTGACCTCGGACTTACTTCGGCATCTCGGGCTTGTCGTATTCGCCGAGCTTGCGGAGCCAGACGTTGCGGAAGCGCATCGGATTGTTGTGGTCCTGCAGCTGGATGAACATTTCGGGATCGTGCGGCTTGTTGTAGTTGCCGTTGTTCTGGTGCGGGGTCGTGCCCGTGAATTCCTTGCGGTGGTGCAGGACGACGCCGTTGTGGATCACGGTGACGGCCGCCTTCTTCGCGATCTTCTTGTCCGCATCCCAGCGCGGGGATTCCCAGATGATGTCGTAGCTCTGCCACTCGCCGGGTTTCTTGGAGGCGTTCACCAGCGGGGGGGATTGGCCGTAGAGTCCGCCGGCCTGGCCGTCGGGATAGGTCGGGTTGTTGTAGCAGTCGAGCACCTGGATTTCATAGACGCCGTTCATTAGGATGCCGCTGTTGCCGCGGCCCTGGCCGTCGCCCTTCACTTCGACGGGCGTGGCGAACTCGATGTGGAGCTGGAAATCGGCGAAGCGTTCCTTGGTCTGGATGCTGCCGGTCTTGGGCGCGACCTCCATGTAGCCGTTCTCGATCTTCCACTTGGCTTCGCCGCCGCCGCTGGTCCACTTGGATAGATCCTTGCCGTCGAAGAGGACGATGGCGTCGGAGGGCGGTTTGGCACCGTGGCTGAAGGATTCACCGGGCGTCACGATGCGCGGCTGCGGGCGGTCGCCGTCGTGGACGTGCCACTGGGTGCCGGGGATCATCGGCGTGGTGGTGTAGCCGAGCTTGCCGTCGGCGGCGATGACCGCGGCTGCGGCCACAGTGAGGCCCAAGGTCAGGGCAAGAGGTTTGGAGATGTTCATAAGGAGTGCGTGTCGTGTCTCAGACGCGCCGGTCCTTGGCAAGATTCATCGCGGATGAGGACGCTTGGCCGGATCCAACGCGGGCCGAGTCGCGCTGCAACTCGGAGTCCAGCCTCAGCGAGGCTCGTCCCACCGCTCACACCCCCGGCTTCATCCACTCGTAGACCTGGTAGTGGTCGCCGTTCATCCCGAGCTTGGTGTAGACCTGTTGGGCGGCGGAATTGCGGCGGTCGACGTAGAGGCGGAGTCCGCGCACGGCTGGATCCGCTTCGGCCAACGCCTTCACATGGGCGTAGAGACCCTTGAAGACACCGGCACCCCGCGCCTCCGGGACGACGAAGACGCTTTGGATCCACCAGTATTCGCCGTTCCGCCAGTCGCTCCATTCCAGCGTGACCAGCAGCGAACCCACGATCTGCCCGGCCTTTTCCGCCAGCACATAGCGGCCGAGCGAACGGTTCCCGATCACCGCTGCGACGCCCTTCAGTGTCGTCGGCAGATCGAGCCGCAGATCCTCCGTCTCCAGCGCCATGGCCAACTGGAACTCGGCGATGACCGGAACATCGGCCGCCGTGGCGTCGCGAAAGTGAAGCGTCTTCATGCTATCAGTCGGTGGATCAAAGTCGTCCTGCTCGCTGTCCCCGCCGGACCCTTGTCCTCTGCTCACCGGCCCTTCGGCTGAAACTCCTTCAAGTCGAGCCGGCCTTCGGTCTTCACCCGCGTCGAGCCGAACATCCCGACGCCGTGCAGCGTGCTGTCGAGCGCGTAGTCGAACACCTGGGACTGCATGAGTCCCGATATCCGTGTGGCCATGCGCAGGTTGCTGAAATGCACTTCGACGTCCTGCGTCATCGAGCTGAGGCCGGCGAGCTCCAGTTCCTGGTTGGTCACGCCGTCGCCGATCTTGAGGCCGTTGAGCGTCACGCGATGGACGGCTCCCTTCAGGCGGATCGGCGAGGCCGTTTCATTCTGCACGCGGATGGTGAAGACCGCCGTCGTCTCGAAGGCCGTCGCGCCGGTGAACTGGAGATTCGCCAGGCGCACGCTCAAGCCGCCGGAATCTCCGGTGGAAGCGCAGCCGGCCAAGCCCACGGCCAAGACACCCACCATCAGTAGGCGGAAGGAACGAAGACGGAGAATCATGCGTAGACGCTGAAGCTCACCGCCCTTGGGTCAAGCCGCGAACCAAGTTCCAGCAGTCGACGACATGA
>JBBRDN010000199.1:0-8747 GCA_038203875.1 Verrucomicrobiota bacterium
GGCGAGGGCAGGGAGTTCGAGCTGGGCGCCACGCTCAAGTCGCTCGAAGCGCACCGCAAACATCTCCAGATCCTCGGCGGCCTCGACCACCGCGCCGCGGAGGGCGGAGCGGATGGCGGCGGCGACCACGCGCGCGGCAACGGCGTGTTCCTCACCGGCGTGCGCCTCAAGAAAAGCGCGACCGACTTGCGCGCCGGCGTCTCGATCGACCAGGCCATGGCCCGCGAAGTCGGCCATCTCACCCGTTTCGCCTCGCTCGAACTGACCTGCGACGCCGGCCGTTATTCCGGCGCCTGCGACTCCGGATACGCCTGCGCCTACCAGCACAATCTTTCGTGGAGTTCCCCGTCCACTCCCGTCGCGGCCGAAGTGAATCCGCGAATGGTCTTCGAGCGGCTCTTCGGCACCGGCGCCGCCTCCGACCGCGCCGCGAGCCTCCAGCTCCGTCGCCAGGAACAACGCTCCGTCTTGGACTTCGTTCTGGAAGACGCGCGCGGGATGGAACGCCGTCTCGATGCCGGCGACCGCGGCAAGCTGGACCAGTATCTGACCGGCATCCGCGAGATCGAGACCCGCATCCAGAAGGCCGAGAAGTTCGGCGCGGCCAAGGATCCCGGCATCGACACGCCTGCAGGCATCCCCAGCGACTACGGCCAGCACATCCAGCTCATGTATGAGATGATGGTGCTCGCCTTCCAGACCGACTCCACCCGCGTGGCCACGATGCTTCTCGCGCATGATGGCAGCAACCGCTCCTTCGCCGACCTGGGAGTCCCCGAGGGCCACCACGACCTTTCGCACCATCAGAACGACGCGGCGAAGATCCAGAAGATCGCCTCCATCGACCAATGGTATGTGAAGCAGTTCGCCAAATTCCTGGAGAAACTGGACGCGACCAAGGACGTCGACGGCCAGTCGCTCCTGCACAACTCGATGATCGTCTATGGCGGCGGCAACGCGGATGCCAATCGGCACACCCACACCAACCTCCCCATCGTCCTCGCCGGCGGCGGTGGCGGAACCCTGGCCTCGGGCCGCTACGTCAACCACGGTTCCAAGCCGACCTCGAACCTCTTCCTCAGCCTGGCCGACCGCATGGGAGCGAAGAGCCTGGAACGCTTCGGCGACTCGACGGGACGACTCGGCGACGTTTGATCGACGAGCCGGTGGCTTTTCGCCACTTCGTTGCCCGCCCTGTGGGCCAAGCTGCGGGACATTCATGAACGCGGAGTTTGAATCCATCTTCGCCCGGCTGCGGGCGATCCTGCAGCGGCACACGGGCGCGTTGACCGTCACGGCCGACGAGGCCGGCCACTTTTGCGTCGCGGTCCCGTTTAACCCGAAGCTGAAGAAGGGATTTCCCGCCGCATGGGTGAAGATCGACAAGGGCTATGTCAGCTACCACTTCATGCCTGTCTACATGTTTCCGAAACTGCGCGACGGGCTGACCGGGAAATTGCAGTCTCGGATGCAGGGCAAGTCCTGCTTCAACTTCAAGGCCTTGGACGAACCGTTGTTTGAGGAGCTGGAGGCGTTGACGGAACGGGGATTCGAGCTGGCCCGCAAATCCGGCTTCGGACCTGAACGCCCTGCTCGTTGATCTCTGTCCGTGCTTTCGTTTAGTGGACACCGGGCGAGCGACATGGGTCGGTGCCTGGTGTCATTCCGATTCCCTCTTGCCTGACATGGCGGCCGTCCGTCATTTTTTTGCATGGCAGCGACCTCCAAGCCGAACGCAGTTGACTCCGAGTTCTACCTCAACGCCGACGCCTTCTTTCCGGCGCACCGCGGCACCGCCCTGACCTACGACGACGTCACCCTGGCCTCGCAGTATTCCGACATCCTGCCGCGCGACACCCAGCTCGAGTCGCCGCTCACCGAAGGCCTTCAGCTGAACATTCCCGTCATCTCGGCCGACATGGACACCGTGACGGAATCCCGCATGGCCATCGCCATGGCGTTGAACGGCGCGCTTGGCCTGATCCACTACAACATGGCCGAGAAGGAGCAGCTCTCCGAGGTCAGCCGCGTGAAGAACCATGTCCACGGCCTCATCCAGGAACCCATCAAGGTCGCTCCCGACCAGCTCATCGGCGACGTGCTCGAGATGGTCGAGAAGCGGAAGTTCGAGTTCCGCACCTTCCCCGTCGTCGATGCCGATGGCAAACTCTGCGGCCTGCTGCCCGGCCATGTGGTGAAGCTGCGCTACGCCAAACGCACCGTTGCCGAGGCCCTCACGCCCCGCGACCAGATCCACACGCTCCGCAAGAAGGACCTCGGCTCCAACCCGATTTCGAAGGCCGACAAGTTCTTCACCGACCATCCCGGGATCCACAAGCTCCTCGTCGTCGACGACGCCGACCAGCTCCACGGCCTCTTCACCATGAGCGACGTGGAACGGATCACCCAGGAGAAGCGCGCCCAGTTCAAGCCCGCGCGCGACGCGAAGTTCCGCCTCATCTGCGGCGCCGCCGTGTCCGCCACGCGCAACGCCTTCGGTGAACTCGACCGCGACAAGATTCTTGCCCACATCGGCGGACTGGTGGAACGCGGTGTCGATGTCGTCGCCGTCTCCACGGCGCATGGCTTCAGCAAGGGCGTCGGCGAAACCGTCCGCATGATCCGCGACGCCTATCCGAAGCTCCCGATCATCGCGGGCAACGTCACCAGCGCTGCCGGCGTCGAGTTCCTTGCCGATGCCGGTGCCAGCACCATCAAGGTCGGGCAGGGGCCCGGCTCCATCTGCACCACCCGCGTCGTCGCGGGCGTCGGCATTCCGCAGCTCACCGCGCTCTACGTCTGCTCCAAGGCCGCGTCGAAGAAGGGCGTCTCCATCATCGCCGACGGCGGCATCACCAAGTCCGGCGACATCGTGAAGGCCCTCACGCTCGCGGGCTCCGTCATCTGCGGCGGCATGTTGGCCGGCTGCCCCGAGGCGCCCGGACAGGTCATGGAAATCAGCGGCAAGCTCTACAAGCAGTATCGCGGCATGGGCAGCATCGCCGCGATGAAGGCCGGTTCCGCGGCGCGTTATGGCCACACGAAGGAAGCCACACAGAAGGTGGCGGCCGAAGGCGTGGAAGCGCTCAAGGAAGTGAGCCCCAGCGTCGACACGATCCTCACCCAGATGATCGGCGGCATCCAGAGCGGCATGGGCTACCTCGGCGCGGCCAACCTCGGACAACTCCGCGACAAGGCCCGCTACATCCGCGTCAGCTCCGCCGGCATGAAGGAGGCGTCGCCCCACGACGTGATCGAAGTGAAGGCCAGCGCGTAAGGCGAAGGTTTGCCCGCGAAGGAACGCGAAGATTTTCTCGTGGTGGGGCAACGCCTCCCTGCGAACCAGCGCTGGCTGTTGTCCGCGCATACGAAGAGTGAGTGCCTTCAATCGTATGGCTGACAAGCCGCCCGCCTGGCTCCAGTCTCAAACAATGTTGCACGGCGGTAGGAGGTCGGTCGCCATCCTGATTCTGATTTTGGGTAGCCTCTCAGTTTGGGCGGACGGCAAGGTGTTCCGTCAGGTAGAGATGGCGACGGGTCCGGTGACCATTCCCGACCAGCGGGCGTTGATCTGCTGGAGCAACGGTGTGGAACGGCTGGTGATCGAGACCTCCTTCCAAGGCTCCGGCTCCAACTTTGCCTGGGTCGTGCCTGTGCCCGCACCGCCCCAGATCGAGGAGGCTCCGCCGGGACTTTTCCCGACCCTCGAGTATCTCTTCCGTCCATCGATCCGCCAGGTGGAGCCGCTGTGGCCGTTGGCGGGGTTGTTGGTGATCTTGATCGCTTGGTTCATCAAACGGCCACCCTTGAAGCGGGGTTCTAGCTGGGCGGGTATCGGGTTGGCAGCGGCTTTGTCTCTTTTTCTAGGGCCGGAGCTTCGGGTTCTTGCACTCGCGATCGCCCCTCTCTCGATGCTGGCAATCTCCTTGCGGGCGAATACGGGCAAACTGCCGTCTCGTGCCGTTGATGCCCTGGTGGTTTTTCTGATCGTCGGGATTGCTGCCGGCCTTCTTCTGCCGGCGCTGGGCACGGCCAGCGTGAGCGGTGTAGCGGATGTGCCGCAATCAAAGGTCACGTTGATCAATCGCGTCCGCACCGCTTCCTACGACGCCACCGTCGTCCGAGCCTCCGAGCCGGAGGTGTTGATGGCTTGGCTCCGCACCAATCGCTTCGACGCGTCCGAGGCGATCCGTCCCGTTCTGGCCGACTACATCCGGTCCAACTGGGTCTTTGTCGCCACGAGGATGCATACGCCGCCCGCCGTGGGAACTTTCCGGACGCCGCCGCTGTCGTTCACGTTCCCATCGGTCCGTCCTGTGTATCCGATGAAGCTGACGGGCGTGGCCGCGACGAATCTTTCCGTCGAACTGTTCGTCTTCGGCCCACAAAGCGCCGAAGCTCCAGGATGGGAAGCGGTCCGAACAGGAAGCCCCATCATGGACGAAGGGCCGAACCGGGAGGCGGTGGTCCTTCGGCGTCCCAAGTATGAACTTAGGATTGGCCATCCGTATCTCCAGGAGCGGTTGCCCGCTTCCTCCTTTGCCACCCAGCTGAGAGCCACGCTGAAACCGGGGCAGATGACCGACGACATCTGGCTGGATTGGAGAAACGGTGGGACTTCTGGAGCGGAACGTTTCAGCCATCGCACCGCTGCGATCTGGGCGGCGAATTGGGCGGCACTTTTCTTCCTACTCTTCTCCTACCTTGGCTGGCTGGGCCCCGATCTGCTCGCCAAGGTCGGTATTGGACGGCGGATGTGGTCGTTGATCGCGGCCGTGGCGACGTTGGGAATCTGGGGATGGATCTATGCGGGCATTCCGAGCGTGCCCAGCGTGGTTGGCAGTGCCAGACGACTCGGATGGGGATCAAAATTTACCAACCACTATGCGCGCAACCACTACGGGCACCAGCTCGACAGCTTGTTGGCCGATGGCCAACCAATCTCACTTTCCCGATTGAGGGCTCGATTGATCACCGACGGTTCCCCGGCTGAAATCATGCCGCGTCCGGACAATGCGGCACTCAACCAATTCACCGGAGAACCAATCCGCGAAGAAGATTCACCCGGCAACTTTGTGATCCTTCCTGCGGGCGAAGGTAGGCATCAGCTTTTCTGGCATGACGCCATTGGTCGACGGCACGAGGCGGGCGAAGAGTTCAGAAGCAAACCGTGAGGCTCCTTCAATACTGATACGGCTCGTTCATCTGGCCGCATTGCGGGCACTTGGAGAGGTCCACGTCGGGGTCGTCGGTGTAGACGGACTGGCAGCGGCCGCAGCGGAAGATGTTGTCCTGTTTGGCCGCGGGGCGGAACCGGCGTCGCCGGGTCTCGGAGAAGACGTAGAGCCCGAGGATCGCGAGGAGCACGGCCGCGAGGTAGAAGAAGATGAGGCCTTCGTGCGTCATGGCGTCGGCGTGGCGACCGGGGCCGCGGGCAGGGTGCGCCAACGGACAATGAACCGGCCGGATTGCCGGGACGTTCCAGTAGCTTCGGTGAAGTCCAGCTTCCATGCCTGCGTCATGGCGGATTCGTCTGCGGCGGCGAGGCCGGAGCTTTCCCAGAGCCGCACCGCCTGGACAACGCCGTCGGCATCGACCCACAGATCGACGACGGAATCCTTGAGCAGCTCGATGCTTTCCCACGAAGGCGGCGTGGCGATCTCGCCATGGAGACGTTTGCGCAGGTCCGGCGTCAGCTCCCATTCGGTCCGGGGCCGCACGGGTTCGCTCGCGAGACGGGCTTGCGGCAGCAATTGGTCGACGGCCGGCTGGTAGCTGGCGACGAGCGCCGTGGGTTTGTTCGTGGGAAGTGTGACGGAGATGGCGCGGCCGAACGTCTCGAGATCCGGTTCCAGCCAGCGCGGTGGTTCCGTCCATTCTGTTTCGATGGTGCGGACTGGTGGCGATTGCAGCCAACCGACTGCGGAAAACCCGTGGACGCTGGGCTCGACGCCCCCGGCCGGATCGTCCAGCAGAAGCGCGGTGGCCAGGGCCGGGGCTTCCAGGGGGGAATTGATCCAGTGGAACACGGGGCCATCGGGCACAATCGCCGCGGGCGCGACAGTCTTCGCACCAAGCAGCCAGATGAGTCCGACGTGTCCGACCAGCAACACCGCGCCGAGGCCAGCCATGCGCTGGAGCGACCAGGTTTGGTTGGCGGGCGGGAGGTTCACTGGGGCGAGGCGGCCGGCATGACGGAATCGAACAGGCGCGGCCGGCTGGCGAGCAGGAGTTCCTTGGCCCCGGCGTTCCGGGCGAGAACGTGCAGGCGGGTGAGGGTTTCGTTGTCCACGGAACGGTCCGCGAGCAGCACGACGGTGAGCGGGCTGGGCCGTTCCTGGGCGGCCGTTCGCAGGAGCTGGGAGAGTTCCATCTCCGTGACGAGCTGGTTCCGGAAGAAGAGCTGGCCCGCGAGGTTCACGGCGACGGCGACGGTGCGATTGGTCGTTCCCGAAAGGCCGGAGGCGGTCGGCAGTTCCACGCGGCCCGAGTTGCGGATCAGTTCGCGGACGCGATTGACGGCTTCCTTCGGTGCGCCGGGTTCCGGGCGGATCGACAGGGTCGTGCCCGGGGGGAGCGAACCGATCGCGCGGCGAAGAGGTTCGAGTTCGAGGGTCGAATTGGTGCGGCCGTTGAAGACGGCGTCGCCCTTCGCGGTGAGAAGGATCGGCAGGCCGTTGGTCTGGCCCGGCGAATCGTCGAGCGTCACCGGGATGCCCGGGGTGTAGACGAGCGTGGTGAAGAGGATGAAGAGCAGCAGCAGGAACAGCACGCTGACGAGCGGAGCGGCGTTCAGTTCGCCTTTGAAGACCCGGACATTTCGGGGAAACTTCATGAGGGCTTCTGCGTGCCGGGAGGATCGGTGACGAGGTTGAGGGCTTCCGTGGAGGCCTGCTCCATGTCGAGGACGATGCGGTTCATCCGGCCGACGAGGTAGTTGTAGGCCGCATAGGCGGCGATGGCGATGGTCAGGCCGGTGGCGGTGCAGATGAGGGCTTCCCACGTGCCGCGCGACATCTGGGAGATGTTCGACATGAGCCCGGATTCCTCGAGCTGGCGGAAGATCTTCATCAGGCCGGAGACGGTTCCCAGCAATCCGACGAGCGGCGCGATCTGCGCGACGGTGGCGATGAGGTTCAACCGTTCTTCGAGGCGGGGCACTTCGGTGTAGCCGGCATCTTCGAGCGCTTCGCGCACGCCTTCGCGGCCGCGTTCGCGGTTGAGGATGGCGATCTTGACGAGGCGTGGGACCGGCCCGGCCGTGGCGTCGCAGATGGCGATGGCCTCGACGATGTTGCCGCCCTTGACGACGGTGCGGATGCCGCCGAGGAACTCGGCGGAATTGATCTGGGCGCGGTGGAAATGAAGGTGGCGTTCGATGAACACCGTCATCCCGATCACGCCGAGGATGAGGAGAACCCACATGATGGGCCCGCCCTGCGATATGTATCCCGGCAACATGGGTGCGGTTATACGGACGGCCGTCGCCGCGTCCAAGCTTCAAGCCGAACGGAATCGTGGCTCGTCGTGCCGCGTCCGACGGTCCGCGGGCATCTGGCGCTCCGGCAAGGGAGGGCGGGCATATTACCAGCCCGGCAAGGCGCCCCGTTTGGGTGTGGCTGGTTCGAGTTGGCAGGAACGGCCCTCGATCTGAAACGGATTCTGTAAACGGGGCAGGAAGGAGGCCCACTTCTGCCGTGGCGCGACCTGTTGCCTCGGGTCCGAAAAACGCGACCACCTCCGGCGAGGGGCTCGCAGGAGGTGGTGCTTCGGGCTTGGTTTGGATCAGTTTTTGTCGGCGGCGGGCGGGCGATTGCCACGGGAGGTCTGGTCGCCTTCGGGTCGGGGACCACGGGGTCCGCCTTCCGGGGCGCCCTCGGGACGGGGTCCGCGACGGCCTTCACCAGCGCCGCCTTCCTGGCCGCCCGGACCTCCGGGACCACCAGGACCACCAGGACCACCAGGACCACCAGGACCACCAGGACCACCAGGACCACCAGGACCACCAGGACCACCAGGACCGCGGCCCATGCGGTTGCCGATCTCATCTTGGGTGATCTTTCCGTCACCGTTCTTGTCGAGCTTCTTGAGGTGCTCGGCGGCTTGCGCAATTTCGGTGGCGTCGATCATGCCGTCGTTGTTCGTGTCGAGCGCGGCGAACAGCGGCGAAATCATCGGGCGATTGCCCTGGCCTTCGGGACGGCGCTGGCCTTCCGGTCCGCCTTCTGGGCGTTGGCCGCCGCGGCGTTCAGTTCCCTGTCCACCCTGGGGTCCGCCTTGGGGACGGTCGGGCTTGGGTCCGTCCTGGGCGACGGCGTTGAGCGTGGCGGCGCTGAGAGCCGCGACTGCGAGGAGAGTGTTCAATGTTTTCATGGTGGTTCCTGTGATCTGGATTGTCCGTTCGCCGGTGGTTGGTCGATCCGGCTTCTGTTATGAATAGACGCGGGTCGGGTAAAGGAAGTGTTTGCTGGCACGGGAGAATTGTTAAGCGCCGGTAAATTTGGCGGAGTTCCTCCACCGCTCCGGGTAACGTCCGCTCCACAAAGCCGATGACTCCGACCGCCAATCCTCCACCGCACGATGCGTCCGTCCGCCGGATCCTGGTGATCGACGACGACAAGAAGCTGTGCCGCCTGATCCGGGATTACCTGACGCCGCTGGGCTACGAGGTGAGTGCCGTCCACACGGGTCCCGAAGGTGTGAGGACCGCGATCGGGACCGACTGGAGCGCCATCCTCCTCGACGTC
>JBBRDN010000200.1:0-8626 GCA_038203875.1 Verrucomicrobiota bacterium
CGTGGCCCGGCGGGGAGCGGCGATCTTGTCGAGGATGCGGGCGACGTGGCGGTTGAGGAACAGCGCCCGTCGTTCCTGCACGGCCCACCAGCCCCTCGGCATGATGAGCGGCGCGCGTTCGCCCGATGTGCCCGAGGTGAAATCCAGTTCGATCTCCGGATGGTCCTCCAGCTCGTCGACCGACGACGCCCAAGGAAGGAAATTTGCGGGAAAGCCCTTCTGCCAATCCCGCTTGGTCATGAAAGGCAGGAGATCCCACCACCCGCAGTCGTCGTTGCCGGTGGCCCGGGCGAGGGCCGCCTGGACAAGCGGCGTCTGGTAGACGGGAGTGACCTCAAGCCAGCGGCGGACCCGTTCGCCGGGGGAGAGAACGGAAGCGCTGGCCATTGCCGTCAAAGACATGCGGCGAAGCTCTCACAATTCCGCCGAAGCTCAAGGGAGGTCGTCTTGATGCGGCAGTGTCCCGGCCAGACTCCTGTGATGAAGCGACCGTGCAACGACTGACATGCTCCGGGGGCTTTCCGCGCCGGAGATGGAACTCCGTCGATTCGAAGGCTGTCAGCTTATGGCACGAGTCTGGGGATTCTCGATTCGTTAGCGTCGTCCCGTTCGGATTAAGAAAACGAGTGAGAGTAAGGTTGCGACATGGCCCTTGATGTTGTCGGAAGCGCTGGCCGCCCTTTCCACGGACGCCCCGTCGGCGACGGCTACCAGGTTGTTCAACCCGTTTTCTTCGGCCCGCTCAAGACCTCGAAGGCCCGGATCGCGGCGGCGTTGCGGCCCTCGACGCCGATCTTCTGGAAGACGCTGCCCAGGTGCTGCTTCACGGTCTTCTCGCTCATGTCGAGGATCGTGGCGATGTCGCCGTTGCTCTTGCCCTGGGCGACCCAGAGAAGCACTTCGGCTTCACGGCTGGTGATCTGGAGCGCGGTCTTCAGCGGTTCATGCGAACTGAAATCGGGATTGAACCCGCCCGCTCCGGCCGAGGCCTGGACGCGTTCCTCGACGGCGTCGGCCTTCGTCAGTCGGACCTGGACGGCGGCGAGCAGGTCGTCGCGGACGACGGGCTTCGTCAGGTAGTCGTCGGCGCCGAAGTTCATGCCGATGCGCACGTCGGGCTTGTCGCCTTTCGCGGTCAGGAAGATGAAGGGCAGAGTGGCGGTCTCCTTCTCGGCTCGCAGGCCCTGGATGACGCCGTAGCCGTCCATCTCCGGCATCATCACGTCGCACAGCACGAGGTCCGGCTTGGAGGAGAGGGCGAGGGCGAGGCCGACGCGGCCGTTCTCGGCGGTCAGGACTTCGTAGCCTTCCAGTTCCAGCATGAGGGCGATGTTCCGGCGCATGGGCGCCTGGTCTTCGATGATGAGGATCTTCTTCATGGCGGGCAGGTTTGACCTTGCACGGTCCGCCGTCTAAACGCCATCCGACCAAAGTCGGAGTGCCCGTCCGGTGTTGCGCGTGGTTCCATTGCGGGGAATGGATCCAGAGCAGATTCACCTTGTCCGCCGCACCTTCTCCCTGGTCGAACGCCAGAAGCAGGTGGCTGCCCTGGTCTTCTACCGGCGGCTGTTCTCCCTCGATCCATCGCTCCGGCCGATGTTCGGCGCGGACATCGAGGAGCAGGGACGCAAGCTGATGGAGATCCTCAGCGTGGCCGTGAGCATGCTCGAGCAGCCGGCCGCCCTTGAGGCCGAACTCGAGAAACTCGGCGCACGCCACGTGGGCTACGGCGTGAAGGAGCACCACTACGCCACGGTGGGCTCCGCCCTGATCGGCATGCTGCGCGACACCCTGGACGATGGTTTCGACAAGGCCGCGCAGGCAGCCTGGGTCGCCCTGTTCGGATTCGTCCGGGATTCGATGCTGCGGGGCGCTGCGATGGTTCCGATCAAGCCGGCCGGGGGCGGAACAGCGGCAGGCGCACGGTGAAGGTCGTTCCCACTCCTTCCTCCGACATGACGTCGATGCGTCCCCCGTGGAGCTCCACGCAATGCTTGACGATGAGCAGCCCAAGCCCGGTCCCCTGGGTTTCGCCCACGTTTCTTCCCCGGTGAAACGCCTCGAACATCCGCGGCAGGTCCGCAGCCGGAATGCCGATGCCTTTGTCGATGACCGTGAAGAGCGCGTCGTCGCCATCGCGCTGGACGTTCCAGCGGACCTCCGAGCCTTCCAGCGAGTATTTCGACGCGTTGGAAATCAGGTTGGTGAAGATGTGCCGGAGCAGCGCCTCGTCGCCGAGCGCGGGAAGGTCGCGGGGAACATCCACCAGGAGCTTTACCGGGCAACGGCCGTTCGTGGCGGAGAAGGATTCGTCGAGCAGCTTGTGGCAGAGCGCCCCGATCTGGACGGGTGCGAACTCCGCCTTTAGCCGGCCCGCCTCGACGCGCCCAAGGAGGAGCACCTGCTCCATCAGCTCGCCCATGCGGCGCGTGGCGCTGCGGATGTCCTCGAGAAGCTGGGCCCGCTTCGGCGCCGGCAGCCGCTCCATGTAGTGCTGTAGCAGCTCGACCGCCGACATGACGATCCCGAGCGGCGTGCGGAACTCGTGGGAGACCATCGAAACGAAACGGCTCTTGAGTTCGTTGAGTTCCTTCTCCGCCTGGAAGGCCCGCAACGTCTCCTGCTCGGCCCGGTTCCTCGCCGTGATGTCGAGCGCCACGGTCATCGCATGGGGCTCGCCGTCGATCGTCGTCATCTCACCCGAGACGAGGAGCGTCAGGATGTTGCCGTCCTTGGTCAGGAGGAAATGCTCGCGGTCCCTCACCACGCCCTGGGCCTGGAGAAGCGCACGGAATTCGAGCCGCTGTTCCGGCCGCGCGTAGATGTTCAAGTCGCCCGCGAACTGCCCGATGACCTCGTCTTCCCGATAGCCCGAAGCCTTGAGGAAAGCATCGTTGGCCGCGATGAACTTGCCGTCCCGGAATCGTGTCAGGACCATCAGGGCCGGGCTGAAATGGAACGCCTTGCGGAACCGCTCGTCCGCCGCGCGTTGCAGCGATTCGCTGGCGGCCACGGCCGCTTCCGAACGCTTGCGCTCGATGGCCAGCGCGGTCTGCTCCGCGACGAAGGTCAGGATCTGTTTCTCGGTTTCGCCGTAGACCTTCGGGTTCCTGTAGTCCTGCACCGCCATCACGCCGATCGTCTGGCCGCCCACGAGCAGCGGCACGCCGAGCCAGATCTCGGACGGGGTGCCGGAAACGAAATGCCATTCGTTGCGCACGTCGGACATGGAGGCACGGTCGACAAGGAGGGCGTTGCCCGTCCGCAGGATGTAGCCCACGAGGCCGCTGGTGATCCGCCGCGGGATCGGCCATTCGTCCATCTCGTCGACGTGGTGGACGTAGACGTGCTTGTCCGACGCCGGATCGTGCAGCAGCAGGAAGAAATTCTTGGCCGGCATCAGGGTCCCGACGATCTCGTGGATGCGCAGGTAGAGGCTGCGCAGATCGCCCGCCGAATGGACGGCCTCGGACATTTCAAACGTCGCGTGCTGGACCCGTTCGCCCCGCTTCCGGTCTTCGACCTCCTGTTGTAGCCCGAGATTCGCGGCTTCCACCTGCCGGGTGCGCTCGCCGATCCGGTTCTCCAGGTCCGCGTTCAACGCCTTGATCTCCGCCCCGAGCAGCAGCGCACGGCTGCGCCCGGCGGCCTGCACCCAGGCAATGGCGAAGAAGGTCAGGCTCAGAGCGGACCCCGTGATGAGCACCACGTGGGCGACATCCCGCTTGGAGCTGGTGCGAAACGAGGGTAGCGAACTGAACCTCAGGCTCCAGAGCCGTCCGAGCGCGGGATTGACCTCCGTGCGCATGTAGTCGCTTCCCTGCCTCAGGGTGATTCCGGCGGAGTTGGTGATGCGGCGCATCGCCTCGGCGGAGGCATCCGTCACGTCCTTCACTTCCATCTTCACGAGGAGGTTCGTCTCGGCTCCGGCCGTCTCCGTATAGAGGTCGCCGGCGCGGAAGACCCCGAAAGCAAAACCGCGAAGCGCCCCGCGCCGTTCCGACATCCTCGGTTCGTATCCACCCCGGTAGGCGGGGAAGACGACCACATGGGCGGCCTCCGTCTTGCCGCCCTGCCCGGGGTAGTCCCGGACGCCGGCCGACTTCGTCTGCGCCTCCAAGGTCGCCCGGTCCATCGCCACCTGCAGGGCCGCATCGCCAGCCAACCGGAACCCGACGGAAAAATTGGTCGGACCGCCGGCCGTGGCCGTGAGAACCACGACCGGGGCGTTCGAACCGGTCCTTTCCGCGAAACCGATCTCGAGCAGGTTCGGATATTGCCAGCGCCAGTTCATGCTCGGGATCCAGCGCTTCCACTTCGCCTCGTCGACCTCGCCGGCGGCGTGCAAGAAACCCTGGAGATGCTGCACGGCCACGAGGTAGTGGTTCACGCGCGCGCCCATCGCGGCGTAGCTCCGCATCACCTCGGTCTCGAATCGTTCCAGATCCTCCGCCTCGGCCGCCTCCTTGAGACTTGTGCGGATCGTCCACGTCACCAGCAACCCGATCGCCAGCACGAGGTAGGCGAGCCACATCCTACGGAAATGGCCCGGGCGTGGCGCGGGGCTGCTGTTCGGGCCGGATGACATTCGCCACACGCTACCGGGCTGGCCGTCAGCCCTCACGCGATTTCACCGGGGCCGGCCTCCGACTTTGGTCGGAGGCGACGAGTTTGTTCCGCAGGCCGGTCTCCGGCGGAGGTCCGATACCGACCGGCTCCACAGCCGGGTAAAACCTGACCGTCCGGAGCGGACCAACAGGTTCCAGACTCGCGTCGGCCCGCAAAACGAGCCGCCCCGGACAGGCAACCGTTTCAAAACACTCCCGACGTCCAACATTCATGCGCCCCATTTTTGAATCCCTTAAAAGAGCCTTCGGCCTCGGGTCCAATCCGCGCGACTGGAGCGTCGGGATCAGTGAGAAGGGCCGATACGGCTCGGTCACCTACCGTGAAACCGCCGGCAGCATGTCCTTCTACTGGGAATTTGGCGGAGGAGACGTCATCGCCACCATCGGAGTCGTAACCGAGGCCGAGTGGGCCGGGGAGCACGCATGGGCAGCAGGCCGCCGGACCGAGATCCTGCAGCGGGTCGCCGGTGAAGTGATCCGGCAGAAATCGCCGAACAGCCGGGCGGATATCGACGACCAACGTGGCTTCATCAACATCCGCTGAAGCGCGGTTCAACCCACCCCCGTTATGTATCTGCCCGTGAACAGCCCCCGGAAAACCAAGCTCATGATCATCCTCGCGGTCATCGTCCTCGCACTTGCCGCGGCCGCCATCGCCATGAAGACCCTGTTTTCCATCAGCTCGCCGCACGGTTCGCCTGCCGGCCCTTCGCTCCGGGCGGGCACGCACATCGCGACGCTCATCCAGACGCTCGAGCCCTACATGGTGTCGCTGCATCGCAACCCGGCCAACGACCGCTATCGCGTCGGCCTGTTTCTCCAGCCGGTGGACGGGCGCACGCCAGGCAGGCTGATCCCCATTGGCAAAGGGTTCCAAGCCGCCCAGCTGGGCTTGATCCGCCTGATCGATTTCGACGGCGGCGTCGTATGGTTCGATGTGACCGGGCTCGGCGGCGTGGAGGTGCAATCGGGCAAACTTGTTCCTGCCGCAGACACCCGATCGTTCAAGGCCTCGGCGGCGAACCGGGATCGCGGCGGCGCCCGCCAACTCTTTGATTCCAAGCCGGAGTCTTACCTGGTTCCCAGCGCGTTCCCGACAACCAACGAATGGTTGGGACTGATCTCACCGCGTGAAGCCGGACGCCGTTTCAAGCAGGGATCGTGGGTTCGACGCGGAACGCGTGCGGACGACGGCAAGGAAGTGCGCCATTTCTACAAGGGGACGCTCGGCCCGGCCCCGCAACGGTCCACCCACGAGCTGCTGTCGATCACCCCGGTGCCCGGCGAGGGTTTCCTCAACGCCGCGTTCGTCTGCGCGGGCCCCGATGCCGAGGCCATCGGGCTGTCCGGCCCCAACGGCTTCCTCATGGCCTACACGTCCGAGCCCGGCCAGAAGGGAACGCTGGTGGTCGCCCGCGCGGACACCTCCGGCCAACTCGCATGGAAAGTCGATACGGGCCTCGAGCGGTTTCTCCTGCGGCAGATCCTCCCCGATGCGCGGTTCATCGCCTTCGTCGGCACGCGGCTGCCCGTTCCTGACAAAGTTTCCGAACCGCTGCTGGTGGTCATCGATACCCAAACCGGCGCGGTCTCGACGACGTCGCTCTGGCAATGAACACCACAGCGGGTTGAGCGGGCCTCAAAGAACGTGCGCGCCACTGCACCGCCCCAAGATCGATCCGACCAAGGTCGTAGAAAGGCAGATTCAACAATCCCGTTTCCTCCGTCCGAGGTCCGATACCGCTCCGATCACAGCCGCAGTAAAACAAGACCATGCAGACGACGGACAATCCACTGACGGCGTGCGATGGCCCGCAGCACCAGGTCGATATCGACCGGGGCGGCGCGGCTTCCGTGTGGCTCCTCCGCTCCCGTGCCTCTTCTTGTGAAGCGGCCGGGTTCCGGCAGGCCATCCCACTTCGTCAGATGGTCCCAGGTTCCGCATCAATCCTCTCTTCAAACTCCATGAAAACCCTGATCGCCCTTTCCCTCACCCTCCTCTGCTGGCTCCTGCCCGCCTCCAACTCCCAAGCCGCCATCGTCACGTGGGGCTTCAACGGGGTCCTGACTCGGGCCGACAACCTCTCCAACGCCGTTCCCAACACGGTCGCCATTGGGACGCCATTCACCGGGGTCATCACCTACGACCCGGGGGCCATCTCCGGAAGTGATGCGAATGCCTCGCCCGACTTTGCGGACTACTATTTCAGAACCAATTCGGCTTTCTCGATCACCATGATCGTCGGCGGTGCGACCTTCACTTCGACCAACACGACTCCCCAAAACAACTTCGCCGGAATCAATATCGGGAACAACCAAGCCAACGCCTACGACGCGTTGACCTACTACTCCGCCGGCCTCCCCCTCGTTAACGGCTTGCCCGCCGGGCCTGGCGTCACGGAGGGAAGTTTGGAGATAGACATGTTCGATCTCACCCAGACTGCCTTCACTTCCGATGCGATTCCGACCATCGCCCCGAACCCCGCAGCCTACACCGTCAGGAGGATCACGGTGATCGCCTACGCCCCGGGTGCTGAAAACAGAGTGTTCTACATTAGCGGGAACATCGCCGAGATCACCACGCTTCCGAAGGTCACCCTCTCCTACCAGAAGCTGGCCGCCAACCAGCTCCGCCTCTCCTGGCCCGTCTCGGCCACCGGTCTCACCCTCCAGTTCGCCACGTCCCTCACCAGCCAGGACTGGACGACCGAACCCACCGCCGTCGTCGACACCGCCACCGAACACACCGTCACCCTCTCCACCACAGGACAGCCCAAGTTCTTCCGCCTCGTGAAGCTGCCCGCCGTCTCGAAGTGACCGTTAACTCCGTTGAACCGATTCCATTGATGAAATTCGCCCCATCAGTCCTTCCGTCGGCCAAGCGCGATGCTTCAGGAACGCGCGAAACCGGTCGTGCCCATCTCCTAGTCCAGGTTCTCCGGCTGACGCTGGTGCCCGCCGTGAAATGATTCCCGCCATGAACTCCACCACAAGACTTGCCCCGCGCACCTTCCCCGACCGCATCGCCGAACTCGGATTCACGGCGGCCCTGCCCGCCGACTGGATCAGCCACGACCTGCCGAAGGAGGAAGCCGATTTCACCAACCCCACGATGTTCGTGCCGCTCGCCGTCGTGACCGCGCCGCACGCCGCGATCGTCTTCGCCTTCGCCGCACGCCCGGCCTACGACGATGGGACGGTCCAGGACTGGGCGATGTATCTCCTGAACCACAACCAGCTCCAGCCCCGCGCCGTGGGCCGCGACACCATCGCCGGAGCTCCTGCCGTCGTCGGTGAAGCCACCCAGCCATCCGACCTCGGCCCGATGGTGGTGCGCTTCGCCTTCTTCGAGGACGGCAACCGCCTCCTGAACCTCACGCTCTCCGCGCCGGAAATGTTCGCCGACACCGTGCGCGACGCGTGGTTCGCGATGCTGAAATCCTTTACCCTCGAAACTCCGCGGGGCTCGCGCTTCAAAAGCGAACCGCATCCGGACGACGTTCCCGCCGCCCAGATTCCCGAACCCTGGCTCGATGCGAAACCCGCCGTGCCGACCGACGTTGAGTCCGTCGTGGATTCCGAAACCGGAGAGCCGCTGCTTCCGGCAAAGAAGATCCTGCCCCTCCCGGCGGATTCGCCGACCAAGCGGACCCGCTTCTACGACTTTGCGCTCAGTGACGACAGCAGCGCGCTCGATGAAGACCACGAGATCAACGCCAACCTCCGCAACCGCGGCGTCGGCCTCATCCCGAACATCGCCGGCCTGAGCGACGAAGCCCGATGTGCCACCTTGGCCGCCGGCGCGATCATGGCGCAGTTCGACGTCCCCTATGGCTGGCACGTCATCGACGACGGCAAGCGGACCCTCGTGTTCGAGCCGGGCGGCAAGGTGCAGATCAGCATGAACCTCATTCCCCGCGAAGGCCGCGGCAACGCGGGCATCCTCGACGAGCTCGAAGCCCAGACGCGCAAAGACTATCCGCATCCCGAGTTCGCCC
>JBBRDN010000201.1:0-8523 GCA_038203875.1 Verrucomicrobiota bacterium
CAGGCTATGGAGACAGTCTTGTCAATGGAATGGAGCAAAGACGCGGTGGATTTGTAGGATACTGCCTGACAGGAGTTGAAGGTGTATCGGCAGCGGGCATTCCCCTTTCGTTCTCAGGTGAACTTGGCTCTTTGCCTCGCCAGTCGGCCCGTGGCAGAAAACTCCCATGCCCCTCAATCGTCGCCAGTTCCTCCAGAGTTCGGCCATGGCCATGGCCGCCGGTTCCTCGCTCATCGCCTGCGCCGGACCCCGCATTCGCCGGATTTCTCCCAACTCGAAGCTGAACCTCGGCATCGTCGGCGTCGCGGGGCGCGGCGGTGAGAACCTAGCGGGCGTGAAGGGCGAGAACATTGTCGCCCTCTGCGACATCGATTCAAAGCGGCTCGCCGCCGCATCGGCCCAGTTTCCGGGCGCGCGGACCTTCAGCAATTTCCGGCACCTGCTCGACCGGCAGGACATCGACGCCGTCGTCGTCAGCACGCCGGACCACTCGCACGCGGTCATCGCCAAGGCGGTGATGGAGAGCGGCCGCCCGGTCTATTGCGAGAAGCCACTGACCCACACGGTTTCCGAGATCCGCATCCTCGCGGCCACGGCGAAGAAAACCGGCGTCGTCACGCAGACCGGCAACCAGATCCATGCGACCGCGAACTACCGGCGCGTCGTCGAGCTGGTCCAGTCCGGCGCCATCGGTCCCGTGCGCGAGGTGCATCACTGGGCCGGCAGTGCTTGGGAGCAAAAGCCGTTTCCGCAGGGCGAACCGATCCCGTCGCACATCGCCTACAACGAATGGCTCGGTCCCGTGCAGCCCGTGCCCTACAGCGCGGAATGGGTCCACTTCAACTGGCGCCGCTGGTGGCATTTCGGCGGCGGCACGCTCTCGGATTTCTGCTGCCACCACATGGACCTCGGCGTCTGGGCGCTGAAGCTCGGCCTGCCCACGGCCATCGAGTCCGAGGGCCCGCCGGTCGACCCGCACTGCGCGCCGCTGTGGTTGAAGGTGCGGTATCAGTTCCCCGCGCGCGGCGCCCTGCCCCCCGTGACGATGCGCTGGTATTCCGGCGACAAGCGGCCGGAGGTCGCGGGCACGCCCGACCTCTCTAAATGGGGCGGCGGCACGCTCTTCGTGGGCGACAAGGGCATGCTGCTCGCCGACTACGGCCGGCATCTTCTGCTGCCGGAGGACAGGTTCAAGGACTTCCAGAAACCCGCGCCGACGCTGGCCGCATCCGTCGGTCATCACGAGGAATGGATACGGGCGTGCAAGGGCGAGAACCTCGCGCTGCCTCAGTTCGCGCCGATGGGCAGGACGAATTCACCTTTCGCCTACGGGGCGATCCTCACCGAGATCGGGCTTCTCGGAAGCGTCGCTTTCCGCACGGGCCTGCGCATCGAATGGGACGCCGCCAACCTGCGGGCCAAGGGCGTGCCCGGGGCCGACCGCTTCATCCATCACGACTACCGCGCCGGCTGGACGCTGTGAGCCAGGCGCCTGCCAGGCGCCGGCTTACAATCCAGCCACAGGTCCCCACTCGTCACAGCCCCGCGCTCCGTTAGCATCCGACCCATGCGCTACGTGATGAAACAAAAACTGTTCTGTTTCGGGGATGACTTCCGCATCCAGGACGGACAGGGGAACGACGCCTACTTCGTCGACGGCAAGGCCTTCACGCTCCTACGCGAGAAGCTTTCGTTCCAAGACATGGCCGGCCGCGAACTCGCCTTCATCCGCAGCCGCATCCTTTCGTTTCGGAAGACCTACGAGATCCTGCGCGACGGAAATATCGCTGCCGTGGTGAGCAAGGACCTGTTCACCCTCTTCCGCTGCTCCTTCAGGGTGGATGTGCCGGGGCCGGACGATCTAGAGGCGCAGGGAAGCTTCCTCGACCACGAATACACTTTCACTCGCGGCGGGCGGGTGGTGGCCGAAGTGTCGAAACGGTGGTTCTCGTGGAGCGACACCTACGGCGTGGACATCTCCGACGGGGAAGACGCCGTGCTCATCCTGGCGAGCAGCGTGGTCATCGACATGATCTGCCACGGGGACAAGGACCGGCACTGAGCGGGCGGGTCGAAGTTCAAGCCGCCACTGCGCCCGGCTTTTCCACCACCCCTTCGATCAGCAGCTTGAGTTTCTCCAGCGGGGAAACCTCCTCCGCCTTGCCGAGCTTGTGCAGGACGACGATGAGCGTGCGACTGAGGAGCGAAACACCCGACCGTCCGAGATCCACTTCCTGGGAGACGCGCGTGCCTTGGCGCACGGCAGTGAGGCGGAACTTCACCCGAACCATCCGGCGTCCCTTGCTGTCCTCGAAATTTTGCACCATCTCCAGTTTTTCGCCCTTCGTGCATTTGGAGACGGCGATCTGGGAGGCGACCTGGCGTTTCTGGATGCGGAGTTGGGCGCTGAACTGCTCGCTGCGGCTGAGTTCACCGGTGCGGTCCCGGCGGACCACCTTCACCTTGGTGTTCCACTCCCGCCACGTGTTCGGATCGGCGAGATGCTTCCAAACCGTGTCCGTCGGCGCGGCTATGATGATCGATTCCTTCAGCTTCACTAAGATCTTCCTATCTGCTTCCCAAGTATTCGGTTCAAGGCGGCTGCGGGTGAAGCCCAAAGTCTTACGAAGGAGAATCCGTTTGCCAGCGCCGCGCCCGGCCAGCTTCCTTTCCAGAGTGAACCGCAGCCTGAACACGACCACGACCCTGTAGCGTCCCTGGAACATTCCACGGGACGCCAACGCCTCGCACTGCAAAGTCCGGGGCGTTTTTGTTGCCGCAAACCAACCACGAATGAACACCAATCGACACGAATCAGGCTCAGTAGCTGCCGGGCTGAGGCGGCGGATTGCGGCCAGTCTTCGCCAGTCGTTGTGCAGGAATTCGTGTTCCTTCGTGTCCATCTGTGGTTAACCCTCCCTCTATGTCCGACCAGCAACCGCCCGCCGCCCCGCAGCCGAACCCCGAGCGCAAGACCCTCGACGACCGCGCCAAGATGACCGAGCTGGAGCGCATCCGGCACTCCTGCGCCCACGTCCTCGCCACCGCCATCCTCCGCCTCTGGCCCGACGCCCAGTTCGCCTACGGCCCCCCGGTCGAAAGCGGATTCTACTACGACGTCGAACTCGGGCACCGCATCTCGCCCGAAGACTTCGCGGCCATCGAGGCCGAGATGAAGAAGGAGACTAAGGCCAACAACCCCTTCGAGAAGCTCACCGTCACTCGCGAGCAGGCCATCGCCGACGCCCAGAGCGGCCGCCTCGGCGGATTGGCCGAGCGCCCCGGCAACGCGTCGAAGTTCAAGCTCGACCTGCTCAACAGCATCCCCGAGGGCGAAGCCATCTCCTACTACAAGAACGGCGACTTCATCGACCTCTGCGCCGGGCCGCACGTCATGCGCACCGGCAACATCGGCGCCTTCAAGCTCACCAGTGTGGCCAGCGCCTACTACAAGGGCGACGAGAAGAACCCACAGCTCCAGCGCATCTACGGCACCGCCTTCAAGAACAAGACGGAAATGGACGCCTACTTCACGATGATCGAGGAGGCCAAGCGCCGCGACCACCGCAAGATCGGCCAGGAGATGGGACTCTTCGCCATGGACGCGGAATACGTGGGGCCGGGCCTGCCGCTCTGGCTGCCCAAAGGCACCGTGCTGGTGGAGGAACTGGAGAAGCTGGCCAAGGAAACCGAATTCGCCGCCGGCTACGTCCGCGTCCGCACGCCGCACCTCGGGCGGGAGAAGATGTATAAAACGTCCGGCCATCTGCCGTATTACGCGGACAGCATGTTTCCGCCGATGGAGCTCCTTGAGGAGGAAGCAAAGAACAAGCGTGATGGAGTCCTTTTGGAGATGACCAATATCTACGAGCGTGCGGCAAAGCTCGAAAATGAGGGCAACCAGGCTGAGGCGGACACCCTCAGTGCAAGCGCCATGGAGCTTCACAAAACAATTCGTGGTCTCGGAGACAAATACTACCTCAAGGCCATGAACTGTCCGCACCACCACCGCATCTTCGCGGCGGAGCCGCACAGCTACCGCGACCTTCCCCTGCGCCTCGCGGAATACGGCACCTGCTACCGCTACGAACAGTCCGGCGAACTCATGGGCCTCATGCGCGTCCGCTCCATGCAGATGAACGACGCCCACATCTACTGCACCGAGGAACAGTTCGCCGCCGAATTCCGCGCCGTGAACGAGATGTATCTGAAATATTTCCAGGTCTTCGGCCTCGGCAAATACCAGATGCGCTTCAGCACCCACGATCCCGCCAAGCTCGGCCAGAAATTCGTCAACGAACCTGAACTCTGGAAGAAGACCGAGGACATGGTGCGCAACGTCCTCAACGAATCCGGCATCAACTACGTCGAGGTCGCCAACGAGGCCGCCTTCTACGGCCCCAAGATCGACGTGCAGGTCTGGAGCGCCATCGGCAAGGAATTTACCATCGCCACGAACCAGGTGGACTTCGCCGTGCCCGCCAAGTTCGGCCTGACCTACCGCGACAAGGACAACACCGACAAGACCCCGCTCTGCATCCATCGCGCGCCCCTCGGCACGCACGAGCGTTTCATCGGGTTCCTCATCGAGCACTACGCCGGCAACTTCCCCCTCTGGCTCGCGCCCGACCAAGTCCGCGTCATCACCATCGGCGACGACGAACGCATCGTCGGCCACGCCAAGGGACTCGTCGCCGAGCTGCGCCAGAACCAGGTCCGCGCCGAAGGCGACTACGGTCCCGAACCCATCAAGGCCAAGATCGCCGACGCCGAGCACGCCCGCGTCCACACCATGCTCGTCCTCGGCACCCGCGAGCTGGACAACGACTCCGTCGCCGTCCGACTCCACGGCAAGGGCAACGTCGGCACCAAGCCCGCCTCCGACGCGGTGAACGACATCCTCACCGCGATCAAGGAACGGAGGGCGTAGCGCTACGGACGCCGCAGGCGGAAGAAGGCCGGCGCGTTGGTCGGGGGGAGAAGAATTTCATGATAGCCGCCAACGATTGGCGGATTGGTGGCGGCTGGATTCCAGCTCAATGGCGGAGTCAGACCGGAGACCCGTTCCAGTTCAAAGCCGGTGGCGTTGGTCGGCCACGAAACGATGACGTTGGTTCCATTCAGCCGGATGGCCAGCGCAGGCAGCACGGTGACATTGACGGCAGCGGCGGCGAGGTTGTCTCCGCTGCTGGCATCTAGGCCGTTGGCGGAGACGGTGGCGGTATTGATGTGCGGGCCTCCATCGGCAAAAAAGAGCGTGAGGGTCGCGGTCGCGCTGCCGGCGGGAGCAAGCGTGCCGAGGGCGCAGGCAAACACGCCGTTGGTATATGACCAAGTGCCTTGGCTGGCGGTAGCGGATTGAAACTGCGCGTCGGCAGGCAGCGGGTCGGAGAGATAGACACCGGTGGCGGTTTGCGCGCCGTTGTTGGTCACGCGCAGGGTGAACGTCACCGGCACACCGGCGAAGGCGTTGCTCACGGAGGCGGTTTTGCCCAGCGCCAGATCGGGCGTCGGCGATGGACTGACCACGACGTCCACAAACGCTGTCCTGCCGCTTTTGGAAATGGTGATCCGGGTTTCGCCGCCGCCGCGTGCCATCATCACTCCGTTGGTTTCCACGGTGACGATGTTGGTGTCGGCGGAGAGATACGTCGTGCCGGCGCTGGGGTCGGTGACGTTGCGCGGCCGGTCAAAATAGACGCCGTTGACGATGATTTGCTGCTGGTCACCTAGGCGGGTGAAAATGAAGCGCCGGGGCGCGGCTTCGAGATAGTTCAAGGATGCCAGCGGCGTGACGGAAAGGGTTTGGGTGCCCCACCACAGGTTGGAGGCGGTATCCGTCGCAAAGTAGCTCACGGGATAATCACCCACGGCGTCCGCCGGGATCGCCACCAGGAAATCAAAGGTAGCGTTGGTGGCCGCCAATGCGGCGTTGGGCGTGCGGAGAAGCACGGAACTGAAATTCGTTCCCGGCGGTTCGGAGACTGAAATGCTGACGGACATTCCGGAACTGGCGGCCGGCCCGGAGTTAAAGATCAAATTGATGGCGCTCAAAAACACCTGCAACAGCTTGTTCGGCCCCGGTGGCAGGGGGGGCGGCGGGGGCGAGGTCCAGCCGGTCGGAAAACCGGCCGCGTATTGGTCGCTGCTTGGCGGTGTTCGGTAGAGGGACAAACACTTTGCCACAACCGTGGAGTTGGTGGCCGCGCCAAGGTGCAGGTGGTTGTAGGTCGTCGTGGCATTGCCGGTGATGCCGGCGTTTTGACTGTCCACCGACACGATGAGGTCGCTGTCCGGGACGGGCGTGAAAAACAGGGAGCCGAGTTTGAGTCCGGGGATGGCCTCCAAAGCACTGTAAAATCCCCCGAACGGCTGGGGCAGGGTCTTGAGATCCACGCCGAACGAGAAGTCGCCGACGATCACATGCGCGGCCACATCCGTGGCACGCTGGTTCATGTTGCTGTTGGCCAGGCTGGTCGTCAGCAGGTCTTCGCCGGCCCCGAGTTCCGGCGGCATCCCGTGCACGCTCATCTCGACTGCCAGCACGGCATGGACGGCTGCCAGGTCGTTGAGGTCGAGCCAGGTGAAGGCGCGCTTGATCGCGTCGCCGAAGATGGCGCCGCGATGCGGCGAATCAATCGTGACCAGCCGGTTGATGTCGCCACGGAGGTAATTCTCGGGCCGATTGTAGTCGGCGCGGCCCGCGTAGAGGCGGCTCAACACGCCGCCCATGCTGTGCGCGAAAATGTCCGCGCGTGTGCTGGCGAAGTTCTGCTCGCGCAGGGCGTTGCGGGCGTTCCCGAGCGCCTTCGGGATTTCCGTCGCGTTGCCCGCAAATGAAATGGAGTTGGGATACGACGGGCCGAAAATCTGCACGCCCAGTTCTTCCTGTTGGAACCTCGTTTCAAAACCGGCAAACGACTGCGCGCGATCCGACCAGACCCCGTGCAGGACGATGAGCGGCGGGCGGACGACCACGATCGAAACGGTTTGCGTGACCGCCGCGCCGACGTCCGGCTGAAATCGCGCCTGCATTCCGATGATGCGCTGCGGGCGGAGGGAGTCACTGGTGTTGGTGCGGTGAAAAATCCCCGGTGCGCGATACAACAAGTAGGCGCGCGGACCCTGCACCGTGGAAGTGGTGTGTTCCCCCAACGAATCAAAACCCGCCCCGCCCTCCACCCGGCCGATGGAGCCATCCATGACGGGGTTGCCGGTCACGCCCGTCGCGCCGCCGTCGGCACGCAGGCTCAACGTCAGCGTGCCGCTGTTGGTGGTGCTCATCCGCACGACGAGCGCGGAGGCGGCGTCTGTGGCAGTTCCCACACGCCGGATCGAGAGCCGGTTGAGTGTGTCGAGATCCGCCGTTACGCCGGCGCCGGTGAAAACGTTGCTCACTGCCGAATCAGCGGGGTCGAGCAGTTCGATTTTGAACTGCGCCGGGGGCACGTTCAAGGGCCGCAGCAGGAATCCCTTGGTCAGGCCGCCGTTCTTGCCGTATCCGACAATTTCGCCCGCGTCGTTGATGCCGTAAGCACCGTCGAGATCCCACGCGGGGCTGGCCGCAATGACGTTCTGCAAATCCGTCATCACGCCGTTCGTCCACAGCACCGCGCTGCTGGAGCCGGCCACGCCCACGACATCGCCGCGGTTGTTCAGCCCCAGCGGCTGGCCCGTGCTGTAGCCGCTGGGCAGGGTCAACGCCGTCATGCCGTTGGAAGGCGTCCAAATGAACGGCTCGCGAAAGCTGGTGGAATTATACATGTAGCCGACGACGGTGCCGCTGTTGTTGAAGGCCACCGCGACGCTGTTGCTACGCGTGCCAAGCGTGTGGAGGTCGTGCATCGCGCCGTCCCAAAGAAACGCGTGCTTCACGTTGTTCGACGTTCCCGACGATCCGACGACGACACCGCTGTCGTTGATGGCCACGCCGTCGGCGTCCACCCAGCCATTGTCTCCGGCGAGCGAAGGCAGGCGCGTCAGTGTTTTACCCGAGACCGTCGCAGGGCGATTGACCAGGACGAGCACTCCCGAGCCGGGAAAAGTTTCGACCTTCACCGAGGTCGAGCCAGTCACGATGGCGTCCCGGTTCAACCCGCGCGGCGTGAAATTCGTCACCGTCAACTGCGGCCAGGCGGGTAAACCAAAGAAGGAAATATCCCGTGCCGAGACGGAGTAGCTGAAATTTCCGGCGAACTGGCCGGCGTCATTCCTGCCATAAAGCGCCATCGTCGCGACCTCGGCGGGTTTGGCGACGCCGTAGTTTGTGTTGTTCTTCCAAACGAAATAGGGGAAGTCCGAATTGAAATTTTCACCCCAGACCTCGCCCTGCTGATTGATGCCGCGCGCCTCGCTGCGGAACGCTCCGGCCACGGTGCCGAGATCAATGATCTCGTAGAGGACTGAGGCCTGGGCCAGCGGAAGCACCAGAAACAAGCAGACTACAGCAGCGCTGGTCGCGTTGAAGGAAGGTTTCATACGCAACTTCTACGATATGAGGGCGGCCCGGCTGGACTATCAACT